>CALVBH010000017.1 GCA_944325765.1 uncultured Bacteroidales bacterium
ATTGACGTTACTCTTGTACTACTTGCTTGCTCATCCTTTTCAAACAACTGTGGAGATAGTCGGAGTCGAACCGACGACCCTCTGCTTGCAAAGCAGATGCTCTAGCCAACTGAGCTATACCCCCCCCTATTTCTTTTGGGATGGCAAAGGTACGCTTTTTTTATTTATCTCCAAATCTTTTTTCCGAAATTTTTTTTCTTAAAAAATAAAAAGTCGGTATGTCATAATTGCAAATTATGAATTCTTACACGCTTAAAGAGGCTGCGTCAAAATTTATCATTTTGACACAGCCTCTCCAAGCGATTGAATATCAGTCCGCAGACTACATCATACCGCCCATTCCGCCGGCAGGCATTGCCGGAGCCTGCTCTTTCTCAGGAATATCGGTGATAGCGCATTCGGTAGTCAGGAACATTCCTGCTACGGAAGCCGCATTCTCCAGAGCGATACGGGAAACTTTGGTAGGGTCGATGACACCTGCCTCGAACATATTGACATACTTGTCAGTACGGGCATCGTAACCGAAATCGCCCTTGCCTTCCCTGATCTTGTTTATGATTACACTGCCTTCAAGACCGGCATTCTCGGCAATCTGACGAAGAGGCTCCTCGATGGCGCGGGCTACGATATGGATACCTGTAGTTTCATCCTCATTTTCGCCTTTCATTCCCTTAAGAGACTCGGCAGCACGAATATATGCCACTCCGCCTCCAGGGACTATACCTTCCTCTACAGCCGCACGGGTAGCGCTGAGCGCATCCTCTACCCTGTCTTTCTTTTCTTTCATTTCCACTTCGGTAGCAGCTCCTACATAAAGTACGGCGACACCGCCTGCCAGTTTGCCGAGACGCTCCTGGAGTTTCTCGCGATCGTAGTCCGAAGTAGTGGCAGCTATCTGCTTCCTGATAAGTTCAGCCCTTTCCCTGATGGCATCCTTGTCTCCTGCGCCGTTTACGACGGTCGTATTCTCTTTCGTGATAACCACCTTTTCAGCTTTTCCGAGCATGTCTGGGGTCGTGTTTTCGAGTGTGAAGCCCCGCTCCTCGGAAACTACGACTGCACCCGTAAGTGTAGCTATGTCCTGAAGCATTTCCTTGCGGCGGTCACCGAAACCAGGGGCTTTGACGGCAGCGATTTTCAAAGTACCGCGGAGTCTGTTCACTACCAGTGTGGTAAGAGCTTCGCCATCCACATCCTCGGCTATGATAAGCAGGGACTTGCCTTCACGTGCTATAGGTTCGAGGATAGGAAGAAGGTCCTTCATCGTGGAAATCTTCTTGTCGGTGATAAGTACGAGCGGCTCCTCCAGAACGGCTTCCATCTTGTCACCGTTAGTCATAAAATACGGAGAAATATAGCCTCTGTCGAACTGCATACCTTCTACGACCTTCACTTCGGTCTCGGTACCCTTCGCCTCCTCAACGGTAATGACGCCGTCCTTCTTCACTTTGGACATAGCATCAGCGATGAGTTTGCCGATATAGTTGTCGTTATTGGCCGAAATCGTACCCACCTGTTCGATCTTCGAATAGTCGTCCCCGACTTCCTGGCTCTGCGCCTTCAGGCTTTCCACCACCTTGGCGACAGCCTTGTCGATACCTCTTTTCAAATCCATAGGATTCGCACCTGCTGTAACGTTCTTCAGGCCGACATTTATGATGGCCTGTGCCAATACGGTAGCGGTGGTAGTACCGTCACCGGCCTGGTCATTGGTCTTGGAAGCCACTTCCTTGACCATCTGGGCACCCATATTGGCGAACTTGTCCTCAAGTTCGATTTCCTTGGCAACAGTCACACCGTCCTTCGTTACCTGAGGGGCACCGAATTTTTTGTCTATAACGACATTGCGGCCCTTAGGACCGAGTGTCACCTTTACTGCGTTTGCCAGTGCGTCAGCACCTTCCTTCATCTGGGCACGGGCCTCTACATTGAATTTGATATCTTTTGCCATAATAGAATCTCCTCTTATTATATAATAATATTAAAGTGTAGCCAGAATATCCGACTGTTTCATGATAAGATAGGTTTTGCCGTCCACGGTAATTTCGGTTCCGGCATATTTCCCGTAGAGAACGGTATCGCCCGTCTTCACTTCCATCGGTTCATCTTTCTTGCCCGGCCCTACTGCCAGAACGGTCCCCTGCTGAGGTTTTTCCTTTGCCGTATCAGGAATATACAGTCCTGCCGCTGTTTTGGTCTCAGCCTCTTTAGGCTCTACCAATACTCTGTCTGCCAATGGTTTGATCATAACTTTATAAATTTTGAATTTTGTCGGTAATTTCAGCGTCCTGCGACGCAACGTCCCGGCTTAGGACAAAAGGGATGCCAGCGGGGAAAACTGACAAAATGTCACGTAAGGAATGAAGAATTGTCATATACCCGTATTCCGATATTTTTGCTACTTTTGTCGGCGGATGAATTGAATTGTTATGGAACAGAACAGAATAAGGAAACTTTATCCGATGAAATTCATTCCCGTCAAGGTAAATCACGGATGGGGAGAAGAAAGCATTGCACTGGCAGACCTGGGAATAGAGGATTCCGTAGCGGCAGAAGGATGGCTGGCGGAGAACTCCATAGGCGAAATTATGGAAACATACATGGAGCGTGTTGTCGGCGAAGCCGTTTACGGTTATTACGGGAGGCAGTTCCCCGTATCCGTAAAATTTCTGTACATTGCCGGCGAGTTGCCCGTGCACGTTCATCCTGACGACGAGACGGCAGAACAGAGATTCGATGCGCTCGGAGGGAAGGAACTGTGGTACATAATCTCGGCTGAAAAGGATGCTGAAATTTTCTGCGGATTCAGCCGCGACATCTCCGCCCGGGAAGTTTATGACAGATGTACGGACGGAACCATCAAGGAAGTGATGAACGTCATACATCCGCAGGAAGGAGACTGCATCCTCATCGAACCCGGAATACTGCATTCGGCGGGGAAAGGAATCCGTGCGGCGGTAATCAAGGAGGCATCGGAACTGCCGTTCAGGTTATACGACAAGGACGAGACCGACAGCGAAGTGCTGGCAGATCATCTGGCGGAAGCTATGGATTTCATAAATTACGGCAGACATTCGCCTGTGGTAATACATTCCGGCCATGCGGCCGAAGGCGCTTCTGCAGGGAAAATCCTTTCCTGCCAGGAATTCAATGCAGTGGCCGTCAACCTGAAGGAGCCGATTCACAGCTACACCGAACAGCAGGGCTGCTACATATTATACGTTTGCGTAACAGGCGAAGCCTCCGTTCAGGTTCCGGGGACCGACGGTGAGGGGAAAAAGAATATGGAAAACTTCATGCTGAAAAAAGGCGAGGCGATGATAGTGCCTGCCGAAGTGCAGGACTTTTTCGTGGTTCCCGCAGACAGGGATACCGTACTGATAGAAGTGACTGCCGGAGAACGTGACGACACCGATGACTATATCGACCCGGACACGGAGCCGTTCCTCGAGGGAGAAGACTACGAAGGGCTTGAAGACGAAGATTCCGATGACACGGGAACCGCTTCAGGAAGAGCCGTCACGGGAAAACACGACATGAACTGGAACTGATATGGAAGTAAGAATAGACAAATACCTGTGGTCGATACGTGTTTTCAAAACCAGGAGCGATGCCACCGACGCGTGCAAAGGCGGAAAAGTCAGAATCAACGGAGCCGACACCAAACCTTCGAAGACCGTAAAGCCCGGCGACGTTCTCACTGTCAGGAAAGGTGCCGTTTCGTTCCAATACCGCGTCATAGCACTTATTGACAAACGCCAGGGGGCTAAACTTGTCCCTCAATACGCGGAAAACATCACGCCTCAGGAAGAACTGGACAAACTGAAAGCTCCCGTAGAGACATTCTTCCTCAAACGCGACAGAGGAAGCGGCAGGCCGACAAAAAAGGAAAGACGGCAGATGGATTCGCTCTGGAGCTCCCTCAGTTTCGAAGTGCCGGACGATGTGGCGGAAAAATTTGCGGCAGAATTCGGTTTCGATGACGACGGCGACGACGACATTTTTGACGAGAACTGAACCGCCGGTCAATTCCTTGAACCGGCCGAATATTTTACGATAACTTGCAACAATCAGCCTGCCGCCTGCATCTATAATACAGGTTTAGGTTTTAGTACACGTTCAGGCGCCAGTTCTTCAAAAAAGACAGCGCCTTTTCTTATTCCATTTCCAGCCTGATGTTGTCGAGCCAGAGTATGTTTCCCACACCGCCGTAGAAAGCAGGCTGAGAACTGGCTAAAAACGTAAGTATCAGATAATTCGGCTCGTCACCCTCGTCTGCCCAACCCTCTTCCTGCACCATCACCTTTTTTCCGAGGCTGTTCTCGCAGTAAAAGGCTGTTTCCGGATCATTGATCAGCCCCATGTAATCCCTGTAGAACGGTTCTGAAGTAATATCGCCGTATGCCACATTCATTTTAAATCCGTTCACCCACTCCGGCGCATTCTCTTCGAAAAGACGGATAGCCGTACCGACCCTCAATGCATGCACGGAGCCGTCTGCCTCTTCCCAACGTTTCTGGAGGATGAGACAGGCCTTCGGATAGTCGGCGCAGTCCATTTCCTTCAGTCTGGAAAAGCCTGTTCCGCGCACGACATCATGCCCCACCTCCGCCTTGTAATCGAAAGACAGGGACTGCGGCCGCCCCTCGAACGGGAGTCCGTATGCCACCTTGGCCATTGGCGACTTGGTGTCCCGGATAGGCTCCTCAAGGCCTCCGATAAAGAACGCGCCCTGGCAGGTAACGTCCATATTTATCATTCCCAACACCTTTACCGACTCTATGTGCGTCTCCAGGCGAGCGCAGTAGCCGTCTCCGCGTTTTTCAGGAAAAACAGTAGTGTTCGTCTTGGTAACTCCTGCCACTACGGCAATGACATTGTTGGTTCTCCACAGATAGCCCTCGGGCGCTTCGAACGGCTCATCAGTCCTGACTATCTCCTGATCTCCATAGAATTCATACAGATGCTTGATGCCCCCTCCTATGACTCCGGACTCCTTCACCTCCCGGACAGACCAGTGGTCCAGTTTTCCGTAGCTGTTTATAAGTTCCACGATATCAGCCTGTGCCAGGCACACTGCCGGAAACCCGGACAAAAGTACGGTTAAGAAAAATTTTGTTGTTCGTCTCATAAAAATTGCCTATATATGCAAATATTTGCTTCGGTTCGTCTCGCGGGCAAAGTTAATATTTTTTGACGTCTATGAAGAATATGTCGACGAAAATTGCAACGGTATTGCTTACCGTCATCATACTGCTCTCCGGTTACGGACATTGCCGGGCCGTCCCGGCAAAAAAGGGGGAATTTTATCTGTCCCAGCCTGACGGGACGACCGTATTGGCTAAGCTCAGGGGTGATGAATTCATGAAAATACTGACGACCTCCGACGGGTGCACGATAAAAATGGGCGAGGACGGATGGTATTATTATGCGTATTACGGGGAAGACGGAGGATTGGTCCTTACCGGATACAGAGCCGGTCAGAAGGCTCCTGCGGATGTGCTGGCAAAAAGCAGGCTCATCCCTTACGGACAGCTGGCTGCCGCGGCCGCGATAAAAAGGGCGGGCGTCAGCGATGCTGAAAAAGGTGACAATGCCCTGCTCAGAATCAGAAAGGCCAAAGGACTGTCCACGAAAAGCGGAGAAAACGTGGCAGAACGGCACGGGCTCGTCATCCTGGCGCAGTTCAAGGATCTGAAATTCCAGGAGGGGCATACCAAGGAAACTTTCACAAGGATGCTGATGGAGTCCGGATATGACAGCAACGGCGCCACAGGCTCCGCGAAGGATTATTTCGATGACCAGTATGAGGGGTATTTCACCTTCTCGTTCGATGTCAGCGATATCGTGACACTGTCAAAGAACTACGCCTACTACGGGAGCAACGATAAAAATACCGAAGATGACGTAAATGCTGCCGAAATGATTCTGGAAGCCTGCAGACTGGCGGACGGGAGCGTGGACTTTTCCAGCTATGACGATGACGGGGACGGCTATGTGGACAATGTATTCGTATTCTTCGCCGGAGGAGATGAGGCGGAAGGGGCCGGTGACGACCATATCTGGTCGCACGCCTGGGAACTTAGCGTAGAATATAATAAAGAGAAAGAGAGGACTTTCGACGGAGTGATAGTGAACCGATATGCCTGCACTTCTGAACTGACGAGAAGTACGTTCGGAGTATATTCGCTGGCCGGGATAGGGACTTTCTGCCACGAATTCAGCCACACGCTCGGACTGTCTGACTACTACGATACCGACTATGAAGAAAGCGGAGGCATGTCGGAAGCCCTGTGGGGTTCCATATCCCTGATGGACAGCGGAAATTCGAACAACGACGGCCACACTCCGCCCAACCTGAGCGCCGTAGAAAAGGATGAACTGGGCTTTTTCGAGGCAGAGACCCTGACCGCAGGCACTTTCACGCTCACTCCTGCCGGGAAAGGAGGAAAATACTACAGGATGGAGACCGATACGCCCGGCGAATATTTCCTTTTCGAATGCAGGGCCGAAGAGGGCTGGGACGAATACATCGGCGGAAGCGGACTGCTCATATACCATATAGACAAATCCGCGAGAAGAGCTGGATTTTCTTCTTCCTACGAGAGAAACCTGACAGCTGCCGAAAGATGGAACCGGAACGAAATCAACTGCAATCCGCAGTACCAGTGCGCAGACCTGATAGAAGCCAGTTCCCGGGCCACGGATGTGTCGGAAGTGTTCTTTCCTTACCGGACAGGCTCTATGGGCAATTCTGCATTCACGCCGGCCACCGACCCTGCCTTCGTTTTCCGCAGCGGGACCAAATCCTCGCTATCCATCACCGATATCAGGAAATCCGGGGACAATATCATACTGACCGTAAACGACAGCAACGGCATCATCGCCCTGGCCAAAGAGACTTTCCAGGATGCGGCTATCCTCACCTGGAGGCTGTCTGCGGTTTCGGAAGAAACAACCTGCTCCGTGACTTTGCACGGTCTCAACGGTCAGGAGATGGAAACTAAGGAAGCTATCGAGTATGAACCCGGAAAATTTTCCTGCACGTTCGAGAATCTGACTCCAGCCATGTTATACAAAGTCAAAATATGCAGTTATGTCGGCGACAGCAAGGAAGATGAAACCGAAACGGATATAAAAACCTCCTCCAAAAGGACTACGGTCTACCCTTTCATCTACCTTTACAATGTAACACGCAACGATGACGGGACTTTTCCCCGCGGCAGCAAATTCCCTCTGAGGCTTTTCAATGCATACGATGCCGAAGAGATAGTATGGACCATGGACGGAAAGGAAATCGCAACCGACGGAAGCGGATATTACACTCCCGAGTCTTCAGGGACGATGCAGGCAGAAATTTACTATGAAGACGGTTCGACATCCATCGTCAGGAAAGTGATAACCCTCAAATAATCAGGAAATCCAAGTTTATGAAAGCCACCAGTGTCATAAAATCCGTATCAGCCGGGATTATATTCGGCGCCCTGCTGTGCGGCTGCGAGCCGGAGTTTACGCTGAAAGATTTCAAGAGCGAAAACGGGATAGGACTAATCATAAAGGGGACTCCCGTGCTCACATACGATGAAAAACGGTTCCAGACAGGATACAATAAAGAAAAAAACACGTTCTGGGTCACGGATGACAATATGGCCGACTATTTTATCCTGACCTGCAGCTCATTCCCAGAAGCCGGTTCAAGTGTTACCGGCAGCCTGAAATACACCACGGAAACAGACGTGAAAAACAGGCAGGGTATCAGTTTCGAAGTCATCAGCTGCGACTACGATTCCGGAATAATCAAACTGTGGAATGACTCGGGCAAAATCGGGGTCATAGTCAGCATGCTTTTCTGAAAAATATTGCTAAATTTGCGCCCGTTCGGAAATTACAGACAAAAACAGAATAAAGGTTATGAGAAAGAAAATCGTTGCAGGCAACTGGAAAATGAACACCACCGTTGCCGAAGGTGTCGAACTGGCAAAGGCTGTCGCAGCCAAATCCTCTGAAGTACCTTCTTCAGTAAAACTGATCATCGCTCCGCCGTTTACCCATCTGGTTCCGGTAGCGGAAGCCATCAAGGGGACCTCGATAGGACTTTCGGCACAGAACTGTGCAGACAAGGAGAAAGGCGCATATACCGGCGAGGTAGCCGCAGATATGCTCGTATCGGCCGGATGCCAGTACACCATCCTCGGCCACTCTGAGAGAAGGCAGTACTACGGCGAGACCGATGCCAAACTGGTCGAAAAGATTAAGTTGGCTATCGCCAACGGTCTTTCCCCGATTTTCTGCGTAGGTGAAAATCTGGATGAGCGCGAGGCAGAACGTCATTTCGATGTCGTAACGGAACAGGTGAAGAACGTTCTCTACACTCTTTCTGCCGAAGATATGGCCAAGGTCATCATCGCTTACGAACCCGTATGGGCCATCGGCACCGGCAAGACCGCTACCGCAGAGCAGGCTCAGGAAATCCACGCCTGCATCAGAAAAGTCGTTGAAGAAAAATTCGGTGCTCTGGCAGAGGAAATCACCATCCTTTACGGCGGAAGCTGCAAGCCTTCAAATGCAAAGGAACTTTTCGCCTGCCCGGACATCGACGGAGGGCTTATAGGCGGAGCCGCACTGAAGGCAGATGACTTCATCGCTATCGCATTGTCATTCTAAGCGCAGGGCATAGTCCTCGGAACCAAAGTATAAAAGACGAGCCGGACTGTAAAAGTCCGGCTCGCATTGTCTTCAGCAGGTCCAGTGCATCTCCCTATTCTGCCGGCTCCGTCTGCAGAGGCGGATTTACGACAGTGACTGTCAGTTCCTTCACCTGCGACGATGACCCCTGGTAATTCACATTCGTACCGACGAATGTCACCGTATACGTACCAGGCTCCTCGAAAGTATACTCGTATGTATCGAGGTAATTCTGAAGATTCTTCACCACTATCCCTTCATCCGGATCGATGGAAAGGAACGCCCTCGGAGCCGAGAATGCCCAACCGGTGCAGTAATGCTGTATGGCATCATAGTAGGCTCCGGAGAAAACGATGTCCTGCTGGGCATTCAGTCTGATCCGTCCGTTCTGATTTACCGTGTTCACGTATGGCTGGTCCACCCTCGGGTCCGTCTGGAAAGTCTGTCCCATAATGTCCTGCAGCTTATAACTCATCTCCACACCGTCTATATCCACATACAGAGTCCCGTTTACATAATAGGTATCCATGTAGGTGTGAGGATAAGTGATGTTCTCCCCGTCCACGACATCTTCCGGCTCCGGAGGACACCAGTAGAACGCCAGACAGAAATTCGAGGCGAGTTCTTTCGGCAGTTCCCTGCCCACATCGAAATATACATCGATCTTACCGCCCGGATCATCGAACTCGATTTCTGTCCAGCCTTCCATCCCTCCCGCATACATCTCCTCAAGTCTGGTCCTGTCGGTTTCTGGATTGCTGGACAGTTCCTCGAAACTGTCGGAATAATAAATTTCCAGCGCCTCGCTGTTCCCCTGCCGGTGTTGGATGGACAGTTCCAGCCTCATTGCATTTGCATGATCGGCAGTGGTCTGATAACGGTCGCGATACTCATACCTGTGACCCGGTTCACCGCTGTAGAACAGGAGGTTGTCCGGATTTCCCGTGATATTGAACACCACGGGTTCTCCGGCCACGTATGTATTGGACGGGGCCAGAGTCACATTATAGTCTATTTCCGCATATATGTTCGGCTGCTCGCAGCCTGCCGCCATAAGCAGGACTGCAGCAGAGAAGAACAACGGTAAAATTCTGAAAGTCATATCTGTCAATTTTTTAGTCAATGTTACCACAATGGATTCTGGACGAGGTCCTTGTTCACACCCAGTTCTATGGTAGGTACCGGAAGTACGATGTGCCGCTGCTGGACATTGGATGCCGTGCTTGCCGATATCGCTTTAGGTACTGTGCCCGTACCGAAATTGGTATCCTGGGAGTCTTCTATGTATTCCTTCATGGAATCGTAGAATATGCCCCACCTTATCAGGTCGTATTTACGCAGGGATTCGAAACACAGTTCCCTTCCCCTTTCATTTCTGACAAGCTGCCTGAATGATTCATAGCCGTATTCTCCGAAATCCCGAGTCGCGATGCCTGCCCTGTCGCGCACTTGTTTTACATATTCGTACGAAACTTCGGTCGGGTATCCTTCATACTCGTTCTGAGCCTCGGCATACATCAGAAGCACGTCTGAATAGCGGAGAATAGGATAATTTATCGGAGTATATGTACCCTTGTCACCCTTTACTCCTTCATAGATGACCTCACGACGGTATTTCCCGCAGTTTCTTATGCCTATGGCTGCCGTAGGATCCGTAATCGTAGTTCTCGAATTCGACACCCTGTAAGGGGTCCTGTCGATTCCCGCCACATATTCGGCCTGAACGACACCGTCTACGGAATATGTCCATCCGGTATAATTGTAAGGGCACATGTTCCAGAACTGGCGTTTGTCCCAACCCTTCCTGCTCTGCTCCCAGAAAACACCTGCAGCAATATCCGTAGTGCAGGTTTCCCCGTCAAGTGCTATTTCATTCTCTTCATCGGTCCTGTCCGTAGCCCAGTAAAGATTCCACAGTTTGACTGAACCGTTGTACTGGCCGTATGCGAAGTTGCAGTTCACGTCATCATACGTCCCTACCTTCGGAGAACTCTGGAGCCCGATAAGATCGCCGATACGTCCGTTGCTCCAGGAATCCGAACTGGAACGGTTCCCGAGGAAGTCGGCTTCCCACATGGATTCGCGGTATCTCGTATCGTAGACATCCTCTATCATATTGATGAAAACAAGAGAATAACCGTCATGCTCGTCATTTCCCTGATTAAGCCGATGCAATCCACTGGATATTACGGCACCGGCATAGTCCATAGCCTTTCGGTAATATTCCTTTCTGAAGTCCTCGTTCCCGCTGACAGTCTCGCCGGCCATAAACAGATACAGTCTGGCGAGGATTCCTGCCATGGTAGTGGCAGTCACCCGGGATGGAGCCTGTGTCAGATCGACCCCGCTCAGATCGAGATTCTGTCCTGCCGTCCCGTCATCCGGCACTTCGAGACCCCTGTCATGATAAATGCATGCTTCCATTTCGCTTGCGGCCCATTTGAGCACGTCGTATTGCGGAGAAGCCTTGCAGTTCATTTCGTCTTTATTCTGGTCAGTGATGGCGACTGTCCTCAACGGGACGTCTCCCCACGCCTGCGCGAGTATGAAATGATAGAACGCCCTGAGGAAACGGGCTTCATTGTAGAACTTGCCGTCCGGGTCGAATTCCGAACCCTCAGCCGCTTCCATGAATACGTTTGCATTGTTTATACCCTTGTAAATGGCGGTCCAGGCACCGTACACTTCGGGGGAACCTGCATTGTGCAGATACCATACCGCATAATTAGAACCGGACGAACGGTTGTAATAGCTTAGATCATCCGTATTCGAAAGCATCAGGGAATAATAGTTCCCGTAAAAGCCCTCGTTGTTGATCACACCGTAAACTCCGGCAAGGCTGTAAAGCATTTCCGCCTCGGACTTATAGAACTTCTCTTTGGTCAGGACAGGTGCCTCCACATCCAGAAAACTGCAGGAAACTCCGGCAAACGCCATAACAGCCAAAGCAAGTATATTGATTTTCTTCTTCATAACTTTTCCCTCCTTGTCAGAATGTGAATGAAACTCCGGCTGTCAGACCGAACGCCCTCGGATATGCAGACCAGTCGAACCCCGGTGTAAGAACGGAATTTCTGGTGGATACTTCCGGGTCAGGGCCCGAATAATTCGTCAGAGTCCAGATATTGTCCGCGGATATGTACACTCTCATGGTATCGAAGTGCATGGCTCTCAGAGCACGGCGCGGCAGGGTATAGCCGATGGATACGTTCCTGAGTTTCAGGAACGAACCGTCCTCGATGACCCTCGAAGAATATACATCCATCCCTTTGGCTCCGACTCTCGGGATATCGCTGTCCGGGTTGTCCACTGCATCGAATCTGTCCGTGTAGGAAGAAAACATGTTCAGATTCGCCTTGGAGCCGTTCTCGAAGATAAGCCTGTTGGCATTGAGAATGTCGTTTCCATAGCTCCAGGTAAAGAAGATATTCACGTCGAAACCGTAGAAATAGAAAGAGTTTCCGAAACCGCCGGTATGCAGAGGCTGCCCGCAGCCGATGATGGTGCGGTCATTGTCATCCACAACGCCGTCCCGGTTTATGTCTCTGTACTTCGGGTCACCCGGTGCCACTTCGTTCCTCGCCACGCTCGAAAGACAGGCCACGTCGTCCCTCAACGTATTGCCTATGAAGTCATCCTGCTTGTAGGTCCCTTCGTAAATATAGCCGTACATCATACCGGACGGCTTTCCAACCTGAGTAATGTACGGATACTGGCTGTTGTACTGGGTATCCCACGAAACAGAAGTCAGAAGGGACTGCTGTCCGGATGTCAGGGCCGTCACCTTGTTCCGGTTGAACGCGATGTTGAACGAGGTCGTCCACTGGAAATTCCGGTGGTTTATGTTCAGCGTTTCGAGAGAGAACTCCCATCCCGAGTTCCTCATCGAGCCGATATTCATCATTGCCGACTCATAACCTGAGGATGAAGGCATGGTGGCCTGAAGCAGAAGGTCGTAGGTATTCTTCATATACCAGTCGGCAGTGAACTTGATTCTGTCATTTTCGAAGAAAGTGAGGTCGATACCTGCATTCCACTGCTCTGTCGTCTCCCATTTCAGCCTGGTATTTCCGAGTTTGCCGGGATAATAGCCGGTCATGTTGTCTCCGCCGAACACATAGTCACCGTTGTCGGCACTTCCAGGTGTAGTGATGATCTGCGCATAGAAGTCGTATGGAGTCGTGGTCCTGTTGTTGCCTGTCAGACCCCAAGAAAGACGGAGCTTTCCGTTCTTGAGCCAACTGCTGTCCTTCAGCAGGTCTTCCCTGTTGAAGTTCCAGGCGAGGGATGCCGACGGGAAGTAACCCCACTGGTTGTCTGTCGGGAACTTGGAAGAACCGTCGGCCCTGAATGAAGCCGTAAGATAATATTTGTACCGGTAATTATACTGCAGCCTGAACAGACCTGACATCATTCTCCAGTTATAGGTATATGGAGTGACTGTCTGATAGTGGCCTGTATGCATCCCGTCCAGTCCGAGAGCCTCTGTAGTCATATTGGTGGCACGCGTCCCCTTGTAATCCTGGTTCTGTCCCTGGAAAGTGACTCCTCCGAGCAGGGTAAGATGATGGGCCCTGTTTATGTGTTTGGTCCATGTAAGGGTGTTCTCGTTCAGCCAGGTCACCCAGTTGGTCCAGTAGATGGCGCCGTTGATACCGTTTCCGGATGGGGAACCCTCATATCCGGTATATGTCTTGGTGCCGTTGAACTCTTCCCTGCGCCTTTCCTGAAGGGTATAAGTACCGGTTACCTTCAGCACAAGGTCAGGGATAATGGTATAGGTGAGACCTATCTGGGCATTCAGGTAATCCTGTATAGTCTTTCTGTGCTCATTGCGCACGGAAAGTGCGGGATTGAACCTGTAGTCGTTCGCATCGGCGATATCCTCGTCTATTGGAGACATCAGGAAATCGTCATCGGGAGTGGTGTCCCAGAGAGGTTTTACGGGACGGTAACCCCATACGGAATAGAGAAGCCAGCCGGATGCCGAGGAAGCCTGTTGGGCGGCAGTAGGATTGGTACCCTTGGTCACCGACCTCGAATAGTTCACGTTCAGGTCTGCCTTTACCTTCTTTCCTATGTTCTGCGACAGGTTTATCTTGCCCTGGTATCTCTGGAAATTCGAATTCACGATGATACCGTCCTGGTCCAGCACGGAAAAACTGGCGGCATAGCGCGTTCCGCTTTCCTTGCTGCCTCCGGAAAGTGAGATGTTGTAGTTCTGCACGAGAGCCGGCCTGTAAATCATATCCTGCCAGTCGATGGTCTTCGCATTCTTGTAATCGTCCACGGTATAAAGCCATTCTCCGTCATGGTAGAGATATGACTGGGTACCTCCGCTTGCGATAGCCATATCCGTCTGGAAATCCACAAACTCGTAGGCATCCATCAGATCGACCTTGTTGTATATCTTGTTTCCGGTCCACGACGCGC
Source organism: uncultured Bacteroidales bacterium (assembly GCA_944325765.1). Lineage (GTDB taxonomy): Bacteria > Bacteroidota > Bacteroidia > Bacteroidales > UBA932 > Cryptobacteroides. Next base: position 14,119 of record CALVBH010000017.1, read on the forward strand.
TGAAACTTACCTTCGGCTTGCCCTCTACACCCTGCTTGGTAGTAATCACCACGACGCCGTTCGCACCGCGCGCACCGTAAATGGCCGTGGCGGAGGCATCCTTCAGGATATCTATGGACTCGATGTCGGCAGAGTTTATGGCCAGCGCCATAGAACTTTCCGAAGGGAATCCGTCGATGACATACAGAGGCGCACTGCTCTGGGTCAGGGAGTTGTTTCCCCTGATGGTGATATTGGCCTCGGCACCGAGGGAACCGTCGGAGGTGGTAACTACCACACCGGCCACGCGACCCGTAAGAGCCTGGTCGAAATTCGTTACGGGAGCCTTCATCATCTCTCCCATATCGACCTTGCTGACAGCCCCGGTCAGGTCACGGCGCGTCACGGAACCGTATCCGACGCTGACTACTTCCGCAGCATCGAGGGAAAGCTGTTCCTCCGCCATCGAGACATTTATGGTATTGCGCTTAGAGACCGTCTCCTGAATCTCTTCAAAACCCAGACAAGAGAATATGAGAGTCGCAGTCGAAGGAACCGTAATGGTATAGTTGCCGTCGATATCGGTAACCGTTCCGTTGGATGTATTTCCGGATTCGTAAACCGTCACAGCCACCAGCGGCTCTCCGGACTTGTCCGTCACACGACCTTTGACCTCAGTATTCTGCGCCGACGCATCCCATGCCGATGACAGGAGAATAGCCAGCGTTGCGAAAAATACAGTTAGTTTATACATCGTTTAGATTATTAATTATATGCTATGAATAAGGTTACATTTTCAGGACCGCCGCCCGGGACAGGCCCGAATACCGGTCAGATTTTCCTTATATTGAATTCCACCGGCTGACCGTGAAGACAAGTCGCCGTAATGGAAGTTTTCCCGCCTTCGCGGGCAATATCCACATTGTCCGCAGGTTCCGATAGTTCCCAGTCTCCGTCCACGACCACTTTCCTGAGCAAAGGCTGGCTCGGCTGCGGCGTGGTATAGGCTTTCTGCGTAATACCCAGATCAGGCGTGCAGATGCTCATCACTACCGTTCCGTCCCCGGCCGTCCGCTCCATTACCATGGTTTCCGCATCTATAGATACCACAGGAAGACAAGGCTTCGCGTCCTTTCCCTTCGGCAGAGCCGCAAGACCTTCGGCTGAAGCCGCGCTGTCATACGCCCCGTAGCAGGCGTATGCGGTAATTCCCGTAATATGGTCGTTCACCACATGGGCATCGTTGTCGCGGCGTATGACCGTATACGGCAGTTTCTTCGAGAACTGCTTCACTTCCTTGCCTGCGGGCTGGACAAGCATCATATACTCGTAGGATGCATTGTCCGGAGACACTCCATGGTCGATATATGCCGTTACGAAGTCACCTGTACCCTCTTTCTTTCTCGTATCGGACGGGGATGTCTGTGTCTGCTTCACCACTGTCAGACCCGCTGCATCGGGAATGATGAACCAGTTTCCGAGAGGGTCATTCAGGACTGCCTGTCCTTCTCTCGCAAACCTGTATGTGGACGGGAACGGAAAATCACCGAAGAAATCATCGTTTATGTCCACTATCAGGCCTTCCCTGTCCTCTATCTTCAGCTGGAACAGCGTGGTCTCTGTCGGATAGCCGTAATTTTTCGTATTCGAAATTCCGCTTCCGAGATATATTATCCTGTTGTCGAAACAGAATACGCTCTTGGTGGCAGTCGCGCCAGCACAGAAATTCACCCTGTCTTTCTCCACGTATGTAAATGCCATCATACCGTTCCGCTTCTCCAAAGAGGAGACTCCCGGAAAACGGGAATCGTTCCGCTCCATAAGCGTACCTTTCAGAGGGCTGTTCAGCATATCGAAAGGCAGATGGACAGTCGTGGCTCCAGGCACTCTGTTCCAGTCCCAGCCTTCCTGGGAAAAGCCGCTCGCCTTCGCCGACACCGGTTTTCCGCTGCCTATGAGCTGGACCGTACCGTAACTCTGATATCTTCCGAAACGGTTGTCGGCCGCATATATTTCAGCACTCCACACATCGGAATTATAAGCCTTGAGGGAAAGCATCCAGTTATCGCGGCGATGAATGCCGAGGGCGGCATAATTCAGTACGAAAAAGCCTTCTGGAGCGGCAGACGCGCCTGAAACCCCGGCCTTGCGAAGCGCGGATACGCTTTCCTGGTTCGCACCTCCGAGATAAAGGTACGCCCCGCCCAAATCGGGATCGGCAGCCAGGCCGGAACCGGTCAGGTCACCCAGAAGGGCGAGAGCCGCGAAAGCTTCTATGTCAGCCTTCGGAATAAATCCGTTGAACGGATGACGCCCGCAGATACCTACTCCCCAGTCAGTAAGATTACAGTAGTCGCGCAAAGTGAGCAATGCATGCTTGAATGTCTTTCTGGCTTCTTCTGTGATGACGAAATCCGTCCCGTTGGTATAGTTGCAGAAATCTCCCAGGGCAGCAAAGGCGCCCACGGAATATGCCGGATAATGTCCTCCATGATGGAAGGAGGTCCCGTCTACCTTGAAGCCGCCGAGCGTTCCCGGAGAATATGATATGGAACCCGACACCCATCTTCCCAGTGCCGCCATCTTAGCATACCTCTCGGACGGGTCCGGGGTCATCATCGCAGCTATCTCCTTTGCCTCCAACAGGGTATGCCAGCTGTCCAGGATTTCGTCCCTGCCGTACACGAACGGAAGCCTTGTTTCCTGCAGGCCGCTCCAGTACTCCAGGACCTTCTGATATTCTTCAAGTTTGCCGGCAGCGGCTATTTCATCCCTGAGAAGCCAGAGTCCGCGGTAGAGCTCCCTTATCTGATAGCCGTAGTGATGGTTCGTACCCTGTCCGCTTCCGTATGCAAAGCCCTGGTCTATGGCATGGTCCATTCCGACGAACACCTTGTCGAGATTCGCCTTGTTCCCCGTGTACGCATAATCCTGGGCATAATAGTAAATCATCTGGCCGATATAACGGATTCTCATCTCCCCGCGCGCGTTGTTGAACTCATCGTCACTAAGCAGAGGAGCCCCGATAACCGAACCGTCCGGCAGACGCCGCATACCATATTTATTATATGTATCATCGGCCCTCGGAATCAGCGTACCCGTGACGTAATTCTGGCTGGAGCTTCCGGACTTGATGAACCTGTCCATCCTTTCCTCGACAGTATCCAGCATCTTCTGCTGTTCTTCAGTAACCGGCGTCACTTCCAGGGAGGGATACTGCTCCCACTCCCACAGACGGCACCAGTGCCACATGTTCCTTTTCAGATTATAATTGTTCTGAGGAATCTGCATATCCGGGGTAATCTGGTCGTGCAGTTTGTTTCTCGAAAATGTCACCCTGTCCACGAAAATGGTCCCTTCCGGCACGGAAGCCGGAGGAGTGACGGTCATCCTGGCTACGTTCACGGCCCTGTCGGCGAGTTTTCTGTCACCGTAATGCCCGTAAGGACATGGCATGTCGATATACTTTATCCAGGCTGTACGCCACCCCTTGAAATCCATATTGAAATCGAAATGGCAGATTTCCTCTTCGCTCCAGTTCCAGAAAGTAAAACGCAGCGGGGCATCCATCGGGGCGGTATTGTAAATCCATATTATGATGCCGGCTCCGTTCACTTTCATGGAAGCCTCGATCTCCGTGCAGTTGTTGAACGCCAGGGCAGCCTGGCCCTTCCACGTGAATTTCACCGAAGACTTGCCGTCCTTGAACTTTTCCCCGGAAGACACTGCGGTACCGTTACCGATTACCTTGAGGAATCCGGGAACGCCGGATTCGAAATCATATTGGGAATTAATAGCCGCATTCGATATCGATGAAAAACACCAGAAAAATGAAAGTGCAATCAGGCAGATTCGTTTCATGAAGTTATTAAAGTTATTAATTATGGTTAAATTAGATTTTGACAAAATTACAATTAATTTTTGAACGGACAAGACGATTTCCGGACAAAATCGAACCTTGAGAGAGAAAAACAAACTATCGCAATTTTTCGCTTGCCATCCCGAAGATTTTCACTAAATTCGCAAAAATTGTAACCGTACACGGGACTAATAACTCAAACTATAATACAATGAAATTCAAATTCTTTTCTTTGCTGGCGCTGACGGTGGCCGCCGTCCAGTGCGCCCCCAAGAACGACATTATCCGGAACAACACAGACAATGCCTGCATCCAGTTGAAATCTCTGGTAGAGGCATCTGAAGCTGGAGATACCGTACGCATTCCGTCGACATTCATAAACGGGGAAATAGTATACGTTCCTACGGATGACTGGGTCAGCGGCTTTTTCGCCGGAACCCTGTGGTATATGTACGAACTGACAGGAGACGAATACTGGGCTGAACATGCACGGAAACATACGGAAATACTCGACACCATACAGTATCTGACCTGGCACCACGATGTGGGTTTCATGGTTTATGACAGTTACGGGAACGGGCTAAGGCTCAAGAATATAGACGGATACAAGAAGGTCATAGAAAACACTGCGAAATCCCTCTCCACGAGATTCAGGCCGGAAGCGGGCATTCTCCAGTCGTGGAATGTCGACAGGGGCTGGCAGGCTGAAAGAGGATGGAAGTGCCCTGTCATCATAGACAATATGATGAATCTTGAACTGCTCTTCAAGGCTACGGAGTTCACCGGAGATTCGACATACGCGAAAATAGCCGTCAGCCATGCAGACAAGACCCTGGAAAACCATTACCGCCCGGACTACAGTACCTATCACGTTGTCGACTACGATGACGAAACAGGCGCGATAAGAGGCAAATACACGGCACAGGGCTATGCCGACGAATCAGGCTGGGCAAGAGGCCAGGCCTGGTCCATTTACGGTTTCACGATGGCATACCGTTTCACTTCGGATCCGAAATATCTCGAAAGAGCCGAAAAAGTGGCTGAATACCTGTTCAACCATCCGAACATGCCGGAAGACCTCGTTCCTTACTGGGATTTCGACTGCCCTGACATCCCGGACACATACAGAGACGCGTCATCGGCGGCCATCATAGCTTCCGCACTGTATGAACTCAGCTACCACACAAAGAAAGCCGGATACAAGGAAACTGCCGACAAGATCATAGAGTCGCTTTCCTCTCCTGCATACAGGGCGGAGCCGGGCACGAACGGAGGATTTATCCTCATGCATTCCGTCGGCAGCATTCCGCACGGGAGCTGCATAGACGTACCACTCAATTACGCCGACTACTATTTCCTCGAAGCACTCATCAGGAAAGGCAATATCGAAAAGGGCCTGGCGCCGGTAACGAAGTAATATGCTGAAACTTTTATGCACCTTATCGACCTTGATGCTTTTGCTGACTTCCGGTATCAAGGTCGTTGATTTCACCCCGGAGACTGGAATAATGTCATTCGAAGACGGGACAGGTACGGCGGTTTCCGTAAAGTCCGACGTGTCCGTTTCGGATGACCATTGCAAATTGGGACAGAACTCCCTGAAGTGGGAGTGGAAAAGGCCGGGAGCCGAACTCGTATTCACCGGTAAAATTCCGTATCTGCCTGAAAATCCGAATCCCCGGGAGACATCTGTAGCGTCTTTCGTATTCTGGATATATGCGCCGGAAGCCATGGATGGAAAACTCACATTCACTTTCTTCAAGGGAGAACGTGAATGCTGTCATTTCGACTATAACCTCGGCTTCACCGGCTGGAGAGGCTCGTGGGTGGGATTCGACAGGGATATGCAGGGTACTCCGGAAACAGGGATGGACAGAATCGTGATTTCCGCCCCTGAAAAAGTCAGAAAGGGCGTCCTTTATTTTGACGGCATCATTCCGTCCGCCTTCGAAGACGTCCGCTACCATACTCCGGACTGGCAGGCACCTTACATAAACTGTGAAACTACCGTACACTGGCTCATACTGAACAACAGCTGGAACCTGAAACTCGACATCCCACAGGAAGAGAAGATAAGCGAAAATACCGTAAGGGAGCTTGAAACCATAGAAGAACGCTTCATCGAACTGGTTACATCAGGGAAAAAGCCGTGGAGTCCGGACAGGCTCAGGGAAATGTACGACAGTTACGGCATTTCCAGAAATCAGGACGGAACCATCAAGGGAAAACCAGTTTACTTTACACGCTACGGGGAAACATTTCTCAATGTAGGGATAAAGGATGCTTCCGCCAGATTCGGGGAAAACGGACAGCTTTTGAAGCAGCTGAACGACAATATGTTCCAGCTTGCCCTGTCCTGGATGAAGGAAACGGATCCGACGGTCAGGGCCGAAATGGAAAAAATGTACCTGTCCCTGACTGAACATATTCTGGACCAGGGATTTGCCGCAGGAAGCGGACTCGGCACCTTACACCATCTCGGCTACAGTATGAGGAACTTCTACACCGGGCCCGTCATTATGAAAGACGTACTCGTGAAGGCAGGGATGGCAGATGAAGTCCAGGCCGCCATGGAATGGTTCTCAGGAGTGGGCGAAGTGAAAATCGCACCCAAGGAGGCAGGGATGGATATCGACGCCTTCAACACTTCGCTGATGGGGCGTATGGCTTCGCTTCTCATGCTTCCGGACACGCCATACAAGGCAGCGTATATGAAAGCCCTGTCGAGATGGATAGACAACGGATTCAAATATGCCGACGGACTTAAGCCGTGCTTCAAGACGGACGGTACGGTAATGCACCACAGGAAAGCATATCCGGCATACGCCACAGGAGGCTTCGACGGAGCGGTAAATGCAGTCTGGATGCTCGGAAAGACAGACTTTGCGATTTCCGAAGAAAGTCACGGGATACTGAAAAGAGCCCTGCTGGAAATGCGGTTCTACTGCAACAGGGAATCATTTCCTCTCGCGATGTCCGGACGGCATCCGGACGGGAAAGGAGCCCTCATTCCGCGTCAGTACTCCCTTCTGGCGGATGCCGGATCCCCGGACGGTTCGGAAGAAACGGACAGAGACCTCGCGGCCGCCTATATGAGACTCGACGGCAGCGGGACATTCGGAAAAAAATTCTCCGATGAGGGAATCGTGGCTGAAAAGTCACCCGAAGGCTGCCATACATATCCTTTCGCCTGTGCTATGACGCACAGACGCGGAGAATGGTCGGTAACATTTGCCGGACACAGCCGGTACATCTGGGCGTCAGAGATTTATGAAGGTGCAAACCTTTACGGGCGATACCTTTCTCACGGCAGCATGCAGATTCTGGCCGATCCGGAAAATCACGTCAGCGCTTTCGGCTCCGGATATCGGGTGGACGGCTGGGACTGGTGCCACATCCCCGGGACTACCGCTGCCGAAATCCCTATGGAAGACATGCTGGCAAACGTACTTAACGTCGACGAGTTCTCCGGCTACGAAGAAATGCTGCTCTCCGATGAATGGTTCGCAGGAGGGGTCTCGCACAAGGGAATGGACGGAGCATTCGCTATGAAGCTCCACGAACATGACAAATACAACGGTTCATTGCGCGGACGGAAGTCGTTTTTCGCATTCGGCAACAGGGTAATCGCCCTCGGTTCCGACCTCGAAAACAGCCTCGCCGGCTCTGAACTGCACACAACCCTGTTCCAGAACGCCGTTCCCGACAGCCTCAAGGGAGAAAACTTCAAATGGACATGCACTCCGGAAAAACCTGACAGCAGGTCCACACTGACAGACTGTTTCGGCAATGCATACTTTATAAAAGACTCGAAGGTCGTCCTCACCGTAGACCTGCAGCACTCATTCCACGAAGAGACAATGGCGCCGACGGAAGGATGGTTCGAAAAGGCCTATATTGACCACGGAAAGATGGTCCGTAACGGCAGATACGAATACATGACTGTCATCCATGCCACTCCTGAAGAGATTTCCGCATACGGGGAAGAACTTCCGTACGAAGTGGTGCGCTGCGATTCGTCTGCGCATATCGTCAGGGACAAGATCGGCGGCATCACTGCTTTCGCACTTTTCGAAGGCCTGAATGACGCGATTGACCCGATATTAGCGGAAGCAAGCCCGTCCATAATCATGTACAGCATTGATGACGATACACTTACCCTGAGCGTCAGCAATCCAGATCTGGCCCTCTACAGAGGCGAGAGCGATGAGATTCTTGACGAAAACGGGAAACGTATCGAAAGAAGCATCTACGGAAGGAAATGGGTGGACGCCCCATGCGGTGCGACGCAGGTGCGGATAGAACTCAACGGAGAATGGACGATAACGGACAATTGCGGCAGCGATGTCGAAGCATCATATTCCGACGGAAAGACATTGCTGGCATTCTCCACGAGGGAAGCCCGTACCGAAGAGATAAAATTGAACCTGAAACAAGAATAAGACATGAACAGGAAAAAATATCTGCTTCCGGTTTCCGGACTGGCGCTGATTGCCTGCGGAAACGAAGTCCGGGAAAGGCCCAACATCATATACGCCTTTCCTGACCAGTTCCGCTGCCAGTCATTGGGATTCTGGAATGACGAAGAATATTCGCAATATGCAGGATGGAAAGCGGATCCCGTAACAACGCCGAATCTCGACGGTTTTGCGGATGAATCTCTGATTCTTTCACGGGCTGTGAGCACTTGTCCGCTCAGCAGCCCGTACAGAGGTATGTTCCTGACGGGAATGTACCCTGAAAGGAACGGAGTGACATTGAACTGTATGGCGCTCCGGCCGGAAAGCACGCTGAATCCGGAAGCAGTCTGCATATCCGACGTACTCGCCGAGAACGGGTACAGCTGCGGATATATCGGAAAACTGCATGCCGAAACTCCTATGAAAAACGATCCTGCGAATCCCGGACACTATGTAAGCGACAGGACACCTGAATGGGATGCCTATACCCCGCCGGAAAGGCGGCACGGCTTCTCATACTGGTATTCGTACGGCACATTCGACGTGCACAAGAATCCGCATTACTGGGATACCGATGGAGTAAGGCACGACCCTCACGAATATTCGGTAAAACATGAAACGGACAAGGCCATCGAATTTCTCCGGAACGAGAACGGAGAAAGGAATCCGGATGCCCCGTTCTTTCTGGTCGTGGCATACAACCCTCCCCACAGCCCGTATGAAAGTCTCGACGACTGTATGGAAGAGGACTACGCTCTCTACAGGGATATGGACTATTCCGAACTGTACGTAAGGCCGAATGCAGACACTACCCTGTCCAAGGCGCCTGCCGCGAGATATTATTTCGCCAATGTTACAGGAGTGGACAGGGAATTCGGAAGGCTGCTGGATGAACTTGAAAGTCTGGGACTGGAAAAGAACACCATAGTGGTATTCACGTCCGATCATGGAGAGACGATGTGCAGCCAGGGTACGCTCGACCCTAAAAATTCCATCTACTCCGAATCGTTCAACGTACCGTTCATAATCCGGTATCCGGACAGAATCAGACACAGGGTAGACTCCATTCTGCTCGGCACGACGGATATCATGCCTACTATGCTGGCACTTGCCGGACTGGAAGAAAAGATACCGGCATCCGCAGAGGGCCGGAATCTGGCTCCTGTATTTCTGGAAAACGGCAAGAAATGCGATGTACCTGACGCAGCCCTTTATATCCGTAATTTAGACGGAGAAAAGGATGCCGACGGGATGGTCCGCGGCATTTTCCCGGAAGCCCGCGGAGTGAAGACGGAACGATATACTATGGAAATCGCGATTACCCGCGACAGGGAAATCAGGCGTGTCCTGATTTTCGATGACTGGAACGACCCGTACCAGATGAACAACATCCCGTACCGGGAAAACCAGGAACTGTTTGCCTCTCTGTGCAGCAAACTGCAGGAAAAACTCGAGGAAGCCGACGATATCTGGTACAGGGAAGGGATATTGGAACATATCGTACCGGAGACCGGGAAATGAAATGACACAGACACCTGGAAACAACAGAAAAAACACAACACTATATGATGAAAGACTTATATCTGAAATCCGCGTGCATCGCTGCAGCCCTGATCGGCTGGACCGCCTGCGTCGACACCTCCGGACTGGAGGACAGACTCGACTCACTCGAGGACAGAGTCGACGCTATCGAAAAGAAGGTGGCGCAGATAAACGGGAATACGGCAGCCGTGTACGCCCTGCACCAGGAAGGACTTCTGGTTATGGACGTGCAGGCCTATGACAACAATACTGCATACAGGCTCGAAATGAGTGACGGAAATTCGATAACTGTATACGTGGCTCAGGACGGTACAGGCATAACTCCGGTCATAGGTCTGGATCAGGAAGGGAACTGGACGCTGACTATGTTCGAAGGAGACGAACCGGTCATCATCGGCTCGGTCAGTGCAGCCAGCATTCCGCAGCTGCAGGTAAGTTCCGAGGGATACTGGCAGATAAAACTGCAGGAAGACTCCGAATGGGAGAATATCCTCGACAGCGACAGCCGGCCGATAGAAGCTACCGGCTCGAGCATTACCGATTCCTTCTTCGAAGAAGTCGTTTATGACGAGGAAGAAAACACCATCGGAATCACCATGAAAGGCGGTGAAACTCTCTCGCTCGAAGTGCATAACGAACTTATCACCATGGAAGTGGAAGGCTTCGATTTGGAGAATGGCGAGACCCTGTACAAAAATCAGGTTTGTCATTTCTACGCAACGTTTTCCGAAGACGTGGTGAATGCCTACTCCAAACAGCCGGACGGCTGGAATGTGGAAATACGTCCGGAAGAAGAAGGCGGTCCGAGACATGTATTCATCGTCTCCGCCCCTGCCGAATGCACCGAAGGCTCATACGAGGTAAAAGTATATCTCGAATCCGAAGAACACTATCTCAGGGTGTACAGGTTCACCTTCGATTACAGTACGGCGGACATAAACGCTTCCGACAGCGAAACCTGGAACAAATTCAAGAGCGGCGCTGACGACAACGTCCTTCTCGACTTTTCATACGCCGGGTACAAACACGGAGAGGTCGGTCCTCCGGATGTAACCGTCTACAAAACTGCCGACGGGCAATATGCGACCAACCTGTCCGGATATACCGTATACAACATAGAAGACTACGGTGCGGTCGGCACTGACGAAGAGTCTGACAGGCAGGCATTCCTCGATGCCGTAAGCGCCGCCCTCGGCACGACTTATACCAGCAACGAGAACGGCATCACTTTCAATCCGCCCAAGGGCGACAATGCCAACGCGATAGTATACATCCCGGAAGGCAACTTCATCCTCCACTCCGAGGAAGACAATATCCCCGATGACTCATACGAAGAAAACGCATACTCCCAGACCATCATCATCAGGGCGAGCAACTTCATACTGAAAGGCGCGGACCGCACAAAATCCAGAATAATAATGAAGTCGCCGCTCCTCCCGTCCGGACCGAACGGGAAGAAAGGAGTGGATGCGTCGCGCCTGCTCTACGCATCTCCCGATATGATTCAGATCAAGCACAATACCGGAGTCGAATACAAGAATGTCCTGGCCAGTGTCACCGGCGATTCTCCGAAAGGATCCTTCGAAGTCACGGTCGGAAGCACGGCAGGTCTTGCGCCCGGACAGTGGGTATGCCTGTACATGGCTCCGAACCCTTCTGATGAAGCAGTGTCTGCCGAACTGGATCCTCACGAGCCCGACGGTCCTGCCGCGGGGAACTGGGCCATCGCAAAAAATGGAGTGACCGTAGAAGACTTCCATCAGATAAAGTCTGTCAGCGGAAACAGGGTGACATTCCATGAACCGCTGATGCATGAAGTATGCGCCGATTTCGGATGGACCATACTGAACTATAAATACTACCAGAACAACGGTATCGAAGATCTGACATTCGTCGGAGATGCAAAGGAAGACTTCGTACACCATGCTTCCTGGCAGGATGACGGCGGATACAAACCTGTCAGTATGACCAGAATGGTAAACTCCTGGATGCGCCGCGTGGATTTCGAAAGCGTGAGCGAGGCCTGCTCCATCATTTCCAGCGCGAACGTATCCGTATTCGACAGCCATATTTCCGGCAAGAGAGGACACTCGTCCATCCGGTCTCAGGGTTCGTCCAGAGTCTTTATCGGCAAGGTCACTGACAACGCTTACGGCAAACTTGCCGGCCCTAACGGACAAAGTCAGGGCACAGGCAATGCTGACAATACCGGACAGTACCATGCCACCGGAGTATCGAAACTCAGCATGGGCGCAGTCCTCTGGAACAACGTATGGGGAGACGACAGCTGCTTCGAATCCCACGCCTCGCAGCCACGCGCCACACTGGTGGACATCTGCAAGGGCGGATTCATGAGATACAGACAGGGCGGAGACGAAACCCAGGTTCCGAACCACCTGAACGACCTGACCATCTGGAATTTCGAAGCAACAAATGTGGACAACATCGCTCTGGACCTCGGAGCCGGAGCCAAGTTCATCTGGTGGGACGCTGCATCGAGATGGTGGAAAATACTTCCTCCGGTAATAGTCGGATTCCATGGGCAGCCGGTAACTTTCGATGAAAGTCCGGAACAGATAAAGGTTCTGGAAAGCAACGGCAATGCCGTCACACCGAACTCACTGTACGAAGCACAGTTGATAAACAGGCTCGGATACGTCCCTGCATGGCTTCAAATGTTGAAATAATAAAACCATTAACTATATGAAACTGAAATCTAACATATTCGCCAAATGGGCAGGCATCATCGCCGGATGCGCATCGGTAATCGCCTGCTCCGATCTCAGCGAACTCGAAGAAAGAGTGGACGACCTCGACAGCCGGGTCACCGCATTGGAGACACAGGTCGAGAATCTGAACACCAGCATAGAAGCGATACAGGCTATCGCCGAGGCAGGCAATGTAATAACAGGCATAACTGAAAACAACGGAGAATACACCATCACCACTTCTGACGGAAAGACCTACACGCTCAAACAGGGAGAATCCGGCAAGACCCCGCAGATAGGCATAAACGAAGACGGGAACTGGCAGGTCAGATATGACAACGGCGACGGTACCTGGACTGACTGGACTGTAATCAATGTGGGAGACAGCGATACCCCGGCAAGTGCCGTAGCAGTAGTCCCGCAGTTCAGGGTGAATGACGAAGGGAACTGGGAAATCAGCACCAACGGAGGAGTAAATTTTAACCCTGTCTACAAAGAGGGAACCGAAGATCCTGTTCCTGCGACAGGTGATTCCGGCTCCGACATCTTCAAGAGTGTCACATACTCCCCTGAAGACGGTCTGCTCCATATAGTAATGCATGACGATACGGAACTCGACGTACTCGTGGTTTCAGACTTCGGCTGCTCCATCTGGAACGAAGCAGGTACAGAAGTGATTGACTACGACACTCCGGTTTCCGTCCCAGTAAATACGACCGTAAGGTTCACGGTAAAGACCACCAACGTAACCGCTCTCGACATCGAGGCTCCTTCTGGCTGGGCAACCGTGATGGGAGACATCGATGCATCAGGCATCGCTACACTGGAAGTGACAGCCCCGGACAAGGCCGAATCCGTAGAACTGACCAAAATCACATCCAATTCAAAACGGGATGTGACCATACATGCCACGAACAAGGACGGCAAGTCCACATTCGCAAAAATCCAGGTACGCGCGGTAGCCGGCGACATACCGGAAGTGACAGTCACGGCAGCCGAAACCCAGGGCTTCAACATACTCACGTTCAGTTTCGCTGATGCCCAGCACCTGACATCATACAGATACCTCCTCTACAAGGCCGGTACTATGGAGCCGGGAGAATCGGCTTTCCCTGCATCGAGTGAAATCAACATAGCGGATGCCTCCGATATCGACGATCTCGAAATCAGCAAAACTGCAGACGGGGCCGCTCTCGAATTCGGCACCGATTACGTCCTCTATGTACTGCCTGTCAATACTACCTCAGCAGGAATCACTACCGGCAACATCATCAAGGTCGAGGCAAGCACACGCACCCCTGAGAAGTACTCCGACCTTTACGAAGCCGGCATCGACTTCACCATAGGGGATGTTACCATCAACAAGACCACTTACGGTGAAGCTATTGAAGTCACATCGGCAAATGCTTCTATTACAAACAATAAGACCGGTGACACAAATGGAATGGCAGTTTACTTCGTCAATTCAGATGCCAATGCGAAATTTAATGTTACAAACGGAATCAATACGATGTTGATCATCGGCAATGATCTGGACGAGAAGAGCCCGTTGACGGTAAGCAGCAGAATCTCCCTGAACCAAGGCGCAGACAATACAGGCGGACAATTCTTATGCTATAACCTGTCAGTGGATATGACCGGCTTCGATAATTACCATATGTATATGACGGCAAACGGGACGTATAGCTATGCAGGTTTTGTCGGCTGCGATATCCACCTTTCAACATACGCTATGTTCGGAGGGTTCAATTCCGCACGTAAACTTGATGAAATCAGTTTTGACAGCTGTAATTTCAATGTAAGTCGTTTGACGAGCCAGACTGTTCTGATAAATCCTGGCAGCACCCAAAACGTTTCTATCGGAACGATATCATTTACCAACAATATCGTTTATTCGACAGCAGAAACAGGGAAAGCAGATTTCAGAATACTGTTAGGCTCTTACCCTATTGTTGACGAGGTTATTCTGAGAAACAACACCTTCATCAATGTATGGCACGGCAATGGAAGTGCAACACCGGCATTCTTCGGATACCAGACACTAGCGAAAGTAGAAGCAGAAAACAACTTGTTCTGGACTGATAAGACATTCTCCAACAACTTTACCGTATTCAGATTTCCAACTGGGGCCGGAAACCACCCGGACGGAGACATATGCAGGGACAATGTCATCTACTGTCCGAATGTCGGGACAAACAATTTCTGGATGTTCTTTAACAACATCAATACTGTCATTGATAATGGATTCACTGACGCCAAAGAAATAAGAAGGATAACAGACAATCCGTATGAAGGCGGAGAGTTCATCCTGGAGGACGCAGTATTCGTTCCGAACTCAACTTACAGCTCGTACGGAGCAACACGATAGCAACTCTCTGCATAATAAAAAACATCCACGGTACCAATGTATCGTGGATGTTTTTTATATCATTGACAGAATGCAAACTGCGGAGGCGGGAGGACAGCAACGAGCACTGTTGATTTCCGTCAGGAAATTGTAGTCTGTGCGAGCGTTGTCCTCCCGTTTCCGCCAGGATGACACTGGACAGAAAGACATTACACAAGATAACTGCGGAAAGGAGACAGGAGGACAGCAGCGAGCACTGTTGATTTCCGTCAGGAAATTGTAGTCTGTGCGAGCGTTGTCCTCCCGTCTCCGACGTACACAGCCATAAATGAAAAAGCGTCACAAACGGTTTTTCCCGTTTGTGACGCTATGTTAAAAAAGAGGAAAGACTACTGTTGCTGAGCCTGGGCTGCAGCCTGACGGGCCGCCATAACTGACTCGATGGTCTTGTCAGCCGGGATATTCAGAGCCGTGCGTGCTTCAGGAGTCAGATCGATGCTCTGTGCGGTATCGATATAAAGAAGCGACGAAGCATCGTAAACGTAAATGACGCCCTTCTCCTTGGCCAGATTCCTTACCACATCCTGAGCCTTCTGATAAATAGGAGCCATCAGGGTATTCTGGAGCTGGCTCATATCCTGCTGGATAGCCTGCTCGAACTCCTGTATCCTGTTCTGAATCTCACCCAGTTCTCTCTGTTTGCTTTCCCTCACGGCAGGAGTCCAGGATTCCTGCTTCTGGTTGAACTGATCGTATTTGGACTGGAACTCAGCCACCATACTCGAATAAGTTTCCTGAGCCTCGGTATTGGCAGCTTCAAGCTGAACCATAGCCGAATCAGCCTCAGGCATCAACTGGACCAGTTCACTGAAATTCACATGTGCAAACTTCGTCTGTGCCGTAGCAGCAAGACCGAACGAAAACAGAACTGCTGCGATCAAATAGATTCTTTTCATATTTTCAATGTTTAAAATTAATTCCACCCGGCATTTCCCGACAAAACCCGGGAAATAATCTACTAATATAGCAATTTTTTACAAGAGGAATGCCACAAGCCCGCTTTTATATCAGAACTGCTGTCCTATCACGAAGTGGAACTGGCTTCCGCCGTTCACGGAGTCGTCGAATCCCCATCCCCAGTCTACACCGAGTAGACCTACCACAGGCAGGTAAACCCTGACACCGACACCGGCAGACCTCTTGATCTGGAACGGATTGAAATCCCTGATATCGGACCAGCAGTTACCTCCCTCCAGGAAGAGAAGGGCGAAAATCGTGGACTGCGGCTGCAATACTACAGGGTAACGGAGTTCCACGGTGAACTTGTCATAGACATTTCCCGAATAGGAATAACCCTGGGAACTGTATTGCGAGAGCGAATACGGGGTAAGCGAATAATTCTCATAACCCCTGAGGGCTATCACCTCCTGTCCGTAGGTATTGTAACCCGACATAATGTCACCGCCGACCAGGAAGCCCTCGAACGGAGAATAGCCCCAGTTCCTGTTATAATATCCCAAATAACCGAACTGTGCACGTGCCATCAGGACAAGATCTCCCACAAGCTTGGTATATACGGTTCCCTTGAAAGACCATTTGTGGTACTCTATCCACTTGTACCTGTCATCGGAAGACTGTCTGGAATAGTCGATATCCTTGTATGAAGAAACTTTAGTAGGATTGCCGTTCTCGTCGAGCACTCCCCTGTCCTTCCTCCTGAGCAAAGAATAAGGAGGAGTCAACTGGAGAGAGAGGCTGAATTCGGAACCCTGACGCGGATAAATTATCTGGTCCGTGGAATTTCTCGAAAGACTGATGGTATAGCTCAGGTTGTGCGATATGCCGGTATCGAAAATGAAACTGCCCGGCCACTGCTGCAGACGGTAAGTCTGCCAGCTGAGCTGGTTGTACAGCACGAAATAGTTGTCAGGCCATTTGAGACGGTTTCCTATACCTGCAGCCACACCGTATACTTCGAAGAACTCGTCGTTGTTGAACACGTCGAATATAGGATATGAGTTCGTCTGGCGTGAATAGTAGGCGGAAATGCTCAGTGAAGTAGGTTTCTTTCCGAAAAGCCAGGGCTCCATAAAGCTGGCCGACAGGCTCGTATAGTATGTTCCGTTAGTCTGGAACCTTATGGCCAGATTCTGGGCATCGCCAAGCGGTACCGGTCTCCACGCCGACTTGTCGAAGAAGCGGCGGGTGGAGAAGTTGTTGAAGCTGACTCCGACAGTGGCGACGAAGGTATTGCCTCCCCAACCTCCGGAGAGTTCCAACTGGCTGGACGGCTTCTCCGTGACATTGTACACGAGGTCGACTGTATTGTTCAACTGGTTCGGAATAATGGTGTAACCCTTTGCAGGGTCGGCGATGGCTTCCGCATCGAACTGCCCGAGAGAAGCGATTTCCCTTATGGAGCGCTCGAAGTCCGACTGGCTGAAAAGATAGCCGGGACGGGTAAATATCTGACGGCGCACTACCCTCTCGTTCGTCAGGTCGTTCCCGTTTATGACAATATTGTTCAGCGTGGCGGGCTTGCCTTCGGCGATTCGCATCTCCACATCCACAGAATCGCCCTCGATATTCAGCTCGACAGGCTGGAGCTGGAAAAACAGGTAACCGTTGTCCCTGTACAGCTTGGAGACATCCATCTCGGTCTGCTTTCCGCCGCCGAACAGCCGGTGCTCCATAGTCACGACATCGTAGACATCGCCTTTGTTTATCATCAGGATGGAATTCAGGTCATCGGATGAATATACGGAATTACCGGTCCAGGTTATGTTCCTGAAATAATATTTCTTCCCTTCGTCTATCGTGAAATCTATCTGCAGTCTTCCCGGCTCGACATAATACATGGTATCCTTTACGATTCTGGCATCCCTGTATCCGGCCTCGTTGAAGGCGCTTATAAGGTTTTTCTTGTCGTTGACGTATTCCTTTTCGTTGAATTTCTTCGAACTGAAGAAATTTATCAGCCTTCTGTCCTTGGTTTTCTTCATCGAGCGGACGAGCTTGCCTTCCTTCACGTTAAGGCTGTCGCCGAAAGTTATTTTCTGAATCTTCACTTTCTGCCCCCTGTTCACGCCGAAATTCACGTTGATGGCGCTCTTGATAAGGGAATCGCGCTTGGTCGTCACCTTGACGTCCGTCAGCAGAAAGCCTTTTTCCTTATAATACCGCTTGATGATATCAGTGGAAGTCTTGGCTACGTAATCGGAAAATTCACCTCCGCGCTTCAGGTTCAGCCTTTCCTCCAGTTCTTTCCGTTCACCGGACTTGACGCCGGAAAATGTCCATCTGGACACTCTCGGACGCTCCACCACGCGGATTTTGAAAAAAGCGGTATCCTGCGACGGGGCTATGGAATCTATGACCATGGTCACGTCCTCGAAATATCTCTGAAGCCACAGGCGGGTGACTACGGCTGAAAATTCCTCTCCCGGGACACTGACCTCGAATCCGGGCTGGATTCCGGAGATTTTCAGTATCTGGTCCGAATTTATGTACTTGTTGCCCTCTACAGAAATCCCGCCTACGATATACTTTTTAGGGCTGTTGTAATCCACTGTAATTCCATTTCCGCTTTCCTGGGCACCCAGACTGAAGCATGCTGCCAGGAGCAGCAGAAACGGGAATAAACGGCCTGTTCTCATCTTCTATGATTAAGTGTCTATAAAAAATACAAACGTGCAAATATAAGGCAATTATTTAACTTTTCCATAACGCCTGTCCCTTTTCGAATAAGTCTCCAGCGCCGCAAAGAATTCTTTTTTTCTGAAATCGGGCCAGAGGACATCGGTAAAGAGCAGTTCGGAATACGCACCCTGCCAGAGGAGGTAGTTGCTCAGCCGCTGTTCCCCGGAAGTCCTGACAATCAAATCCGGATCCGGAATTCCACCGGTCACGAGATATCTGGAAAATCCGTCGGCATCCATAGACAGGAGTTCGTCGGCGCGGTCCGGATGCGCAA
Source organism: uncultured Bacteroidales bacterium (assembly GCA_944325765.1). Classification (GTDB taxonomy): domain Bacteria; phylum Bacteroidota; class Bacteroidia; order Bacteroidales; family UBA932; genus Cryptobacteroides. Next base: position 32,987 of record CALVBH010000017.1, read on the forward strand.
GCACATCCCTGGCGAACCTGGAAGCCGCCTGGAGTATGTCCCATTTCCCGCTGTAACTCAGGAAAAGGATGAGTGTAAGGGCGGTGTTGCCGGAAGTCTTCTCCATACACGAATCAATGGTCGCATTGAGCCCGTCCGACAGACGCTCCCTGTTTCCCAGGACCATAAAACGGATGCCGTTTTCCGAAAAATTCGGCATTTCCTCCATCATGGACTTGAACATCAGCGACATAAGGGTATCGACTTCCTCCTGAGGCCGGTTCCAGTTCTCTTCCGAAAAAGCATAGAGGGAAAGATACTTCACCCCGGCTTCCACTGCCGCCTCCGTACAGGCCCTTACGCTTTCCACGCCTTCGATATGCCCTGCAGTCCGCTCAAGGCCGCGTTCGCGGGCCCAGCGTCCGTTTCCGTCCATTATTATGGAAACATGCGCAGGTATATTCACGAGTTTCTCCATATTATCTGCCATTTCTTATATCTTCTCCCCAGAACAGTTTGGTAGTGAGCGCCTTGATGAAATTGGCCCCTGCCAGACGGATACGCCGCAGATGGAAAGGAGCGGCAGATATCTTCATTTCAAGGTCGGTGGACACTTCCAGACTTCTGTTGTCGACCGTCAGGAAAACCTTCTCGTCGCGTGCCCTGAGAGAAAGCGAGATGACTGAAGTATCCGGCACCACAAGCGGTCTCACGTTCAGGTTATGCGGGGAAATCGGAGACACTATCAGTACCTTGGACTCCGGCATCACTATAGGTCCGCCCACACTCAGGGAATAAGCGGTGGAGCCGGAACTGGTAGCCACCAAAAGTCCGTCCGCCCAGTATGTCGGAAGCGGATTCCCGTCTATGGCCACATCTACTCCGAGCATTGCCGGACCGGCCCTGTGCACCGTGATTTCATTAAGGGCATAAGGATATGCCGAACGTAGTTCTTCACTTCCCGTGCGGCCGAAGTCGGCTTTCAGCAATGTCCTCTCCTCTATCGAATATTTACCGGCCAGCACTTCGTCCACCACGTCGTAGACCGTATTCTCGGAAAGGAAACCGAGACGGCCGAGATTCACTCCGAGGACAGGTATTTCCCTGTTCCCGACAATGACTGCGGATGACAGAAAGGTTCCGTCGCCTCCGACACTGACGAAAATGTCGGTATCATCCTCGACCGGTACGTCATCCCTTATTTCATAGACCCGGCAGCCGCCAGCGGTGAATTTTCCGATAAGGCCGAGATATCTGGCGTCATTTTCCAGACTCCGGTTCCTCAAATAAACTGCAATCTTCATCTCAGTGCCGGAAACGAAATTCGTAATTCATTCTATAACAGGTAATTTACCATAAAATACCGGTATCGGACAATGTCCGGCACCGAATTATTTTTCAAAAATACACTTATTTCTACGATAAATCCCAAGTTATCGACAAATTTTTATCCCGCAACCCCGATATGCGACACCTGCAATACGGATAAAAGAATTTTTGAAAAAAATCAAAACAGTTTCTACATTTGCCTCGATTTTAATTTTACCGATATGACAAGACTCAGCGTCAACATAAACAAGATAGCCACTTTGAGAAATGCCAGAGGGGGCAATCTTCCGGATGTGGAAAAGGCTGCCGCCGACTGCGAGAGATTCGGGGCGGAAGGCATCACGGTACATCCGAGGCCGGACGAAAGGCACATAAGATATTCCGACGTAAGGCTGATAAAGCCGCTTCTAAAAACGGAATTCAACATAGAAGGGAATCCCATTCCTTCTTTCGTAAAACTGGTAGAGGAAGTGAAGCCGGCCCAGGTCACCCTCGTACCGGATGCCGAAGACGCCATCACGTCGAATGCCGGATGGGATACTCTGAAGAACCGGGGCTTTCTGACGGAAATGTGCGCGGAATTCAGAAAATACGGCATCAGGACATCGATTTTCATCGACCCGAAACCCGAAATGGCCGAAGGAGCAGCCGCCTGCGGCTGCGACAGGGTCGAACTGTACACGGAAGCATACGCCCGGGGATATGCAGCCTGTCCGGAAAAAGCTGTCGGACCGTATCTCGAGACAGCCCGAACGGCACGCAGCTGCGGTCTGGGACTGAACGCCGGACACGATCTGAATCTGCAGAATCTCGAATATTTCATACGCACCATCCCTTGGACAGACGAAGTGTCCATCGGTCACTCCATCATCTGCGACGCCCTTTACATGGGTTTGGAACAAACTATAAAGGCATACCTTTCAAAAGTTCGGATTTTCTGATTATCTTTGCATAATGCGGCTTGCCGGAACCGGCGCCGCAGCGGACAGTAAGAAACATTATTGAAATAAAAATCTGTTACATGAAAAACGTACCACTTATTCTCAGCATCATCGCCGTTGCTGTAGCTCTCGCGGGAGGAGTCTATTCCATGACACTCGGGCCGAAAGCTGGAAAAGCCGTTTCCGAAAACGGGGCCGACTCCACAAATGTTACTCTCGCCACTTCCGGAATCGTCTATGTGGATCTGGACAGAATCGTGCAGGAATATGATATGGCCAGCGATCTGGGTGCCGTAGTCGAAACCAAGGTAAAAAACATCCAGGACGAAGTCACCAGAAGAGGGAAAAATCTCGAAAACGAAGTCATCGAGTTCCAGAACAAAATCAATAAAGGACTGATAACCAGATCCGTAGCAGAAATACAGAGTCAGGATCTCCAGAAAAAGGAAGCCGAATTCAACGAATACGCAAACCAGAAGAACAATGAGGTCATCGAGGAACAGACCGTGATGATGAATCAGATAGCCGATGCCATCAAGACATTCCTCGACAAATACAACCAGGAAAAGAAATACACCATGATCCTCACCAACCAGAGAGGCGTACCCGTAATCACCGCCGACCCGTCGCTCGACATTACGGATGATGTCATCGCCCGTCTCAACGAGGAATACATCAAGGAAAAGAACAAAAACAACAAATAATTGAGAATAGCCATACTATCCTGCTTTTATCCCTACAGGGGCGGAATCTCGCAATTCAATGCCTGCCTGTACAGGGAACTGGAAAAGGAACATACGGTAAAGGCCTTCAATTTCAGAAGACAGTATCCGGAATTTCTTTTTCCCGGCAGGACTCAGTATGTCACCGCTGACGACGAGGCCGACAGGATAGAAAGCGACAGGCTGCTCGACACTGCCAATCCGTTTTCGTATGCCGGCACTCTGAGTCAAATCCGCAAATGGAAGCCTGACCTGCTCATTATGCGGTACTGGATGTCGTGGTTCGCGCCCTCGCTTGGATGGATTGCCCGTCATCTGAAAAAAGACTGCAAGGTCATCTCCATACTCGACAACGTCGTCCCTCACGAGCCGAGATTTTTCGACGCCCCCTTCACGAAGTATTTCCTGAAAGGCAGCGACGGATATGTGACCCTGTGCGATGCGGTGGCGGAAGATCTTCTCAGGCTGTGTCCGGATGCCAGGTACAAGGTAATCCCGCATCCTTTGTATTCGCATTTCGGAGAAAGGAAAGACCGGCGGGACGCGGAAGACAGGCTCGGTCTGGAGCACGGGAAAAAGAATATCCTGTTCTTCGGGCTTATCCGCGACTACAAGGGACTTGACATCCTGATAGACGCTTTTTCGGGTCTGGATGACAGTTACAGACTGATCATAGCGGGCGAGCCGTACGGTTCCTTCGACAAATACGTGCCGCTGATCGAAAAGGCGGGCAGGGAACGCATACATACTTTTCTGCACTATATAAAGGATTCCGAAGTGGCCGACTACTTTTCCGCCGCCGACGTGGCAGTACTTCCCTACCGTTCCGCCACCCAGAGCGGCATCAGTTCCGTATCATACCATTTCGAGGTTCCCATGATAGTCACGGATGTCGGCGGACTGAGGGAGACCATAGGAGACCGGGGCACCGGCATTGTGGCATCGGAGATTTCCGCCGATGCCGTCAGAAGGGAAATTCTGGATTATTTCGGAAATCCCGGAATCAGGGAAAACTGTATCAGGAACATAAGGAAAACGAAAGAAGAACTCTCGTGGGCGAGGTTCTGTAACGGACTGATTGATTTCAGTAAAACTGTTTAGCTGATGAAACATACTGTTTGCATAGTCAATCTCCTGCTGCCGCTGCTGATGGCATTCTCCGCAGCCGCAGGACTTTCGGCACAGGAATATACCCCTGTTCCGGTCACGATATCGAAGGAAAAGGCGAGGGTGGACGGAAAAGTCTACTATTCGCATATCGTGCTTGAGAGACAGACTCTCTACTCCATCTGCAAAGCATACAACGTGACTATGGAGCAGATTTTCGAGGCCAACCCGTCCGTAAAGGAGGAGGGGCTGAAGAAAAACTCCATCCTGCTGATTCCTTGCCCGGACAGGAACCGGGAAACCGTGGTGACGGCAGCGGATACGGGCCAGGCAGGCGCGAAAACAGGGAAAAAACAGAAAATCCATACTGTAAAATGGTATGAAGATCTCGATGCGATAGCCGACAGGTACGGAGTAAGCGTGGAGTCCATCATGAAAGCCAACGGCCTGACAGGAAGGAAACTGAGCAAACGCCAGAAACTCGTCATTCCGGAACCGGGACAGATTTTCCCGGAGGAAGAGGCAGCCGCCGACACTGTTGCCGCGGCGGATACATTGCCTGCGGGAGAAGGACCGGCCAACGCCGCCGCCCTGCTCCCGGACAGGACGGAAAAAGTGGAAGCGGTGCTTTTACTGCCTTTCAACGCTTCCGGGGAGAAACCGAGAAACGGCAGCATCGACTTTTACAATGGGGCGCTTATGGCTGTCAAACAGTTAGGTGACAGCGGTACGGATATCGACCTGAGTGTATACGATGTGGAAGGGGGCATACTGCCTGTCACGACGGAAAGGCTGGAGAAAAGCGACATAGTCATCGGCCCGGTTTCGGCCGGAGACCTTTCGAGACTGATGGAAAAATGTCCCGAGACCACGTGCATAGTTTCCCCTCTGGACCACAAGGCGGAGTACCTCGAAAACGGCCACCCGAACTTCATACAGGCCCCTTCATCCAACCTGACCATATACGAGGATCTGGCCGAATGGATAAAGGAAGAACGCGGAGACAGTGACGAAAAAGTGATAATCATTTATGAAAAGGGTGCCAGGAACATCGAAGAAACGGGTGCGATGAACACGATTCTCGAAAAGGACGGCATTCCGTTCAGTTCCTTTTCCTACAGTATTCTCGAAGGGCGCGATGTGCAGGAGCCGCTAAAGGCTATGATGGATTCCTGCTCCGTAAACCGTATTATGGTGATGTCAGAAAGCGAGGCTTTCGTCAACGACGTGGTAAGGAACCTGAATCTGCTGATTCACGGAGGATACGGAGTCATCCTTTACGGAGCGTCCAAAATAAGGAGTTTCGAAACGATAGAGGTGGACAACCTCCACCATACGCAGCTGCATACCTCGCTTGCCTATTACGTGGACTACGAAAATCCGTCAGTACGGGATTTCGTGCGGAAATACAGGGCTCTGTACAATACCGAACCTACTCCGTACGCATTCCAGGGCTATGACGTCACGCTGTACTTCCTGCAGTTGTGCGCGACTTACGGCAAGGACTGGGCAAAATATCTTGAAAACAGCGACAAGTCCATGCTGCAGACTAATTTCAGGTTCAGGAAAGCCGGGGAAAACGACGGATATGTGAATACAGGCGTCCGCCGCATCATATACGGGGAAGGATATTCGATAAGACTTGCAGACTGAAGTTTATTCGCCGAGCAGGACCCGGGCATTGGCGATGGCCGCATCCGTCAGTTCGGAACCGCTCAGCATACGCGCAATTTCCAGGACTCTCTGCTCGCCGGAGAGTCTTTTCATTTCGGATACGGTCCTACCGTTTACGACAGACTTGGTCACGACATAATGGGCGGACCCCTTGGCAGCTACCTGCGGGAGATGGGTGATGGCAAAGACCTGCATGAAATTTCCCATACGGCATATCACGGACCCCATTTTGTCCGCCACGCTTCCCGAGACTCCGGTATCAATCTCGTCGAAAATCATCGTAGGCATGTTTCCATATTCAGCCATAATGGCTTTCAAGGCAAGCATAATGCGAGACATTTCGCCGCCTGAAGCACATTTCGCCACATCCGTCAGATTATGTCCAGAAGCGGAGAATCTGTAGGATACGGTATCAGCGCCTTCGGCAGAGAGTTCCGAAGGAGAGACTTCTACGGCAAAGACAGCCCCGGGGAGCTCCATCTCCCTGACGGATTTCTCTATGGCAGCCGCGAGATTTCCGGCTGCGGACTTTCTGGCTGCGGACAAGGCCTCCGCCGCTGCGGCGAGCTCCTTTTCCTCGGCGGACAAAAGCCTTACGAGTTCATTTCTGCGGGCATCCGACACTTCCATGCCGTCGATGGATTCGGCCAAAGCGTCCCTGACTGCGGCAAGTTCACTGATATCCCGGCAGGAAAAGGCCCTCAACAGTGAATACAGGAGAGAAAGCCGGTCTTCGACTTCTGCCAGACGCTCCTGAGACACGACGGTATCTTCATTTATGCGTGACAGTTCTCCCGATATGTCATCCAGTTCGAGCCGGCAGCTTTCAAGCCTTTCGGAAAGCGGACCGGCTTCCGGCACGTATACCGCTATCTTTTCGAGAGAACGGGCCGCATCCCTCATCAGGGCCGTTAGCGGCACTTCCCCGTCCGAAGACGGCACGGCATCGAGAATGCTTTCCGCGGAACAGAGGGTTTCCTTTATCAGTTCTGCATTTGCCAGCTGCTTCTGCTCCTGTTCCAGTTCTTCGAGTTCGTTTTCGCGCAGACCGGCTTCCACGAGCCTGTCCAGACGGGACTTGTCGTAGTCGTATTCTGAGCGCGAACGGGCAATCGCCTTCTCCACATCTTCCAGTTCCTTTTTCATGGACGTATACCGTCTGTAATGCGAACGGTATTTCTCAAGCTGTGCGGAATTTCCCGCAAAACGGTCCAGAAGGGAAAGCTGGAAATGCCTGTCCGACAGGAGAAGGGTCTGATGCTGGGAATGGATGTCGACCAGACGTGAAGACAGGACCGAAAGGAACTGCACCTGAACCGGGCAGTCGTTTACGAAAGAACGCGAACGTCCCGTAGGATTCACGACTCTGCGGACAGTAATGTTTTTCCCGTCCCAGTCCACTTCGTTTTCTTCCATCAAGGTATTCAGGATTTCATCGTCGTCTACGGAGAATTCCCCTTCGACGACGCAATTGTCCGATGACTCCCCTATCATGGAAGCGTCGGCCTTCGCACCGAGGAGCAGGGACAGGGCACCTAAAAGTATGGATTTCCCGGCTCCTGTCTGTCCCGTAATGATGACAAGACCCTCGGGAAAATCTGTTTCCAGAGAGTCTATCAAAACATAATTCCTGATGCTCAGCCGTTTAAGCATGATGAAGCGATATTATTCCTCGTCCTCTTCCTTTTTGGCCATCCTGTAGAAAATCTCCCCTTCTTCGAATTCCGAAATGGCCACGAGGGCAGGTTTTGGCTGCTTTTCGTAGAACTTGGAGATTTCTATCTGTTCCCTGTTCTCGAAAACTTCTTCCATGGTGTCCCTGTCGTTCTTGAAATCCTCGAGTTTTCTCGTAAGTTCCTTTTTCTCGGCTATGGCTATCTGGTTCGCCCTTTTGGAAAGGATTACGACGGATTCGTAGATATTGCCGGTAGGTTCCGCGATGTCGCAGAGATTTCTGGTAATGGTGTTGGTAGGTATTTTCTTAGTCATATCCAAAATATTTCTTCCTATTTAATTATACATCCCGGATGGAAACGGGTTTCAATTTTTTTCGTTTTCCGAAGGATTTTCTTCAGCGACATATCTTCCGAGCTCTCTCTGCGCCCTGCGGTACAGGACGTCAAGTTCACGGCAGTAGGCCGATTCCGGATATTCTCCCTTGAAATTCAGATAGTCGTCCACGAAAGTCATATATCTCTCCTTCTGCTTCTGGTGCACGCTCAGCTGGGCGTATTTATATGACGACATAGCTATGTAATACAGGATATCCTCACGGTAAATGTTATCGGCATCATCCTTCAGGACATTGCGGAAAGCCACGCGGGATGCTATGTAGTCTTCCATCTTGTAATAAAGCCGTGCCGCCTCGTATGCCTTCGTATCGAGCCGCATCCCCAGATCCTCCATCATGGCCTCGCATTCTTCGTAATGCACCGAATTCGGATACTCCTGCATATATTCGGAAATGGCGGACATGGCCTTGTAGGTCGGATTCTGGTCGAGTTCATATCTCAGTGTGGACCTGTACAGACAGTCGAGCCGGAGAAATCTCGCCTCTGGAGCGAACGGGCTCCTCGGGAAATACTCCAGGAAATGGTCGAAATTCGTCTCCGCAGTATAATAGTCGCGGAACCGGTAGTTGCTCAGGCCCCAGTAATACTGGACCGTATCATCTCTCTCGGTACCGGTCGTAAGGACCGAAAGGGACTCGAACAGGGCTGCCGCCTTGGAGTATTTAGCATTGTTGTAGTATTCGAAAGCCGCCTCGTATTTCGCGTCGGCATCATTGCTGTTAAGCAGAAGTTCATACTGAGACTTGCAGGAAAAGAGGATTCCCGACATCAGGAGTAAAATAAAATACCTTTTCATTTGCCTGGGTTCAATGAATTTAGAAATTTTTCAGCATCGCAGGCCGCCACGCAGCCGGATGCGGCGGCAGTGACTGCCTGCCTGTATGACGGATTCTGGACATCGCCGGCAGCAAAGACGCCTTCGACGTTAGTCCGCGAACTCTTGCCTTCCGTGACTATGTAACCGTTTTCATCCGTGGCCACCCATCTGGAAAAAAGTTCCGAATTAGGATGGTGTCCTATGGCCAGGAAAAAACCGTCCACGGCTATGTCGAAGACTTCCCCGTCCTTCCGCTGCAGTCTGGCTCCGGTCACGCCGGAGTCGTCGCCGAGCACTTCCTGCGTGCTGCAGTTCCACAGGATTTCGATATTCCGAGCGTGCATTACGCGCTCCTGCATGGCCGGAGAAGCCCTGAGGACGTCCCTCCGGACTATCATGTAGACTTTACGGCAGAGGTGCGAAAGATATGAAGCTTCTTCGCAGGCAGTGTCTCCGCCGCCCACGACAGCCACATCCTTTTCCCTGTAGAAAAAGCCGTCGCAGGTGGCGCAGGCGGAAACCCCCATTCCCCTGAATCTGGTCTCCGATTCCAGACCGAGATATCTGGCCGCCGCACCCGTAGCGATGATCAGGGCCTCGGCAGAAAGTTCCGTACCGTCATCCAGGGTCAGCCTGAAAGGCCTGGACGAAAGATCGGCACCTGATACCGTCCCATACCTGATATCGGCTCCGAGATTCGCCGCCTGGGAACGCATGGCATCCATGAGTGCAGTCCCGTCTATCCCGTTTTCGAAACCCGGGAAGTTTTCTATGACAGTCGTAGTGGTAAGCTGGCCTCCGGGCTGCATGCCTTCGTAAAGGACCGGCTTCAGACCGGCACGCGATGCATAGATGGCAGCAGTATAGCCTGCAGGCCCTCCTCCTATTATCAATGTCCTTATTTTCTCCATTTATGCAATATCCTTAAGGGAACTGGCAAAGTTAAGAATAGTTCGATGATTTTCAAATCCGGAAACGCTTTTTGACCGTTCGGTAAACGGCGCCTACGACCCAGTCCGGAAGAATGGCTGCCAAAGGGCGGAAAATATGGTTTATCAGTCCCGGCAGGAGCTGTTTTCTGCCCCTGAACATCGCCTTCAGAGCCTTGTACGCCGCTTTTTCCGGAGGAATCATCACCGCTATCCGGACCGCGAGCCTGCGCAGGGAAGGCTTGAGGGGATACAGAGGAGTGTCCACCGCCCCGAAATAAGCCGTCGTGACGCTGACTCCAGTCCCGCGGCATTCGATTCTGAGGGAACGCGAATAATCCTTGACGAACCTCTTCGTATTCGCATACATACCCAGGGCCGGCCAGTTCATCCAGGCTGCCAGGGACGATATGTTCAAGACTCGGCCCTGCCCTTTGGCTATCATCCTCGGGACGAACTCGCGGCAGAGCATCAGTGGAGTATAGTTGTGCACCATCATTATGGCCGAAAGCTTTCCCTTGTCCGAAGCTGCGATTTCCTTCAGGAAAAACAGGCCGGCATTGTTTATCAGGATATCCACTTCGAGTCCGGCATCAGAGACTGCCGAAGAAATTTTTTCCGCCGCATCCGTTTCGGACAAGTCCTGGACAACGGTCAATATCCGGAATTCCGGCGTGCGGAGGCTTCTCTCGCCGGCAAGAGCCGCAACACGGGACCGGACCTCGGCGGCGGCATCCTCCAGCCTTTCGCGGGAAATGTCGGCCATAATGACATTGTAGCCGTTCTCCGCCAGGAGAATGGCGTAGATTTTTCCCATTCCTCCGGCGGCTCCGGTTATCAGGGCCGTAGAACGGTAATTGCCGTAAGGCACTCCTTTAAGATAGCATTTGCTTTTCATGTATAATTTTGAATATTTCAATTTTATTTTGCACGCGGACGTTTTTTTCCTATTTTTGCAGCGCTAAACCGAATATATGAACGTTCAACTCCCCAAAACAGGCATGGAACAGTTCAAGACTGTCCTGAAAAACCACTCTCTGAAGGCTACGCCTCAAAGGATGGCCGTGCATGAGGCCATGCTCAAGCTCGGGCATGCTTCCGCCGACATGGTCACCGAGGAAATCAGGAAAAACGACCGGACGAAAGTCACCGTGGCTTCAGTGTACAATATACTGACCCAACTGGCTATGCTGGGAATATATGACCACAGGCTCAGCGCGAACAACAAAATGTACTTCGACGTCAACACTTTCAAGCATTTCCACATATACGACTGCGAGAACCACCAGTTCAAGGACATCATAGACAACGAACTCGTCGATCTGGTGGAAAAGCACCTGAAGAAACGCAAGTTCCGCGGTTACAGCATCGACCACATAGACATCCAGCTCATCGGAAAGCCTACAAGGAAGAAACGGATTTCATCTTCCTCGCTTTGACCGTGCAGTATATCAGTGCGGCCAGGGCCACGATGCCTCCGCATACATAACCTGCCGCCGGGGCGAGGTGAAGTCCCCCGGCCTTGAACGGAGCCATCATAAAATAACTGACACAGATGAAAGTCAGGAATGCCGCCGGAATCGAAGTCATCCAGTGAGGTTTCCCGGACTGTACCAGATATGCGGTAACGGTCCACAGGACGAGGACGGCCAGAATCTGGTTGCAGATGCCCACATAGTTCCAGACTGTGGAGAAATCCGCCATACAGAAGAAATAGGCCGCCACGAAGATAGGGACGGAGACCACCAGACGCTTCGATATTTTTTTCTGGTCGTATCTGCACAAATCGGCAATGGTCAGACGCATGCTCCTGAATGCGGTATCTCCAGACGTAATCGGACAGACCACCACTCCTATCACTGCTATTATCGCCCCGACTTTCCCGAGCCAGCTCTTGCATATCATATCCACCGCTATGGCCGGAGTGACCTTGGTCAGTACGCCGTCTATCATCACGCCGTTGGTCGCGGCATCGTTGAGACCTTCCGCGCCCCCGAAGTATGCCATGGCCGCACTGGCCCATATCATGGCCACGATGCCTTCGGCTATCATGGCACCGTAGAATACCGGACGGCCGTATTTTTCGTTTTTCAGACATCTCGACATCAGCGGGGACTGCGTGGAATGGAAGCCCGAAATCGCGCCGCATGAAATGACTATGAAAAGCATCGGTATCAGGATGTTGTTTTCAGGATCGGCATGATAGTTCTTCAGGGTGGAGAATGTCAGTTCCTGCATCGACAGGCTGCCTGAAATATCGCCCCAGAGCATCGCCCCGCCTACTCCGACAGCCATAAACAGCAGCGCTGCCCCCATAAACGGATATATCGTTCCTATTATCTTGTCTATCGGGAGCAGCGTAGCTAGTATGTAATATACGAAAATTATATACAGCCACCAGGTCTTGTCCATACCCGTAAGCGACTGCATCAGATCCGCAGGGCCGGTAACGAAAGAGACGCCCACAGCCAGCAGGAGGAACGGAACGAAGACCGTCATGAAAGTCTTGGCCCCGCGGCCGAGGTACTTTCCGGTAAGGTCAGGCATATTCACGCCGTCGTTCCGGATGGAAAGCATTCCGGAAAAATAATCGTGGACGGCACCCATGAAAATACAGCCTATCACTATCCAGAGGTAGGCTGCAGGTCCGTATGCCGCTCCCATAATGGCGCCGAAGATAGGCCCGAGTCCGGCTATGTTCAGAAATTGTATGACGAATACCTTCCAAGTCGGCATGACCTTGAAATCCACGCCGTCGGCCTTAGCTACGGCAGGAGTCTGCCTGCCGGCGTCGGAGCCGAAAAACCTGTCGACGAATTTTCCGTAAACCAGATACCCGACAACAAGCGCGAGTATCGACACACAAAAAGTAATCATAGTATCAAACGGTTGAAAAACTCGTCAAATTTACGATTTTTCACCATAAACGCAAGGTTTTTTCCGTCAGTCGAGTTCGTCGTACTCGTCCCTCGGGAAAAATTCCCACATGTCATCGTACTGGTAGGTACCGCTTTTTCCTGTCAGGACAAAACCCCTGTCGTTTATGGAGAAGCCTACGGACTCGCTTCTGGTTCCCGCCTCGAAGGAAGTACGTTCGGTCCAGCGGTCTTTCGCCGGATTGTATTCCCAGGTGGAAGTCATTCCGGAGCCGCTCTTTTCCCCGCAGGTGAAATATCCCAGACCGTACATGGTGAAGGCCGCACCGTATGAACGGGCTATGGTGCCATAGTCGTCATCGTAGTCGTCATCGCTGACATTCGCGATTTTCCTCTTTTCCGTCCAGGTATCCGTCGAGGCATCGTATGCCCAGAAATCCGTCACGACATCGGAATTGTTTTCGCCGCCCACGACATACGCTATGCCGTCGATGACGAATGCCGACGCACCTATACGCTTGGACCCGCCGATACTTGTCACCTGTATCCACCTGTCGGACTCCTCGTCGTATTTCCAGAAATCCTTCAGGTGGTTTCCGTCATAACCGCATCCGACATATCCGGTCCCGTTCACGCTGAAGGCTACGGCAGCACGCCTGGCGGAGCCTCCGAATTCGGCGACCTCCTGCCAAGTATCGGTAGTAGGGTCATAGCGCCAGAAATCCTGAAGATAGGTATCCCCGTTGTAGCCGAGCCCTACATAACCGTACTTGTTCGTGGAGAAAGCCACCGCGTATGTACGTGCCTCCCCGGGCATGGACGCCATTTCCGTCCAGGTGCCGCTGTTCTCGTTGAACCGCCACAAATCGTTGAGCCTGTATTTATAGCCGCCGTATCCTCCTGCGGCGACGTAAACTGTCCCGTCTACCGTAAACGTCACGGCCGAACATCTTGCGACTCCGTCGAAATCGGAGACTTTCACCCAGTTTCCTACCAGTTCCTCAGCATCGTCGTCATTGGAACAGCAGACAAAAGACAATGCGGCTGCCGCAACCGCCAGAGCGAAAGAGGCAAATCTGAAAAATTTCATTTTTTCCATATTCCGAAAATTTTTATGCCGAAAATATCCGTTCGGGAAATCCCCGGCAAACCTTATCGTTGAAAGGCGGGAAATACGGGACAAAACAGGTAGGTTATCGGAAAACGCGGGCAGTACATAGAATTATTTTGGCATTGCCCCTGAAAGGACTTTTCTTTGGCGTCAAAATTTTAACGGAATGTTTTCGAAAGAGAGTATTGTCCTGGTTCTGGCGGCATTGGTGACGGCAGGATGCGTGGAAGAAGGTTTGAACATAGGGAACAGATGGGTGGATGTCAATTCCCGTCTGATAATAAAAGACGGACGACTATACCGACAACAGCACTCCGGAATATACGGAAAAATATATTTTCGACTCTCTGACGCTGTATCTGATAACAGACAATTCGTTCTGCGGCGACACTCTGTCGGAAATGACTCTGTCGGCATACAGACTGTCCGAGGAACTGGCGCTCGACGACAAGGGATACCTGTACGCGCATTCGGAATTCGAAACCGAACTTCTCAGAAGGTTACAACATAAAATTAATCATAGGATTAGCCATATACAATGAATAAATATTTATCTGCTGTCGCAATATCGGCCTGTCTCTGTACACTGGCCGCTGCCCAAAGTCCGGTTTCGCCTTACTCGCTTTTCGGCATAGGTTCCATAGACAATTCCAGCCACGGGGCATACACGGGGATGGGAGGTATAGGAACCGGGCTCAGGGAAAGCAATGTCCTGAATACGGCCAACCCGGCTTCGCTGACCGCTATGAAAAAACAGACTTTCGTCCTGGATCTGGCAGCCAGGGGCGGTATGTCCTATCTGGCCGGACAGGGCCGTGGCGCCTTCAGCGGCAACGGCAATCTGGACCATATCGGAATGGGATTCAGAATAGGCAGTTTCGTCTCGGCAGCCGTGAATTTGACTCCTCTGTCGAATGTGGAATACAGGATAAGGAAGGAAACGTTCATAGAGGGTTCCGGAGAGAAGATGACCACAGTATACAGCGGGTCCGGAGGTCTGCACAAGATCGGGCTGTCGCTCGGTTTCGATGTGTTCAGGGACCTGTCGGTAGGAATCACGGGCTCCATAATCATGGGACAGATCACTCATACGGAAAGTTCGGACTACTGGACTTCCCGGTATAAATCCGTCAGCAACGTGACTCCGTACCTGAATTTCGGCATACAGTATCACAGGCAGACGGGGAAATACAGCTCCATCACGGCCGGCATCACCGGAGGATACAGGAAAAAGTTCTCGATGCACAATACGACGGATATTTCAGACAATGCAGACTCGACAGTGGTATCCGAAAAGGTCAGTCCCTCTACTGTCCAGAATATCCCGGCCTTTGTCGGAGCCGGCATTTCATACTCTACCAGAACGATGACCGTCGGTATCGACTACAGTTTCCAGGCCTATTCCTCCGTAAACTCCGGCAATGCGCTTGTCGAATACAAGAATATGAACAGGATATCGGCCGGAATAAGCTACACGCCCAACCAGTACGATGTACGGCACTACTGGAAACGCATCCAGTTCCTTTTCGGAGCTTCGGTAGACGGCTCGCACATCCTGACAGGAAAATCCGAGGGACTGAACTGGTCGGTTTCCGCCGGGATGAAGTTCCCTTTCAGAAATTCCAACTTCCTGTACTGGACGCTTGAATACGACAGATACGGTTTCCCTGTCACGAACAGGAATACCGTATCTGAAAACTGTCTGAGCCTTACTCTCGGCATCTCATTTGCCGAAGGCTGGTTCATCCGAAGGAAATTCGAATAAGATCCACTCCGTTGTCCCGATGTCGGGACAGGCGCTGCCTACATTCCGAAAGAATACAGACCGATACCGTCGAAGACGGAACTGACTATGCCGAGGGCTATGATACCCGCCAGGCAGAGCAGCAGGCTGAGTCTCGTTCCACGGTCGCTTCTGAAAGCAGGTACGGGATTTTCATTGGGTGTGATGAACATCGCCTTGACTATCAGCAGATAGTAGTACAGCGAAATGACCGTATTTATGAGGGCTATGAACACCAGGACATGGAATCCCTGCTCGAAAGCGGCCGCGAAGATGAAAAATTTCGAAAAGAAACCGGCAAACGGAGGTATTCCGGCCAGAGAGAAAAGCGCAAGCGTCATAATCACCGCCAGTTTGGGATTCGTCCTGTACAGACCGTTGTAGTCCTCGATTCCTGTTTTTCCGCCGCTGTGCTGTTCGACCGTGGAAATCACGCCGAATGCGGCAAGATTGGCCGCCATATACACGAGAAGATAGAAAATCAGGGACGTCATTCCGTATGGGGTGCCACAGATTACGCCCAGCATTATGTAACCGGCCTGCGATATGGACGAGAATGCCATGAATCTTTTCAGGTTCTTCTGTCTGATGGCGAAGACATTGGCGACCGTAATACTCAGAACGATGACGATGTACAGCATAAGCTGCCAGTAATCGGATACGGACGGGAACACCTTCACGAATATGACCGTCAGGATAAAGGCGGCCGCAGCCTTGGAGACGACCGAAAGATATGAAGTCACGGAAGTCGGCGCCCCCTGGTAAGTGTCGGCTGTCCAGAGATGGAAAGGCACGAGGGAAAGCTTGAAGCCGAGTCCCGTAAAGAAAAACACCAACGAGAGAATCTGCAGCGGACTGCCGTCTATCTTTGCAGCCATATCCTCGAAATAAAGAGTGCCGGCAGTACCGTAGAAGAAGGAAATGCCGTAAAGCATCAGACCGCTGGCAAAAAGTGCACTCAGGATGAACTTGGCCCCGGCCTCCGCCGAATTGCCCTTGTACTTGTCGAAAGCCACGAGACATGCCATAGGCACCGATGCCAGTTCCATACCGATAAAGAACATCATAAAATGCCCCGCACTGACCATAAAGTCCATTCCGAGAAGGGTAGAAAGTGTCAGCACATAGAATTCACCGCGCTTGAACCGGGTATCTTCACGGCTGAGCCAGGCATCCGACTGCAGGAATACTATCAGGGTACCTATGGCCAGAATGCTTTTCACGATGCCGGCAACTGGCGTATACTGATACATTCCCCCGAAAACATCGGCTGTCCCGCCGTGATACGGGTACACGGTGCCAGCCACGAAAAACAGCATCAGCAGGCAGACGAAAGTCTGGAAATATCTGCGGCCCCGTTCCCCAGCTATCAGGTCGTACAGCAGAACTGCGACGATGACGCCCGCCAGGGCGATTTCGGTGTACATATATGAAAATATTGCAGAGTAGTCCATATCAGTTCAAAATATGAGAAATTACAGGTAATACGCTGTCGCTTATCATGTCGCTCATCCACAGAGGGAAGAGACCGAGACCGGCAATGGCGGCTATCAGCACTACCACGGCAAGCTTTTCATCCCAGGTGGCATCCGTCAGTTTCAGATGTTCCGGATTCGTGCAGGTGCCGTAAAGTATCTTGCCGACGAGCCGGAGAATATACACGGCAGTAATGACTATCGAGGTGCAGGCGATGACGGTCACTACGCGGTGGAAAGTGTCATCGAGCATGAAAGCGCCGTTGAAAATGGTCATTTCAGCCACGAAGCCGCTGAGTCCCGGCAGTCCGAGATTGGCAAGACCGGCTATGACATAGCAGACGGAAAGGAACGGCATAATCTTCATCAGCCCGCTCAACTCCCGTATGTCGCGGGTATGCGTGCGCCCGTAAATCATTCCGATAAGGGCGAAGAACAGGGCTGTCATCAGTCCGTGGCTCAGCATCTGGAGTACGGCACCTGTGGATGCCGTTGCGTTCATCATCAGGATGGCGAAGAGCACCAGGCCGCAATGCGATACGGAAGAATAGGCGTTGATGTATTTGAGGTCTGTCTGCACACAGGCCGAGAAAGCTCCGTAAACCACGGATATTGTCGTAAGTATGATGAATATCCAGCTGAGTTCCTGGGCGGCATCCGGGAGAAGATACATTGCGATGCGGAAGCATCCGTAACCTCCGAGTTTCATCAGGACGCCCGCGTGGAGCATGGAAACGGCTGTCGGAGCGGAAGCATGGCCGTCCGGGCTCCATGTATGGAACGGGAACAGGGCGCCGAGGACTCCGAAACCTACGAATACTATCGGGAACCATACTCTCTGCATGGAAAGCGGGATATTGTCAAGGGCAGCTATCTCGTTTATGTTCATGGTTACGGCTCCGGAACCGAAATAGATGCCGAGGATGCCGATAAGGATCAGCGCGGAACCGCCCATCAGCATCAGGGTCAGTTTCATGGCCGAATATTCCTTTTTCCCGGTACCCCAGACACCTATCAGCAGGTACATCGGGATGAGAGCCACTTCATAGAACATGAACATGGTGAAAAGATCCACTGAAATGAAGAAGCCGAAGACTCCGACACTCAGAAGACAGAACCACATGAAAAATTCCTTGACTCCGTCGGTCATCTTCCAGGAAGCGAAAGTGCCCGTGAAGACTATTATGGCAGACAGGAGAATCATAGCCACCGATATGCCGTCCACGCCTACCGAATACTCTATGTTCAGCGGCTTGTACCACATAAGGCTGTCCGTCAGCACCATACCGGAGTCATGTCCGTCCGCCCTCATACCGAGATATATGAATACCAGGGCAATGGAAAGTCCGAGAAGCAGCGATGCTCCGGTCACCATAACGGCATGTATCTGCTTTTTATTCCTGGAAAGCCAGAGCCCGAGCATCATCAGCAGAGGGATGGCAGGAAAAAGTGACAATATATTCATACTGCAATGTCGATTTATCTTTAGTTAATACCTCTGCGCTCATACGAGCAGGAGCACGATGGCAAGTCCGAGCGCACCGCCGAGGAACCAGATTCCGTATCTCTGGACGTAACCGCTCTGCATACCTCTTATCACCCACGAGAATTTCTGCGTAACGTATGCAAGCAGGTTCATAAAGCCGTCCACGACATGCCTGTCGAACCAGGCGATAGGAGTGGAAATACAGGCAAAAATGATTTTATGGGTAACGAACTGGTATATCTCGTCGATATAGAACCTGTGATAGGCAGCCTTGTGCAGACCGCTGAAACGCACCGCCAGGGAGTCTGCGACTTTTCTGTCTTCTCTGAGATACATCCAGGTAGCCAGGGCTATGCCGACAGCCGCCACGCACAGGCTCACTGCCGCTACGGACCAGTCTATATGGATGCGGTAGGCCTGCCCGTCGCTGCTGACGAAGTTTCCGAAAGGAATCCATCCGGCAGCCAAAGTCACTGCAGCCAGGAAAACTAAAGGAATAGTCATGGTAAGCGGAGCTTCATGCGGGGTATGCTCTGCATGAAGTTCCCTGTTCTCCCGGCCCCAGAATATGTTGTAATAGAGTCTGAACATATAGAATGCCGTAAGGCCCGCGATGAAAGTCATAACCCAGCCCATTACCGGACTGAAAGCGAAGCAGGCGGCCAGTATTTCATCCTTTGAAAAGAAGCCGCTGAAAGGCCAGATACCGGCTATTGCCAGGCACGCTGTCAGGAATGTGATATGCGTTACCGGCATGTATTTCCTCAGACCGCCCATGGCCGACATTTCATTCGAATGCACGGCGTGAATGATGCAGCCGGCACCGAGGAAGAGCAGGGCCTTGAACATGGCATGGGTAAACAGATGGAACATGGAGGCCATGTATCCGAGACCGCCGGCATGCGGGTCCGACGAAGTGCAGACTCCGAGAGACACTATCATAAAGCCTATCTGAGATATTGTGCTGAATGCCAGCACTCTCTTGATGTCGCTCTGGACACAGGCCACAACGGCTGCATAAAGAGCCGTGAATGCGCCTACGTAAGCCGTAATATGCAGGACTTCGGGAGCATAGCCGATAAACAGAGGGAACATCCTCGCCACGAGATAAACTCCGGCCACGACCATGGTCGCAGCATGTATCAGTGCAGATACCGGAGTAGGGCCCTCCATGGCATCCGGCAGCCAGATATGCAGAGGGAACATGGCGCTTTTGCCGGCTCCTCCGATGAACATCAGTCCGAGTGCCAGAGGAAGGAATACCTTGGCTGTGCCGATAACCGCGGAATCAGGGGTAAACGAGAACGAGCCCGTATAGAAACCGTATATCAGAATACCGACCAGAAAGCCCAGATCGGCGAAGCGCGTCACTATGAATGCCTTCTTGGATGCAGCTACCGCTTCCTTCCTGGTATAATAGAAGCCTATGAGCAGATAGGAGCTGACACCCACGAGTTCCCAGAAGATATACATCTGGAAAATGTTGGTGGCTACGACCAGACCCAGCATACTCATAGTAAAGAGAGACAGGAAAGAGTAGTACCGCTGGAAACCGCGCTCCCCCTTCATATATCCGAAAGAATAGATGTGCACCATGAACGAAACCGTGGAAATCACCACAAGCATCATCACGGATATTGGATCCAGAAGTATGCCGAGGTCAATATGCAGGCTGCCTCCGAAAGGAAGCCATTCCGCATTCCACGGTATCATCGTCGGATATATTCCTTCGGCATTCCTGCCGGCTCCGAAATAGGAGAATGCAGTCCAGTAGCTCAGCAGGGCCACGATTCCCGTGACTGCAGTTCCGAATGTTCCCGCCGCCACAGGTTTGAGTCTGGTTCCGAGCAGGCCCGTGAGGATAAAGCTGAGGAACGGCAGCAGAAGTATCAAAATCGTATATTCCATAATAATCGTCTTCGCGTAATTGTTACCACTTCATCCTGTTAAGGTTCTTCACCTGGATATTGCGCATATTGCGGTAAATATTTATGATAATGGCGATAGCCACAGCCGTCTCGGCGGCACTGATTCCTATGGCGAAGAGCGAAAAGAAAAAGCCTTCGAGTTGTTCGGGAAAGAGAAAACGGTTGAATACCACGAAGTTGATATCCACTGAATTCAATATCAGTTCCACAGAGATAAGCATGGCCAGCAGGTTGCGGCGCGTAAGAAAACCGTAAATGCCGACAAACATCATTATAGTGGAGACTATCAGATAATATTCCATGTGTACCATAAGAATCCCCCTTATCTTTTTCTGGCTATCAAGATTCCGCCGATGATGCAGGCAAGAAGCAGGACGCTTATCACCTCGAACGGCAGGACGTATCCGTATTTTTCAGTACTCATCAGGGCATGTCCTATTTCCCTGACAGGAAGTTCCCCGTGCTCGAATACGGGAGACAGGAACTTGTGCTTCAGCATTACGAAAAGGCAGATGCCCAATGCCGCGAGCGTGGCCGTGATACCGGCTATGAATTTACCTTTCTTCAGTTTTTCAGCCTGGTCGCCCTCGCTGGAGGTAAGCAGGATGGAAAACACGTAAAGCACCGTTATACCGCCTGCATACACAAGCAGCTGCACGGCTCCGAGGAAAGAATAGTTCAGCTGGAAGTAGATTCCGGCCGTGCCGACAAGGACAAACAGCAGGTAAGTCGCTGCCCTCAGGATTCGCTTCGTGGTGACGGCAAGCACCGCGCTCGCCACTATGAAAACGGCGAGTATGACGAAGACTATCAGATCGAGTGTTATATCCATAACTATTGTCTGTTCAAGATTTTGACGAGTTTGCTCCTGGTGAATACGGCATGCTCGAAATTCGTGGAGAATTCTATTGCATGGTGCGGGCATGCATTGACGCAGAGGTGGCAGAACATGCAGGACCCCAGGTCGTATTCATACCTGACGAGTTTCTTTCTGGACTTCCCCGTTTCCGGATCAGTCACCGTTTCTGAAGTTATCCTTATCGAGGCGTTCGGGCACGCCATCTGGCAGAGACCGCAGGCAATGCACCTGTTGTTTCCGTCGGCATCGGCAGGCATGACCAGTTCCCCGCAGAATCTTTCGTTCATTTTCAGGGTCGCGCGGTTTTCCGGATACCTCTCGGTGATTTTCTTCGTAAAGAACTCTCCGAGAGTCACTTTCATGCCTGTCAGAAGCGATCCCAAACCTTTAAAAATACCTTTTATATAGCTCATAATCCAATTCGGGTTAATTCAATCAGAAATGCAGGTCGAAAACGACCACAATAACCATAAGAAGCAGGTTGGCAAGTCCGACAGGCACCAGATATTTCCATTCGAGAGTCAGAATCTGGTCGATTCTCAACCTCGGGAAAGTCCACTTTATCCACATCAGAAGCCATACGATGAAAAATGCCTTGGCAAAGAACCATATAAAGCCCGGTATGGCATCCATCACTGCGTTGAAACCGTCGAGGCCCGGAATATGGAGCGGCATCCACCCTCCGAGGAAAATGGTGGCTGCGATACTCGATATGATGAAAAGGTTCACGAACTCGGCCACATAGAAAAGTCCGAAATGCATTCCGGAATATTCCGTATGGTAGCCGGCGGTAAGCTCGGATTCGGCTTCGGGCAGGTCGAACGGTCCCCTGTTCACTTCCGCATTTCCTGCAATCAGGTATATGACAAAGGCTATCAGGGCCGGAATATGGCCCTTGAAGATGAACCATCCGTCGGCCTGGCGCATCACGATTTCGGAGAACTGCATGGTATCCGTCAGGACCACGATGGTCAGGATGGAAAGTCCTACCGAAAGTTCGTAGCTGACCATCTGCGCTCCGCTTCGCATGGCTCCGATGAGGGAAAACTTGCTGTTAGAACTCCAGCCTGCAAGCAGGATTCCGACAATGCCGATGGATGATGCCGCCATAAAGAACAGTACACCCACATTGAAGTCCAGAATCTCCAGACCGCGGCTCACCGGTATGCAGGCGAATGCCAGAAGGGAAGCCAATATGACGATATACGGGGCGAGATTGTACAGGAACTTGTCGGAGTGGCGTATGGTGATGATTTCCTTCGTCAGCATCTTGAACACATCGCAGATTACCTGGATGCTTCCCCACGGACCGACTCTGTCGGGGCCGAGGCGGCACTGGAAGGCCGCGCAGACCTTGCGCTCCATATATATCATTATAATGGCGATGATTACATACAGCAGCAGAAGACACAGTCCGATGAGGACGCACTCGACGAATACGGCGAGGCTGTCCGACATCACTGATGTCAGCTGGGTATGAATCCAGTTCGTAACTATACCGAAATCAAACATATCTATGCTGTTTTTATCTGTCAATATCCGGGATTACATAATCGAGAGTTCCGCCTATGGCTATAAGGTCGGCAATCTTGGAATTTCTGGCAATGGTATCCACGCAGGCTACGAGAGGAAGTCCCGTAGAACGGAATTTAACCCTGTACGGATATTTGTCTCCGCGACTTTCGAGATAGACTCCGAATTCGCCGCGGCTTCCTTCCACAGCCGTGGACCAGCTGCCGACAGGCAGTTTGATCAGAGGTTTCACCTTCATCTGGTATTCTCCCTCCGGAATATTGTCTATCAGCTGTTCGATTATATTCAGGCTTTGTTCTATTTCCTTTACCCTCACCATATAACGGGCGAAGCAGTCGCCTTCGGTGAAGGTGATTTCCTGGAAATCCACCTTTCCGTACATGGCGTACGGATGTCTTTTGCGGACATCGCAGGCCCAGCCTGAAGCGCGGCCCGTCCCGCCGGTGGCGCCGAAGGATATGGCGTCTTCCCGGGAAAGGACCCCGGTGCCCGTGAGTCTCTGGCGGGCAATGACATTGCCGGTGAAAATCTCATGATATTCGTTCAGTTTGGATCTCATGTAAACGATGAAATCCTTGACTTTCCTCACGAAATCAGGATGGATGTCGGCCTGGACTCCGCCGATGGTGTTGTACGTCTGGATAAGACGGCCTCCGGTGGTCTGCTCCAGGATGTCGAGGACCTTTTCCCTGTCCCTGAATCCGAAAAAGAAAACTGTCAGGGCACCCATATCCTGGCAAAGGCAGGATATGAAAAGCAGGTGGGAGTCTATCCTCTGGAGTTCGTCCATAATAGTCCTGATGTACCGGATACGTTCGGATACCTCCAGTCCGAGAGCCTTTTCTATGCACATACACAGGGCATGACGGTTCTGCATTGCGCCGAGATAGTCGAGGCGGTCGGTGAATCCCAGTGTCTGAGGATAAGTGCTCGTCTCGCAGAGTTTTTCTATTCCCCTGTGGATATAGCCGCAGTGCGCATCGATTTTCTTTATGGTCTCCCCTTCCAGCGACACCTGGAACCTCAGCACTCCATGAGTGGCGGGATGCTGTGGACCTATGTTGATCACGTATTCCTCTTCTTCGAAAAGCGGATGCCTTTTCAGGATATAACTTCCGTCATCCGTCATTTCGTAGCTCGGAGCATCGTCGCGGGACACTTCGTTCTCCATATTCAGAGGATTCAGGGACTCGTCATAGTCCTTCCTCATCGGATGACCTTTCCAGTCGTCGCGCAGGAACAGCCTTCGGAGATCCGGATGTCCTATGAACTTGATACCGAAAAAGTCGTAGACTTCCCGCTCGTAGAAATTCGCGCCTTTCCATATATCGCAGACTGTCGGAAGCGCCGGGTTGTCCCTGTTGGCGTCGGCGGCAGAAATTATGACGTTTTCTCCGGTGGAAGTATTCTCGAGATGATAGACGCATCCAAGGCCGTCTTCGCCCCAGTCCATTCCCGTAAGACAGCGGAGAAAGTCGAACCCGTATGTATTTTTCAGCGTTTCAGCCAGTTCTCTGAGTGAAACCGCAGGTATTCTGAACATGCCGTCCCCGGCATCCGACCAGACTGCGGCAGGACAGACTGATGAAACGATTTCCTTTATGTCTTTGTTGTTGCCCATATCCTGATAGTCTTTATGCGAGTCCCGACTCATCGTATTCCCTGTAATCTTCAGCCTTGTTCGTATCGGCTTTCATCAGCTTTTCGTACTCTTTCTCGCTGATGCCCTTGTTCAGTCCGCCGAGGAATTTCTCCGCCTTGACCTTGCGCTGGAGCTGCATAAGTCCGTACAGCATCGCCTCCGGCCTCGGAGGGCAGCCCGGAATATAGACATCCACCGGGATTATCTTATCCACTCCGTCCACCACATGATAGGACTTTTTGAAAGGGCCTCCGCTGATTGCACATCCTCCCGTGGCCACCACATATTTCGGGTCCGCCATCTGGTCGTACAGACGCTTGAGCACCGGGGCCATCTTGTGAGTGATGGTACCGGCTACCATAATGAAATCCGCCTGGCGTGGAGACGAACGGGCCACTTCGAAACCGAAACGGGCGAAGTCGTACCGGGCGGCGCCTATCGCCATGAATTCGATGCCGCAGCAACTGGTAGCGAAGGTAAGCGGCCAGAGACTGTTGCTTCTGCCCCACTCGATCACATCGTCCAGACAGCCGACTATGACATTGGTACCGTTCTCGCGAAGTTCTTTCAGCATTTCCTCGATATATTCGTTGTCGTTGAAATCCTCGTACTTCATCGACTTTATCTTGACACTCCTGTTCATATCATAAAGAGTTTATTTCCATTCCAATGCACCTTTTCTCCAGGCGTACGCCAGCCCGAGTACGAGTATCAGCAGGAAAAACAGGACGCTCACGAGTCCGTAAATTCCGAGATCCTGCACGACTACGGCCCAGGCAAAAAGAAAGACAGTTTCCACATCGAACATCAGGAAAAGTATGGCAAAAAGATAATACCCTACCTTGAACTGCATCCAGGACTTTCCCCTGGTCGGAATACCGCATTCATACGGTTCGCTTTTCTGAGGATTATATGAGCGCGGGGCGATGAGTTTCGCTATCCCGACCGCTGCGGCCGTCATGATGACGGCAATGATGATAACAACAACTAACAGTATGAAATCCATAGTATTGTATGTTGATTTTTTTCAGACTTTCCCGAAAAGTCCGGAAAATTCCGGCGCAAATTTAGAAAAATATTCTTATGACGGAAAGATTTTGGGGACAAATGTAAATTACGGCTGCGGATGTCCGGAAACGCTGGATTTCAGCATGTTCCGCGGGAGTCAAAACGGATAATTTTCCGGAGTGTCCGAAAACAGGGCACTGACGTGCGTACAGGCGTTTTTTCCGAACTTAAACGTTTAATCTGCAATAACACGGATAACTCATTCTACTTTTGCGACGTAACCCCGGACGGGAGAAGGAGCATTCTCCGGCCGGACTAAAATATCGATGATTATGAGCAGATTGACGGGATTTTTTATTCTGGCTGCCGTACTTTTAAGCTGCAGCCGGGAACTTGATGAAGCGGCGATTGGAAATTCTGCCGGAAACTCGCCTGCCGAAGAAACGGTCTCACACGGGCTGATAGTACTCGGGGACAGGCTGGAAAACCCTTATACCACGGAAAACATCCGCGATGCCTATGTCTCGCTTTATCCTACCAAATCGAGGAATGAAATCGAGACCACCCATCTGTATGTAAGATTTCTTCCCGGAAACGAAACGGAATTCGACCTTCTGGCTTCAGCCGGACTCGACCTGGTGGACTATCCTCTCGACTATGAAATATTGGTGGACGGCGACTATTATCATGATCCGTCCATAGAAGAGGACAATATAACCTGGCAGTATGCAGTGGTACCGGCCGGATTCGAATTTCCGGACATAAGATATGAAATCATAGACGAGTGTTTCATTACCGAAAACGATCCGGTGTCGAGGGCTTCTGACGACGGCATAGACTGGGACGCCGTAGAAGAACAGGCATTCAGGATTACGGGCAACGGGGACATGCTGCAGCCGGCCGCAAAGGGCAGCCGGACAAAACCGTCCGGAAGAATCACCATAGTGGATGAAAAGGCCAACGGAGGAAAACCGTTCGGAGTCGCCGGTGTCAGGGTCAGATGCAACTCTTTCGTAAAATTCGCCTCGGCCTATACGGACCGCGACGGCTACTACACGATTCCAGTGAAGTTCTCTGCCAGACTTAAATACAGGCTCGTGTTCAAGAACACCAAAGGGTTTGCCATAGGGTTCAATCTGATTCTGGTGCCGGCTTCCACTTCCTCTCTGGGCCGGGGCCCGGCAAGCGGGAAAAACTACACTATCACAAAAGATTCCGACAGAAAGCTTTTCCTGCGGGCCGCAGTAAACAATGCGGCATACGACTACATCTCCCGATGCTCCGCGGATGACATGAATCTCACGCTCCCTCCGGGAGATCTCAGGATATGGCTGATGTCGAGCCTGTCCGCCAGCAGCGCGGTGATGATTCACCACAAGGTCGCCGTATCGCACCCGCTCATTTCGGATTTTCTCGGAGTCTTCGCTTCCATCATAGCGTTTTTCGCCCCGGACGTCACAGTGGGTACGGCCGACATGGACGATTACGATGATGTCTACAGGGCAGTCTGTCACGAACTTGCACACTGCAGTCATTTTTCGCAGGTCGGGAAGGATTACTGGAACAGATATGTGGAATACATACTGAGGTCGTATCTGAAATCCGGAGGTTCCGCCTACGGTGACGGGACGGGGGAATATGCCGGCTACTGCGAAATAGGCGAAATGTGGGCCTACTATCTCGAAAGCGTGATGTACCAGGAGCGCTACGGAGGTTCCCTGCCCCAGTTCGGGACAGGTTACTGGTTCAGCCCGCAGATTTTCCGCTATTTAGATGACAGAGGTTTTTCCCGCTCCGATTTCCTGGCTGCGATGAAGTCCGATGTCACGAGCATAGACCTGCTGAGAGACAAGTTGATAGCCAGTTTCCCGGACAAAGGAGAAATGATAAACCAGGTTTTCCTAAGATATAACTGATGAAAAAAATATTCATTGTCGCTATACTTGCCGTTTTCCTTCTGCCGGCCCCGGCGGAAGCCAGAAAATTTTCCATATCCACCAACGTTCTCGGATACCTTTATTTAGGCACTCTCAATATGGAAGCATCATACGGACTTTCGCAGCACTGGAGCCTGAACGCCGGAGCACAGTTCAACCCTTTTACATTCAAGCTGTCCGATGACGGCAGACAGCTGCAGAGCCGGCAGCAGTCCTATGAACTCGGCGTCAGGCTCTGGCCCTGGCACATTTTCTCCGGCTGGTGGATAGCCGGGAAAGCCAAGTACCAGGAGTACAACAGGGGCGGGCTGTTCTCCCGGAGGACAGAAGAGGGAGACGGCTTCGGAATAGGCTTGTCGGCCGGCTACTCATATATGATTCACCCCAACCTGAATCTGGAATTCGGGATAGGACTGTGGTCAGGCATAAAGAAATATGCCGTCTATGACTGTCCGTCCTGCGGTCTGACCACTGAAAGCGGGACCAAAGGGTTCATAATGCCAAACGAACTTTTATTGTCACTCGTATATGTATTCTGACAGAAAAATACAACGGACCGGGCTGGTATGCATTGTTTTTCTGGGTCTGGCCGTGCTCTCGTGCTCCACTCCCCGGAAATATGCCGGGACACGGGAACGGCCGTCGCTTTCATTGCCCGATGACAGGCAGGATGCCGCAGATGACGCAGAAAGCCATTTACCGGTTGCGGTGGACTCTTCGGATACCGGTGACGGTCCCGTCATAATGAACGCCATCCGGGATGACGAGACTGGAGAAATGACTGCTACCGACGTGATTGCGGCCTCGAAAGTAGTGGCGAGATTCAGGAATATCGCCGAAAGATTCGGGAAAATATCCATAACATTCGACGTTACTGTGCCCGAGGGCCTTATTTCTTCCGAATACCAGCTGCAGCTGTCTCCGATCATAGAAAAAGCTGACGGAAATTCGGTTCTGGAGCCTGTCCTTATCACAGGCAACAGATACAGGAAACGGCAGCTGAGGGGATATGAACGGTACAGGGCCTTTATGGAATCCATCATTACGGACAGCACGGCTTTCATCCGCATGGAACTGCTGGAAACCTTTCTGGAAAGGCATTTCCCGGAAACGTCCGCCATGAAGAATGATTCGTCCGCCGTACCCGAGCCGCTGGCGGAAAATCTGTTCGGAGTGAGTCAGAAAGCCGCGCTGGAGCACTATACAAAACAGATGATGAAGAAAAGGAACGCTATGAAAATTCAGAACCGTGATGTGATGTTCAAAAAATATGTCAGGGCGCCATTCGCGGGCAATGTCCGGCTCGACACGGTCATGAAATCAGGAGAAGGCAGCCTGGTCTACCGGTATTCCCATTCAATGGAGCCTTCTCCCGGGCTCAGGAAACTGACGGTAAGCCTGAACAGCTGCGTTTTCAAGGAAGGTGAGCAGGTAGCCTCCCTTCCGGAACCGGAGAAACTGACTTTCTACATCAGTTCCCTGTCCACTCTCGCGGACGATACTCCGCGCTACATTTTCAAGATTGTCGAAAGAATCGTGACTGACCGTACTGCTGCGATTCTGGATTTCAGGAAGGGCAGCAGAGAACTCGACACGTTGTCGGAAAACAATTCCGCTGAACTGAAACGGATCAGGAAATGCTTCGATGACGTATTCTCCAGACAGCATCTTATTCTCGATTCCGTCATAGTCACCGCATCCTGCTCGCCGGAAGGACTCTGGTCCTATAACCGGCGTCTGGCATACGGAAGATCGGAAACGGTCAAGTCATACATACTTCACTGTTTCCCGGAAGACTGGGACAGGAGCCTTATCCGTACCGAATCCATACCGGAGAACTGGGATTACCTTTCCCGTCTCGTAAAAAACGACACGGTCATCTCGGAGCCTGCCAGAAATCTTATTCTGTCCGCAGCCGCCAGGGAGGACAAGGATGCGGCAGAAAGGGAACTTTCATACCTTCCCGAATACCGCTATCTGAGGGAAAAAATCTATCCGCGGCTAAGAACGGTAAACTTCAGTTTCCATCTGCACAGACCGGACATGCAGAAAGACACCATACATACTACAGTACTTGACACCGTATACATGAACGGTCTGGCTGCGCTTAAAAATCTCGAATACAGGAAAGCCGTGGCACTGCTCGGACCATACAGAGACTACAATGCGGCTTTGGCCATGGCATCGTCGGGATATGACGGGCAGGCCCTGTCGATACTCTCCGGACTGGACACTGAAAACGCCAGGACGGACTACCTGAAAGCGCTCCTGCTTTCACGCGCCGGAGATATGGAGTCTGCATACGACTGCTATTCGAGATGTATCGGGAAGGATCCGTCCATGAAGCACAGGGCCAATCTCGACCCTGAAATGTCCCGGTTTACAGACAAACTGTTTTAACCTATAATAAATAATATCATGTCAAATTTGAAATCGAACCTAAAAAAACTGGCGGCAGGCCTGTCCGTGTTCTTCGCCATGTCGTGCCAGATGCTCGAAACCGAAACCGGTTCAGGAATCGCGGAAGAACGGTTTCCCGTGAAAATTTCCATCCGGTCTGATACCAAAGCCACGTCGGCTCAGGATGAAAACCGGATAAACAGCCTTCAGGTCTTCGTCTTCAGGGAAAACGGAGTTTTGGACGCCTTTTCCTCGGGCAGCGGTTCCGTCCTCGACATCGAGTGCACCTCCGGAAAGAAAGAATTCATAGCGGTAGCGAATGCCCCGGACCTCTCGCACATAGCATCCCGCTCCGAACTGCAGTCGGCCAGATCCCTGCTGTCGGACAATGCCGCGGCAGACTTCGTGATGGTCGGTTCCGCCGTTCAGGACATAGCCAATGCAGTCAACAAGGTACCGATGGATGCAAGGCGGCTTGTAGCGAGGATTTCGGTCGGAAAGATAACGAACGCCCTTTCCGCTGCAGCCTATTCCGATACGGACATCGTCATCAAAAGCCTTTATCTTTCGAATGTCGCCGGAGACCGGCAATATCTGGCTCAGGATACACCTTCCGTATGGTTGAACCGGCTCGGAGCACAGTCCGACTGCCCCGCCATGCTGCACAGCGGCAGTCTGGACTGCAGCATAGCCAACGGAGAAAGCCATACGGACACGCATTACTTTTACTGTTACCCTAATCCTGTCGTTTCCGACTCCGAGGAAGAAATCTGGTGTCCGCGGTTTACAAGGCTCGTGATTGTCGCGGAAATTTCCGGCAATACATATTATTATCCGGTGAGCATCGGCAACATCCTGGCAAACCACAGTTACAACATCGAAAGCGTGAAAATAACACGGCTCGGTTCGGATTCTCCGGAATTCCCCGTAGAAACCGGTACGGTTTCCCTTACCGTAACCGTACTGGACTGGGAAGACGGGACCACGACTACTGTTACCATATAATAATATAACGTTAGTTCGATGAAATTCAATTTATTGAAAATCATCGAACTACCACTGAGGAGCAGGACAAATGTCCTGTGACGAGCCCCCAGCGAGGTCGTGAGCGGTTTATGAGAATGTCCAATGGACATTCGAAAGCGAGCAGCGACGGCAGGTGGGGAGAACGAATGGGGGTGGCGCCCCTTGAAAAGGGGCTGTCGCCACAGCGACTGGGGTTTAAAACAATCG
>CALVBH010000018.1 GCA_944325765.1 uncultured Bacteroidales bacterium
TGACGGGACATGGACCAACTATCAGAATCCGGCTGAGACCTACGCCGCATCGGCTGCCGGCGACCGCATCGCAGTCGAACTCGGACAGGGCGAATACATCCTTTTGACAAATTTCGGTTACAGTGTCGACAATGAACAGTAATATATTGAAAATATCAGCTGCTGCGGCGATTGTCGCCGCAGCGGCAACATTTTCCGGATGTTCCGGACAATCCGGAAAAAACGAGGCAGTCCATCCCGACTGGTCGTACAATGCAGTAATTTATGAAATGAATGTCCGGCAGTACACGCCGGAAGGCACCTTCGATGCTGCGGCAGAACAGCTGCCGCGCCTTCAG
This sequence comes from uncultured Bacteroidales bacterium, assembly GCA_944325765.1. GTDB lineage: Bacteria > Bacteroidota > Bacteroidia > Bacteroidales > UBA932 > Cryptobacteroides. Next base: position 339 of record CALVBH010000018.1, read on the forward strand.
AAACTCGGAGTGGACGTAATCTGGCTGATGCCGGTCTATCCTATCGGCGTGGACCAGAGAAAAGGCACGCTCGGTTCATACTATGCCATTTCCGACTATTGCGCGATAAATCCTGAGTTCGGGACCATCGAAGACTTCGATGATTTTCTCGCCAAAGCTCACGAATGCGGATTCAAGGTCATCCTCGACTGGGTGGCGAACCACACTTCTCCGGATGCCGTCTGGGAATCCGGAAAGCCTGCCGACTGGTATGTGAGGGATTCTCTCGGCAATACCGTGACCCAGTACGACTGGACGGATATCGCGGAGCTGAACTACGACAATCAGGATATGAGGGAGGAGATGCGGAACGCTATGCGTTTCTGGCTGGACAAGGGTGTGGACGGTTTCCGCTGCGATATGGCCTGCGAAGTCCCTATGGATTTCTGGAAAGAGACCCTGCCGGAACTCCGCCGCGAATATCCGGGCACATATTATCTGGCCGAGGGAGAGAATCCTGAACTGCATCAGGATGCTTTCGACGCTTCATACGCGTGGGAACTGCATCATTTGCTGAATGACATAGCCCAGGGGAAAAAGGGCGGGAAAGAGCTGGAGGCCTATATCCGGAAAGATGCTGCCGCCTGTCCTCCGGAAGCGTTCAGGCTGATGTTCACATCGAATCACGATGAAAACTCCTGGGCCGGTACGGAGTTCGAGCGGATGGGGGATGCCGCCGAGGCGATGGCTGTACTGACTTTCACTCTGCCTAACGGGCAGCCTCTCATATACACGGGACAGGAGATGGGCTGGAATCACAGGTTCGAGTTTTTCGAGAAGGATCCGGTGCCGGCCTGGGAAGAGAACGGCCATACGGATTTCTATAAGGAACTTATCCGCATCAGGCATGAAAACCCTGCTTTGGCAGCCGGTGAAAAGGGCGGAAAGTTCGAGGTGGTTTCCGCGTCTGACAGCGTCTTCGTCTTCACCAGGACTCTCCCTGAAAATCAGGTGACCGTATCGGTGGAAATGCGCGAACCGTGGGGCTGGGATATTTCCGTCGACTGATCTGCCCTTCTTGTCATCCCGGGCGAAGCCGGGGATCTGCCTTAAACCTGTAATTTTATGAAACCCATAAAAACCATAATAATGTCCTCCGCCATCATAGGAGCCGTCTCCTGCGGGAACGGCAATGCGTCCGGCCCTGCACCGGTGCAGGATGCCGGAGAGCGGATAACGAGAGTCGAGCCTCTTTCCTGGTGGACGGGGATGAACACCCCTCTCCAGTTGCTCGTGCAGGGAGAGAATATCTCCGGGTACGATGTACGTATCGAAGGGGGAAAAGGCGTGAAAGTTTCTCAGGTGCACGTGGCCGACAGCCCGAACTACCTGTTCGTGGACGTGGAAATAGCTTCAGCCGCAGCTCCGGGCACATACAGCCTCGTGTTCAGCCGTGACGGCGACAGCTTCAGCTATCCGTATCAAATCAACGCCAGGACCGAAGGATCCGCTTCACGCGGCAGTTTCACTGCGGCCGACATGATTTATCTGATAATGCCGGACCGCTTCGCCAACGGCGACCCTTCGAACGACTCCACGGAGGATACGGCGGAAAAGGCTGACCGTGAGGCGTTTTTCGGACGCCACGGAGGTGACATCCAGGGGATTATCGACCATCTCGACTATATTTCGGACCTCGGGGCTACGGTGATATGGCCTACTCCGTTGCTTCTGGACAACGAGCCGGAGGGTTCATACCACGGATATGCCTGCTCCGACTATTATCGTATTGATCCCCGCTTCGGCTCAAATGAACTGTACCGGGACTTTGTGTCAAAGGCTCACGGAAAGGGGCTAAAGGTGATAATGGACATAGTGACGAACCATTGCGGGACGGCACACTGGTGGATGGAGGATCTTCCGTTCAAGGACTGGGTGCACCTGTTCCCGGAATACACCGGCACCAACGTCTGTTTCTCGACCAATATGGATCCGAATGCCTCGAAGTACGACCTGAACCTGCAGGAAAGCGGATGGTTCGTCCCGTCGATGCCCGATATGAATCTGGACAACCCGTATGTGCTCCGCTATTTCATCCAGTGGGCTGTGTGGTGGGCCGAATATGCGGGTCTGGACGGTTTCAGGGTCGATACCTATCCGTACAACGAGAAAGTACCGATGAGCAGATGGTGTGCCGCCGTGCGTGCCGAATATCCCGACTTCAACATCGTCGGAGAATGCTGGACTTCTTCCATACCTCAGCTGGCATACTGGCAGGGCGGTAACGGGAACAAGGACGGATTCGACTCCCACCTTCCGTCCATTATGGATTTCCCTCTGCAGGAAGCAATATGCCGCGGCCTGTCCACGGATTCGCAAGCCTGGGGAGAGGGAATGGTCCGGGTCTACGACTGTCTTTCGAATGATTTCGTTTATCACGATCTGTCCAGGATGATGATTTTTACAGGAAACCACGATATGGACAGGACAGGGGACGTGTTGAGACACAATGCCGACAGGCACAAGATAGCCCTCGCTATGATGGCTACTATGCGTGGGATTCCGCAGATTTTCTACGGAGACGAGATGATGTTCGTATCGAAAGACCGTTCGCAGGGACACGGCGGCCTGCGTGTGGATTTTCCCGGAGGCTGGTCTGGTGACGCTATGGACCTGTTTTCGCATAAGGGACGTGCGGAAGCATCTGTGAATACCGACGGGAAGCCTGTACGGAAAGGATTTGCGGCCGATATGCACGACTATGTACAGACACTTTTCCAGTGGAGAAAGGGAAAGAAAGTCATTCACGATGGAAAGACCCTGCATTTCCTGTCGCGGGACAACACCTACGCCTATTTCCGCTATGACGACACGGATGCGGTATTTGTGTTCATAAACAATTCCCGAGGAAAGAAGCATATACCGTGGTCGCATTACGCCGAGATAGCTTCCGGCCTGCACGCCGGCCGCAATGTCGTTACCGGGGAACCTGTCGAGGTTTCGGACTCCACCGTGGTGGGCCCGAGGCAGGTACTGATAGTCGAATATGCCAAATAATCATTATATTAGCATGATATTTCAAAATTGTCTCTTATGAATAAAAAGGCTATCGCAATGCTGTCTTCGCTGGTCGCTCTGACGACCGTACTGTCAGCCCGGGACATTGCCCCGGCAGGGGTGGAAACATTGTCGTCTCCTGACGGTGACCTTTCCCTCAAATTTACTGTCACCCAGAGGGGAGAGCCTTGCTACTGGATTGATTTCAAGGACAGGAACGCCATCCTGCCGAGTACGCTCGGACTGGAGCTGAGAGGAGAAATGCCGCACCTGGAGTTCGGTGCGGAAATCGAGAGAGGCCGGGTAGGCGAGCCTGTTTCCCTGTATGACGGCTTCCGCATCGAGGAAGTGTCCCGCAGCGAATCTGACGAGGTCTGGGAACCTGTCTGGGGAGAGGAGTCGTCTATCAGGAACCGCTATAATGAAATGGCGGTGAAACTCCGGCAGGCAGGCACCGATATATTTATGACAGTCCGTTTCAGACTGTATGACGAAGGTGTCGGATTCAGGTACGAATTCCCGCAGCAGGAAAACCTGAAATATTTCGTGATAAAGGAAGAGCTGACGCAGTTTGCTATGACCGGCGACCATACGGCATTCTGGATTCCCGGCGACTATGATACGCAGGAGTACGACTATGTGGAGTCCAGACTTTCCGAAATCCGGAAGCTGATGCCGTCTGCCGTTACGCCGAATTCCTCCCAGACTCCGTTTTCTCCTACGGGAGTGCAGACTTCCCTGCAGATGAAGACGGATGACGGACTGTATGTAAACATTCACGAAGCGGCTTTGGTGGACTATTCGTGTATGCATCTCGATTTCGATGATGAAAACTATGTCTTCACCTCGCACCTTACGCCGGACGCACAGGGATGGAAGGGTTATATGCAGACGCCCTGCCATACTCCGTGGAGGACGGTGATGGTTACGGACGATGCCCGGGATATCCTGGCTTCGAGGCTGATCCTGAATCTGAACGAACCGTGCGCATACGATGACGTTTCCTGGATAAAGCCGGTGAAATATGTGGGCGTATGGTGGGAAATGATTACCGGGAAAAGCGACTGGGCCTATACGGGGCTTTCCTCCGTGAAACTCGACTCCGTGGATTATTCCACCCTGGAACCGAGCGGCCGTCACGCAGCCAACAACGCCAATGTCCGCCGGTACATAGATTTCGCTGCACGGCACGGCTTCGACCAGGTGCTCGTGGAAGGATGGAACATCGGCTGGGAAGACTGGTTCGGACAGAGCAAGGACTATGTCTTCGACTTCGTGACCCCGTATCCGGACTTCGATATCGAGGCGTTGAACGAATACGCGCATTCAAAGGGCGTAAGGCTTATGATGCATCACGAGACTTCGTCGTCGGTGAGGAACTACGAGCGGCACCTCGATGCTGCCTATGACCTGATGAACAGGTACGGGTACAATTCCGTGAAGAGCGGATATGTGGGCGATATTATCCCGCGCGGGGAACATCATTACGGGCAGTGGATGAACAATCATTATCTGT
>CALVBH010000019.1 GCA_944325765.1 uncultured Bacteroidales bacterium
ATCGAGTCCGTATATTGGCGAGCAATCTCTGAAAGTATACCTTTCCTGTTTCTCGCCTCACCCCTCCTCCTAAATCAACATGGATTTTCCGTTGATGCCGTTGATACCGAAACGGGGGACAAAACGGCACAAAAAAAGAGAGTCACATTTCTGCAACTCTCTGATTTTCAGCGTGGTGTCACCGGGAATCGAACCAGGGACACAAGGATTTTCAGTCCTTTGCTCTACCAACTGAGCTATGACACCATAATTTCCGATTGGGACTGCAAAGATAGCCAACATTTCTTTCCCTGCAAATTTTTTTTCCGATTTTCGATAAAACGGGCGGATTTCCCGCCGCTGTTTCTTAACTTCGCGCTGCGGTTCAAACCACCGCAGCAAAAGACAGGGATGCCCGGACAGAAAAAAAAATACATATCGGTACTGCTGCCGCTGAAACTCGACTGGATACCCTGCTATTCAGCCGATCCCGACGAAGAAATAGCTCAGGGACAATGGGTCAGGGCGGTTTTCTCGGGCCGGGAATACTCCGGCATAGTCCTGCAGACAGATATGGTTCCCGACACTGACACCGGAAAAATCAAGGATATAGTTTCCGTGGAAAGGCAGCTGACGAAAGTGAGCCGGGAAGAAACAAGACTGTGGGAAATGGTCGCGGACTACTACCTGTGCACGCTGGGAGAGGTATTCAGGGCAGCCTATCCGGCCATAAGGATTTCCCAGGATGAGGCGTTGGCAAAGATGAAGGAAAAGGAAGCCGGAAGAAAAGCCAGAGCCATAGGATTGCTGGAAGCCAGGGCCGGCAGAATCGAAGAAAGGATTTTACAGAAAAAGAAAAAACTGTCAGAAACGGAAAAACTTTATCCGGGAAAAGAAAAATTCATCGCCAGACTGAGGGAGGCTGTCAGCACATTGTCCTGTCAGGAAGAAGAAATCAGGGAAAAAATCAGAAATATTGCTGCCGGAAGGCAGGAGAAAAAAGAAACCGGAAATCTGATGTTCGACACCGGCATTGCCTTGACGAAGTCACAGGAAAAGATTTTCGAAGCGGCATCATTGTCCGACAAACCCGTACTTATCAACGGGGTGACGGGGTCTGGAAAGACGGAAATTTATCTGAAACTGGCCCGGGAGACTCTGAAAAAAGGGAAAAACGTCCTCTACCTCGTCCCTGAAATAGCCGTCAGCAGACAACTTGTAGAAAGAATCCGGAACATATTCGGAGACGCTGTCCTGACATTCCATTCTGAAGAAAGCGCCGTATCACGACGGAATACGGCCGAAAAAATCAGACAATGCCGTGACGGCGGATCACCGTACCTGATGCTCGGGACGCGCTCCTCGCTTTTCCTGCCGCACAACAGGCTCGGACTGATAATCGTAGACGAAGAACACGACCCGTCATACAAGCAGGACTCCCCCGCCCCCCGCTATAACGGAAGGGATGTCGCAGTAATGCTTTCTGTCATACACAAATGCAGAATAGTGATGGGCTCTGCCACGCCGTCGCTGGAATCCGTATTCAACGGCCTCTGCGGAAAGTATGAGATGCTGGCCCTGAACGAAAAATTCTACAGTGCGGAAGATGCCGGTGTGGAAATCATCGACACTTCCGCCGAACGGAGGAAACGGGGAATGTCCGGGTCCTTCTCGAAGAAACTGATATCTATGATTGACGGGACGCTGATGAGCGGCGGACAAGTCATGATATTCAGGCCCAGACGGGCTTTTTCGCCCGTAATGCAATGTCCCGGGTGCGGTGAAATACTGAAATGCCCGCATTGCAACGTAAGCCTGAGTTTCCACAAGGATACCGGCAGAATGGTCTGCCATCATTGCGGCTACTCTGCCGCATTCAGTCCGGAATGTCCGAAATGCGGGTCTTCCATGCAGGGCATCGGAAGCGGGACACAGAAAATAGAAGAAGAAACAGCCTCACTGTTCCCGGATGCCAGAATCGCCCGTCTGGACGGAGATACCCCGAAAAGTATGGTCGCGGAGACCATAAGGAAATTCAACGCCGGAGAAACCGATATCCTGATAGGAACCCATATTATCGCCAAGGGCTTCGATTTTCCGGGGCTCGTCCTGACTGTTGCCGTCGGTGCGGATTCGCTTCTCGGGCTGCAGGACTTCCGGGCGGACGAAAAGGCCCTGCAGGTTTTGGAACAGTTGCGGGGCAGATGCGGAAGACGGGACAGGCAAGGCACTTTGGTTATCCAGACCTGCAAACCGGAACATCCTGTCTATAAAGGGCTTGCAGAAGGAAACAGGGAACTCATGTACAGCACTCTGCTGAGTGAACGGAAAGATTTCGGATATCCTCCCTACACCAGGCTCATCCACCTGAACATAAAGGACCCTTCTGAACGGAAAGCCGAAACCATGTCGCATTGTCTGGCTGAACGGATGAAAGGCATCCTCGGTACTGATGACGGCGAAGACTTGCGCATCGAAACCGTATCCGGGCCTTACCGGCCGCCTGTCGACAGGGTAGCCGGAAACCATGCGAGAACCATAAGAATCACCTTGAAGAAAGACAGGAGTCTGGCGATGCGGAAAAGGGCCGTGGCGAACGCCGTTTCGGAATTCGAGAAACAGTACGGATACCAGGGCCATATCATCGTGGACGTAGACCCGGAATAGACGGAACCGGCACCGTATCAGACATTTGCAGGGAATCCTGTACAAAACCGGGAAGCTTCCGCACAAAAAGTCGGGAAGTACGGAAAAATTTTGTAATTTTGCAGGGATATTGTCATCGTCAAAACAGCATTGATATGGGAAAAGTAATAGCTATAGCAAACCAGAAAGGAGGGGTCGGGAAAACCACTACCGCCATAAATCTGGCGGCATCTCTGGCGGTTCTTGAGAAGAAGGTGCTGATCATCGATGCCGATCCTCAGGCCAACACCACGTCAGGGCTGAATTTCTCTCCTGACGATGACCAGAAACGCACGCTGTACGAAGTCATGATCGGCAGGATAGGCATAGAAGACGCCCTGATCCAGACCGAAATCGGGAATCTGCACATGATTCCGTCCCATATCAATCTCGTCGGAGCCGAGATCGAAATGCTCGATGACGAGAACAGGGAGTCTGTTCTGAAAAAAGCCATTGCTCCGGTCAGGGACGACTATGATTTCATCATCATAGACTGCTCGCCGTCGCTCGGGCTCATCACTGTGAACTCCCTTACTGCCGCGGATTCCGTAATGATACCAGTACAGCCGGAATTCTTTGCACTCGAAGGGCTTGGCAAGCTGCTGCAGACCATCAGGCTGGTGCAGAACGGCGTGAACCCCGGACTGAGTATAGAAGGTTTCGTAGTGACGATGTTCGACGGCAGGACAAAGGTCCACACGCAGGTGGTCAACGAGCTGAAAGAGCATTTCAAGGATATGGTTTTCAAAACCATAATCCAGAGGAACATCAGGCTCAGCGAAGCGCCTTCGCACGGCAAGCCGATCATCCTGTACGATGTCATCTGCAACGGTACCGCCAACTATCTCAATCTCGCAAAAGAAGTCTTGGAAAAAAACAGTTAAGCTATGAGCAAACCGCAGAGAGGATTAGGGAAAGGGCTAAGCGCCCTGCTTGGCGACGCGGACCCGGGCCAGATCAGGAGGCCTGTGGAGTACGTCCACAAGACGGTAGTCACATCCGGATCGGACCGGCATACTGCCGACATTATGCTCATACCTGTCGAAATGATCGAGCAGAACCCGTTCCAGCCGCGTATGTCATTCGACAGCGAAGCCCTGGACGAACTGGCCGAATCCATCAGGACCCTCGGCCTGGTGCAGCCTATTACAGTCAGGAGAAAATCTCAGGACAGATATCAGATTATAAGCGGCGAACGCCGTTTCAGGGCCTGCAAAATCGTAGGCATGAACGAAATCCCGGCCTATATCAGGGACGCGGACGACCAGGGTATGCTGGAAATGGCCATCGTCGAGAACATCCAGAGGAAAGACCTGGACCCCATCGAGGTAGCCATGAGCTATGAACGTCTTATCGAAGAATGTCATCTGACCCAGGAACAGATGGCGCTCAGGGTGGGAAAGAAACGCGAATCCGTCACCAACTATCTGAGGCTTCTGAAGCTTCCGGCCAAAATCCAGCACGACCTGAAAGTCGGGCTTCTCTCCGTAGGCCATGCAAAAGTGCTTCTGGGCATCGCCGATGAACAGATCCAGAACAGGCTCTGCGATCTCGTGATAAAGGAAGGACTGTCCGTAAGACAGCTCGAAGACAAAATCCGGAAACTCGGAAAACCGGCCGCAAAAGAAGAACAGGCACAGGATTTACCGGAAGACTATTTCAGGGTTCTGGAAATCGTCGGAAAATATTTCGGGAACAATATCAGTATGAAGCGCAAGCCAGACGGAAAAGGTTCCATGACCATCCATTTTTCATCGGATGATGAAATGGGAAAATTCCTGAAAGCACTGGAAGGCTCCGGCATCTGATGAGAACAAATACCGTTGACGTGAAAAAAGCAGCAAAATACATAACAGTCATTGCGGTCGTCCTGTGCGCTTTCGCGCCGGATTCGTTTGCACAGTTCCACGAAGAAGCGTTCCAGCAGACATACAACGATCCCGACGATTCGACGGCAGTCTCTGACACGGCCGACAAGATGTTCACTTTCAAGGAACTGTTCGGAGGGCTCGCCCACAAGAACGACCTCAGGATAGGGACAATGTTCGCCAGTTCCATGATCCTGCCAGGAATTTCGCAAATCTACAACAGGGAATACTGGAAACTTCCGATAATTTACGGAGGAATCGGGGTCTGTGCCGGTCTGGGGGGCTATTACATGCACCAGTACAACGTCTCCAAAAAAAGATACAACGAAATTCTGGACAGGATTCCGCCCGGCTCCGCAAACATTTCCATTACCCCCGGCATCGACTATAAGGCAAAGACTGCCGGAACCTGGCTTCTCGTAGGAGCGGGACTCATCTACTGGGGCAGCCTTATGGACGGGGCCGTCAACTATAAGAAAGACATTCATCCGCATCCGGGGCGGGCCACGGTATATTCCATCCTTCTCCCGGGACTCGGACAGGCATACAACGGCGAATACTGGAAAATCCCCATATACTGGGGATGCATCGCAGGCTCCATTCATTTCCTGTGCACAAACAACACGAATTACCAGAGGTTCAAAAGGATACACAACGAAGCGACTAATCCGGACATAGAATACACAGGCCAGATTTCAGCCGAGACAGCCCTGTGGTACAGAAACGTGTACAGGCGCTACAGGGACTATTCGATAGTGGCTACGGCCCTGTTCTACCTTCTGCAGGTCATCGACGCGAACGTGTTCGCATATATGCATGACTTCGAGGTCTCGGACAGCATCACCATGAGACTGGAACCTGCGGTACTGACACCGGATACGGCATACGCCTTCAATTCTGTTCCGGCCACTGCGGCGGGAGGAAGCAGCATAGGGCTCAGGCTCGGGCTCCGCTTCTGACAACTGACATCCGGCCTCCTGTAAAACAAGAAAAAATGAAAAAAAGGATATTCAAGATATGCGCCGTAGCGGGCGCAATGATGATTCTGGCCCCGTCCTTTTCCCTGGCGGCAGAAGGAATCATGCCCAATGAAAAAACAGACGGCGAGGAAAACGTCCCCAAAGTACCGAAGAAGAAATCCGAACTGCTCAGGGAAAACCGGGATCTGAAAAAAGAACTCGACTCACTCAGGGCCGAACTTGTCAGATACCGAAGCGAACTGCAGCAGGCGGACAGTCTGGATTACGAAATAATCGAAGACATTTACGACGAGAACGAGAACAAAAGTGCAGCCGGCCTGAATCCGGAAGACTACAGCGCCGAAGTATCCGACAGTCTTCTGAGCATCTGGTATATGCAGCAGAAGATAAGCGAATCGATACAGGATGAATACAATATGGATTCCGTCAGATTCGAATCGAATGTTCCGGACTCGATTTACGTCGAGAGGCTCAAGGCCATGAATTCGTTCATAGACCTGCCATACAACGCCATCGTCAGGAACTACATCGTCCTGTATTCTGAAAAGATGGATTCGAGAATGGGGCAGATTCTCGGTCTCTGCTCATACTATATGCCCATTATCGAGGAGATTTTCGACCGGCACGACATTCCGCTGGAGCTGAAGGCCATGGCCGTGATAGAGTCTTCTCTGAACCCCGTTGCCGTATCCAGGGCAGGGGCCAAGGGAATGTGGCAGTTCATGTACAGCACTGCGAAAATATACGGGCTTGAAATCAATTCATTCGTGGATGAAAGGCTCGACCCGATAAAAGCCGCACATGCCGCCGCAGAATACCTGAAAGACGCATACAACATTTTCGGAGACTGGAACCTCGCCATAGCATCGTACAACTGCGGGGCCGGAAACGTAAACCGGGCCATCCGCCGCAGCGGAGGCAAAAGGGCTTTCTGGGACATCTACCCGTACCTTCCGCGTGAAACGAGAGGTTACGTTCCGGCTTTCGTAGGGGCCCTGTACACGATGACCTACTATAAAGAACACGGCATAGAGCCGCAGCCGGTGGCCATGCCCGTTCACGTGGACACTTTCCGCGTGAACAGGATGCTGCACTTCAAACAGGTCAGCGAAGTGGCCGGAGTCCCGCTCGAAGACCTGAAAAACCTGAACCCGCAATACAGACATGAAATAATCCCCGGAAACGAAAAGGAGTATATTCTCCGGATTCCGTACAACTACACCAACTCATTCATCGATCACGAAGATTCGCTGTACGCGTACAGGGCGGACGAGTTTTTCAGTCCTGTGGTCATCAAGAAAATCAAGGACGGAGGAGACGGGGAGAGGATAGTCCACCGTGTAAGAAGCGGAGAAGTCCTCGGGAAGATAGCCATCAGATACCATGTGACAGTCAGCCAGATAAAGAGATGGAACAATCTCAGGAGCGACAATATCAGAATCGGACAGCGATTGGTGATTTACAGGGGCGGAGGCGCTCCCGCATCCGCATCGTCTTCAACACGAAAGGCGGCCCAGCCTAATCCGCCGCACAAATCCACCGTGCCGGCCGATGCAGACTACACCGTCTACACCGTAAAATCCGGAGATTCGCTGTACCTCATCGCCAAGGACTATCCCGGCGTCAGTGCTCAGAACATAATGGATTTCAACGGAATCAGCAGTAAGATCAAGCCCGGGATGAAAATAAAGATTCCGAAACTCTGACGGCAGCGTTGATTCCGTCGAGAGCCGAGGAAACGATGCCTCCGGCATAGCCGGCCCCTTCACCGCACGGGTACAGTCCCGGCATCGCCACGTATTCCATGGTTTCCGGATCCCTCGGTATCCTCACGGGGGATGAAGTCCGGGACTCGACACCCAACAGCAGGGCTTCATTTGTATAATATCCGTGCATTTTCCTGTTTCCTATCTCAGGGAAAGCATATTTGAGTCTTCTGGACACAGCCTCCGGAAGCAGTTCATGCAGAGGCGCATTCACGGCCCCGGGATGGTACGATGTTGCCGGCAGGCCGGAAGAAGGCACCCTGCGGCAGAAATCCATCATCCTTTGGGCCGGAGCCTTTATCGAACCGCTGTACGCGAACATCCGTTTTTCGACATCGCGCTGGAAGTCCAGCAAGGCCAGGCTTCCCGATTTTGCATATTCCGGGAAATCCTCCGGCTCGACGGAAACCACGACACCGGCATTGGCCCACTTCGAATTGCGGGAGGAGTTGGACATCCCGTTCAGCACGGTTTCCCCCGCCGCTGTCGGAGACGGCACCAAAATACCTCCTGGACACATGCAGAACGAGAAGACTCCGCGCCCCTCGACCTGCGTCACGAATGAATATTCCGCCGCAGGCATGAAAGGCTGGTACTTTCCGTGGTACTGGATCCGGTTTATCAGCTGCTGGGGATGCTCTACCCTGACCCCGAGAGCGAAACCTTTGGCTTCGAGAGGAAGGCCTTTCCTGCCGAACATTCCGTAAATATCGCGGGCAGAATGTCCGGAAGCCAGAATCACCTTTTCGGAAATCCATACGGCACCGTCGGAGGATTCCACTTCAAGACCATGGCCCGGATGCTTCCTTATATCGGTCACACGGGTTCCGAAATGATATTCGCCGCCATGCTCCACGATGCATTTCCTGATATTTTCAACGATAGCGGGCAGCCTGTCGCTTCCGATATGGGGATGGGCGTCAACCAGAATGTCCGGATCCGCGCCGAACCGGACCAACTGATGCAGGACTTCGCGGATATCGCCACGCTTCGAGGATCTGGTATAAAGTTTCCCGTCAGAAAAAGTCCCTGCGCCGCCTTCGCCGAAACAGTAGTTGGAATCCTCATCCACCTGCCCTGTCCTGGACAGGGCGGCAATGTCGAATTTACGCGCATGCACATCCTTTCCCCGCTCTAAAATGACTGGTTTCAACCCCGCCGTCAACAGTCTGAGCGCCGCGAACATCCCCGCCGGACCTGCACCTATTATTATGACCGGAGCCGAGGAACTCACATCCCTGTATTCCGGCATTTCGAATTCGGGACAGGTCTCTCCGGACACATAAGCCAGAATCCTGTAACGGTACAGTATATCTCCGCGTGCATCCACGGAACGCCTCAGAATCCTGTATCCGGCGACTGACTTTGCCGGAACGCCCATCGTTCTGGCGGCCGTCGCGATGATTTTTTCTTTTTCCGGGACCTGTCCTATGGGACAGGCCAATTCGAATTCTTTCATAATCCGACCAAGGTTAGATGAATATGTTGCTGACCGGACAGGTTCATCCGGCGTTGTGGAATCCCGCTATGCGGGAAACCGGAGCGACATCGAGAGGGGTGCGTTCTCCGTTCAGATAATGGAAGTACCCTGCAATCGCTATCATAGCCGCATTGTCGGTAGTGAACTTGAACTCAGGGAGATAAGTCTTCCAGCCCCGTTTCCTCCCCTCCTCGGTCACGGCCGCCCTGAGCCCGCTGTTTGCCGATACGCCGCCCCCTATGGTTATCTCTCTGATGCCCGTATCCCTGGCGGCCTTTATCAGTTTGTCCATCAGTATTTCTATCAGGGCCTTCTGGAATCCGGCACAGATGTCGGCCTTGTTCTTCTCCATGAATTCCGGGTCGAGGGCCATCCTGTCCCTTACGAAATACAGAAGCGAAGTCTTTATCCCGCTGAAACTGTAGTCATATCCCGGGACATGCGGCTTTGCGAACCGGAAACGGTCCGGGTCGCCTTCCTTAGCCAGTCTGTCCACGACAGGCCCTCCCGGATAGCCGAGTCCCATCATCTTCGAACATTTGTCGAAAGCCTCCCCTACGGCATCGTCGATGGTCTGCCCGAGAATTTCGAATTCGAGAGGGCTTGTAACCTTTACTATCTGGGAATTGCCACCCGAAACCAAAAGGCACAGATACGGAAATTCCGGGCAGGCGTTTTCATGGTCATACTGCTTTATGAAATTGGCAAGTATGTGCCCCTGAAGGTGATTCACCTCCACCAAAGGTTTGTCCAACGCTATGGCCATCCCCTTCGCAAATGAAGTCCCCACCAGGAGCGAACCGAGAAGACCGGGGCCGCGGGTAAAGGCTATCGCAGTGATGTCTTCCGCCCTGATTCCGGCTCTTTCGACAGCCTGGCTCACCACCGGCACTATATTCAGCTGATGGGCACGGAAAGCAAGTACCGGGACGACACCACCGTATGCCTTGTGGACATCCTGGCTCGCAAGTACGTTCGACAGCAGATAGCCGTCCCTGATGACGGCTGCCGAAGTGTCGTCGCAGGATGATTCTATTCCCAAAATAATATCAGACATATATTCAATATCCGCATTGTGAGGGTGCAAAATTACGATATTTATTCGAAATTATGATTAATTTTGTAGTTTGACTTAAATGAGAGGACGATAAAAAAAATACTGAAAATAATCTGGCTCACGTTCGTTGCGGTGACAGCCGTCTTGCTTGCAGCAATTCTCGCCATACAGTTGCCGCAGGTACAGACGTATGTCTCCCATAAGGTCCTTTCGTCCATAGAAGGAAAAATCGACGGGATAATCGAATTCGAAAAGATACACGTAAAGCCCTTCAATGCGCTTATAATCAAGAACGCAGCCATCATCGACAAAAATCCGCTCATCGAAGGGGCGGATACGCTTTTCAAGGCAGAATATATCTCGGCACGGTTCTCTCTGAGAGGAATTTTCCGGAAAGAGGGCCTGCACATAGGCAGGGCATACGTCACGAATGCGGTCATGACCCTGGTCGAGGAAGACTACCGGGTCGTAAACCTGACGAGGATTTTCCGTATCCCGCTCCCCGACCCTGACAGGCCCGTGAATGAAGACCCCGTATTCAGCATCCGGAGGGCATCGGTCTACAACATGACGTTCCGTCTGAAAAATGCCAGGCCGCATGAGGACACTTACAGCGGCTACGGGATAAACTGGAACGACCTGGAAATAAACGACCTGAATGTCGAAGCCAGACGGATGCATCTCGCCGGCAGGGTAATGACAGGCTCGGTGGACTATGCCTCGTTCACCGAGAAAAGCGGGTATGTGTGCAAGTCCCTCTCAGGCAAGGCAAGGGTAGGCCGCGGTCTGAGTCTGATAGAGGAAATCAGGCTGTCCGACCCCTGGTCGGAACTTTATCTTCCGAAATATTCCATGACATACGAAGACCCCCTCGATTTTCAGGACTACATAGGGAAAATAGTGATGGACGGGGTGATGGAAAATATATCCCTCGACTTCCGCACCCTGGCATTTTTCGTTCCGGAGATGAAAGGGATAAATATGAAGGCCGAACTTTCAGGACACGTTTCAGGACGTGTCAATGATTTGGTTTTCAAAAATATGGAATTATCCACCGCAGACAGTCTGTCCATCCGTTTCAACGGCCGGATCAAAGGGCTGCCAGATATCGGCAAGGCCCGGATGAGTTTGGAACTCCGCCAGTTGAGAGGCACCACATCCTGCATCGGCAATGCATTGAAGGCCTTTGTCCCTGAGATGCAGTTCGATCCGGGAAAATTCGCCAAAGGCGAAACCGTCTGTCTCTACGGGAAGGCGTCAGGGACTCTTAACAGCCTGAATGCTGACATTACGGCCGGTCTGGGATACGGATATGCCAGGACGAGGCTCAAAATAGAGAACCTGCTCTCCGGGAACAGGTCTACGGCTATCGGAGGGAATGTCGTCACCCATAATTTCGACATCGGGAAAGTTCTGGACAGCAAACTGCTGGGCGAATGCTCCATCCGGACATCCTTCGATGCGGATATAGGGAACAGGGATGGTGAGACTGCCGTCAGAATCGATTCCCTGTTCATAGACAGGCTCCGTTTCAACGACTACGACTACAGCCGGATAGCTGCAGCGGGAACGATGAAGAAGCATGCTTTCGACGGCAGAATCGTGAGCTATGACCCGAATCTGAATTTCATGTTCCAGGGTGTCTTTTCACTGTCTCCGAGGACCCGTAATTCCATATACCGTTTCTATGCCAACCTCGGATACGCCGACCTAAATGCCCTGAATATCGACAAGAGGGGAATTTCCAAAATAAGTTTCGAGGCTAACGCCAATTTCAACAGACGCCGCGCCGGAGACATAATCGGAAGTATGGAACTCGTCGACATTGTCCTGACCAACGGGTCAGGACGCCATGATATAGGAAAGGTCGAAATGAATTCCTATTTCGGCGACGAACTTTACAGAATGAGGATGCGGTCTTCATTCGCCGATGCTTCATACGCGGGGACTGCCCAGATTACGGAATTTTTCTCCGCCCTGAAAAATGTCACGCTGAAACGGGAACTGCCGGCCCTGTTCAGGGATACCGTGACTGTCGCCCACAATGACAGGTACAGGATCTCGTTCAGGAGCAAGAATTCCATGGACCTGCTGGCATTCGCGGCGCCGGGGATGTACATTTCGGACAGTACCGAACTGAGTATTTCCATAGACACTGCAGGGATTTTCAGGACGGAGATGAAATCGCCGAGAATAGCATTCAACGAGAACTATATCAAGGACATGGAAATGTCTGTCGACAATGTCGGCGGCGGTCTCGGAGGTGAAATCACAGGAAAGACCATCAACGTGGGAACCGTCGCTCTGGAAAACAACAGTTTCAAGCTCTTTGCCCGCAACGACTTCATAGGCTTCGGTTACAGGTATGAAAATCCTGGCAACCTCGTGAACAGGGGGGAAATCTTCATTACCGGGAGGTTGGCCCGCAACGAGGACGGACGGATAGACTACAAGGTGGAAATGCTGCCGTCACGCCTGCTGCTCAATTCACGGGAGTGGAACATAAACCATTCGGTTTTCGACATAAAGGGCAGCGACATCGATATCGGGAAAGTGGAATTCACCAGCGGAGACCAGGCCATAAGGATGTCGGGCGGACTTTCCGCGACCGGGCAGGATACACTGTCCCTGAGGCTGGAGAGATTCGACATTTCGATAGTCAATCCTCTGCTTAAGAACAAGTTCGGCATAGAAGGGGCCGCTACCGGGGAAATAGGCGTCACCTCGCCGAAACTCAGCCGCGGAATCATCCTGGATTTTCTGGTCGACTCCACGAAACTGGCCGGCGCGGACGTGGGAACCCTGCGCTTCAAAAGCTCATGGGACGAAAAGGCACGCAGCCTCGATGTTGCCCTGTCGAATGAAATCGCAGGAACCCGGACTTTCGGCATAACCGGGAATTATTCTCCGCAGCGGAAGGGAATCGATATGTATGCCGACCTTGACAGGGCGGACATTTCATACGCCGGGCCGTTCCTGAAATCCGTTTTCAGCGATGTTTCGGGGCATATTTCAGGGAAGTTCCATGCTTCAGGGACATTGGATGACCTGCATCTGACCAGCAGTGACTCCCGTATCGAAGACTCGGAACTGCGCATTGCCTATACCAATGTGCCTTATTCGGTTTCCGGAGGATTCAGTCTCGATGACAACGGGATACATTTCGATGACATTGCGATAAGCGACAGGAACGGGAATAGAGGAAGCATTGCCGGAGGCATCAGATACGACAGGCTGAAAAATATGGAGATGGACACGAGAATCAGTGTGACGGATATGGAATGCATGAATCTTTCAGAGGGGCAGAACAGCAGCTTCTACGGGAATCTCGCGGCCACCGGCAACATCTCGATTTACGGTCCGTTCGACGCCTTGAAGATGGATATCAACGCCAGGACTTCAGGAAGCGGACAACTGCATATCCCGATCCCGGCCACGGCTACCGCTGTTACTGGAAACCTGTTGACTTTCAAGGAAATACAGAAAGAGGAATATATAGACCCGTATGAACTCATGATCCGGAAAATCAGTACGGAGAAAAAAACTTCCGGTGACCTGTCCCTGCGGCTGAACGTGCAGGCGGCTCCTGAAGTCGAAGCTTTCGTGGAAATAGACAAGGCATCAGGAAACGTGCTCAGGGGCCGGGGTACAGGAAACATAGAACTCGAACTGCAGGGAGAGGACTTCAACATTCTCGGAGACTATACCCTGAACAGCGGGAACTACAGATTCGTGGCGCAGGGGCTCGCATACCGCGATTTCAGCATAAGCGACGGCAGTTCCATAAAATTCAACGGCGACATCATGGAGAGCGACCTGGATATCACGGCCACCTACAGGACCAAGACTTCTTTGGCCACCCTGATAGCGGACACCTCTTCGGTATCTACCAGAAGGACAGTGGACTGCGGCATCAGCATTTCGGACAAGATAAAGAATCCGAGACTGTCATTCTCCATCGATATTCCGGACATCGATCCGGCCATCAAGTCGAGGGTGGAAAGCGCCCTGAGTACGGAAGACAAGATACAGAAGCAGTTCCTCGCCCTGATAGTCTTCAACAGTTTCCTTCCTGACGACCAGTCCGGTATCGTGAACAATGCCTCGATGCTCTACTCAACCGTCACGGGAATCATGTACAACCAGCTTAACAACATTTTCCAGAAACTGGACATTCCTTTGGACCTGGGATTGAATTACCAGCCTAACGAAAGAGGCCAGGATGTGTTCGATGTGGCCATTTCCACGCAGCTGTTCAACAACAGGGTCGTGGTCAACGGCAACATAGGCAACCAGCGGTACTCGTCAGGCAACTCGAACAGCGACGTGGTGGGAGACCTCGACATAGAAATCAAGCTGGACAGACCAGGACTGTTCCGGCTGAATATCTTCTCGCACTCGGCAGACCAGTATACGAACTATCTCGACGACTCGCAGCGGAACGGGATAGGTATAGCATACCAACAGGAATTCAACTCTTTCAGGGAATTCTTCAGGAATATCTTCACCCGGAAAAAGAAAAGGCAGGAAGAAAACACCGAGGCCGTCCATGAAGGCGGAGGAGAAAGGAAAACGATAGTCATAGGACCTGTAAGGGAATAAAAAACCGATTCTTGGCATGAACGATACAAAAGGAAAATTATATTTGATTCCGTCTCCTCTCGGAGACAATGCGCCCGAGGAGGTGATTCCCCGCCCCGTTCTGGAGCTCCTGCAGGGAATCAGGACCTTCGTGGTGGAGGAAGTCAGGACAGCACGGAGATATCTGTCGAAAGCAGGACTGAAAGGGAAAATAGACGAGTTGGAGTTCTTCGAACTCAACGAGCATACCGAAGTCGGACAGGTAGAAAGCTATGTCCGGCTTTTCGACCATGGTCACGATGTCGCCCTGATTTCGGAGACCGGGCTTCCTGCCGTGGCTGATCCGGGAGCGCAGTTAGTGGCTCTGGCGCACCGTCACGGAATCGAGGTAATCCCTCAGGTCGGACCGTCCTCACTTATGCTTGCACTTATGGCTTCAGGTCTGAACGGACAGTCCTTCGCATTCTGCGGATACCTTCCCGCGAAGCCCGATGAGAGGAAGTCCAGGCTGAAAGCCATAGAAAAACTTTCTGCCGGAGGACGTCAGGCCCAGATTTTCATAGAGACCCCTTACAGGAACGATGCCATGCTGAAAGATATTATAGAGGTGTGCCGTGGAGAGACCAGACTGTGCATCGCAGTGAACATAACGATGCCTGACGCGTCTGTCAGGACAAAAACGGTAGCGGAATGGAAACGCGACATTCCGCTTATCGGCAAACGGCCCTGCGTATTTATCCTGTCGGCTTGAGAATCCTTATGAAAAGAAAAGGTATAATAGAATTGGAGGGAATGGAGTTCCATGCATTCCACGGCTGTTTCGAAGAGGAACGGTCTGAAGGGAACACGTTTACGGTAGATTTCCGCGGCATTGCCGACCTGTCGGCCGCAGCCGGAAGCGACAGGCTCGAGGACACCCTCGATTACGGCATCATATACGACATCGTCAGCCGGGAGATGGCCTGCCCGTCATCTCTCATCGAGAACGTCGCCGGGCGCATCGTGAAAAGCATAGAGGCGGAAGTACCCGGATTCGAATCGTTTTCGGTAAGGGTATCCAAACAGGCTCCGCCGGTAAACGGCAAATGCGGGTGGTCGAGAGTGACACTGTACGGAGGGAACTCCAAAAGCGGAAAAACTTTATGAAAAAGATAGCGTTCATAACCTTGGGATGCAAACTAAACTATGCCGAAACGTCCACATACGAACGGGAATTCGTAAAACGTGGATTCCAGGTCGTGGACTGGAATGCGGATGCGGACATTTTCCTGGTCAACACCTGCACGGTCACGGAACATTCGGACAAGAAGTGCCGGAACATAATCAGAAAGCTGCACAGGCTCCGCCCTCAGGCGGAGATAGCGGTAACCGGCTGCTATGCCCAGCTGAAAAAGGAAGAAATATCGAAGATAGAGGGGGTGGAATTCGTCTTCGGTGCCTCTGAAAAATCCCGTGTGGTATCGGCCATAGCCGACAGGACGGCAGTAGAGCCGTATGAAGGCAGTGCGGGCGGATTTTTCCCGGCCTATTCTTCAGGAGAAAGGACGAGGTCATTTCTGAAGGTACAGGACGGATGCGACTATTATTGTGCCTATTGTACGGTGCCGTTTGCACGCGGAGCGAGCAGGAATATGCCGGTCAGGGACATTGTCGCGCAAGCGGAAGAAATAGTTGCGGCGGGGATAAGGGAGATTGTCCTGACAGGGGTCAATACGGGGGATTTCGGGAAAAGCACAGGGGAGAAATTCATAGACCTGCTGCGCGCGCTGAATGAAGTGGACGGCATCGAAAGATACCGGATTTCGTCGATAGAGCCGAATCTTCTGACAGAGGAAATCGTGGACTGGATAGCGTCGGGGACGAAATTCCTGCCGCATTTCCACATCCCGCTCCAGTCGGGCAGCGATACGGTGCTCAAGGCTATGGGAAGGCGCTACGACACTGCCGCATTCGCCTCCAGGATAGACTATATCAGGCGGAAGATGGAAAAGCCGGGGAGTCCGGAAGTGTTTTTCGGCATAGATGTCATAGCCGGGTTTCCCGGAGAAACGGAGGAACTGTTCTCGGAGACCTGCAGCTTTCTGAAGGACAGGATAAGGCCTGCATTCATCCATGTTTTCCCGTATTCGAAAAGGGCGGGGACAAGGGCGGCCGTGATGCCTGGACAGGTCCGGGATTCTGTCAAGACGGCGAGGGTGCAGAGGCTCGAAGCCCTGTCAGACGAACTGCATTCCGCATTCATCGCCCGGCATAAAGGGATGAGATTCAAGGTGCTTTTCGAAAATACGGAGAAAGACGGGATGATGTCAGGCTACACGGAAAACTATATCAGGGTGGAACGGCCTTTCGACACAGACCTTACGGGAAAGATAGTGGAAACGGTTTTGTAAATGGTTCAGGTTCAGATGAATGCCAAACTGACTTTTTTGGGTACGGGGACATCTCAGGGCGTCCCGATGATAGGATGCGACTGCAGCGTGTGCAAATCCGCAGACAGCAGGGACAAGAGATACCGCTCATCGGCTTTCGTGGAATACGGAGGTCTGAAAATCCTCGTGGACGCCGGGCCGGACTTCAGGTCGCAGATGCTCCGGGCGGATATCAGGCACATCGATGCCATCCTGCTGACGCACAACCACAAGGACCATACTGGCGGGCTCGACGATGTCCGGGCCTTCAACTACATAGAAAGGGCACCGATACGGATTTACTGCGAAAAATATGTCGAGGAATCCCTGCGCCGCGAGTACAGTTATGCCTTCGCCGAGAAAAGGTATCCGGGAGTGCCGGAATGGCAGATTACGAACATCTGTGAGCAACCCTTTACCGTCTGCGAGAATGTCCCGGAAGTGAAACTGGAATGGGTCGAAGGGCAGGGATATGTGAAAACTCCATGCGTCAGGCCGGACCGGGTCAGGTCAGTGGAAATCATTCCGGTGCGCGGCAGACACTTCAACCTCCCCGTCCTCGGCTACCGTTTCGGGAACATCGCCTACCTGACGGATATGAACTTCATCCCTGAGGAGGAATTTTCGAAACTCCGGGATCTGGATCACTTCATAATCAACTGCGTCCGCCGCGGCCGTCATATTTCGCATTTCTCCCTGGAGGAGGCTGTGGCGGTGGCCGTCAAGGTCGGAGCAAAACATACCTGGCTGACCCACCTGTCTCACCAGCTTCCGAAATACGCCGACCTCTGCATGGAACTGCCCGACAACATAAGGCCCGCCTACGACGGGCTGGTGATCGGGTGAGAGCATCAGTCATCTCCGGCCCTTCGGCTGGAGCCAATGCTCTTTGAGCCAGGTTCTCACAGGGATGTCGTAAAGCCTCAGTGCAGCCCAGGCTATGAACAGGGACAGGGCAATCGTACCTGCGGACACCATAACATGTGCGGACACAGGGGCTTCAGGGTGAGACCAGGCCCAGTTCATCTGCACGTACATGAGAGGATAATGCGTGATGTACAGAGGGTATGAAAGTTCTCCGAGGAAACTGCAGATACGGAAACTCTTTCCGCCTCTGATTTCGCTTCCGGCACCGATGGAAACTATCACGGGGAATATGATGAGAATGCAGAATGCATTGTAGAAACCGTTCAGAATGTTGTCCGGGCCTCCGACACAAGGTATGGCCAGAGCGATGGACAGCAGAAGGGAACACCACCAGAAGCCGCCCCTTACCTTTATGAATTTCCCGATACGGGACATCAGCAGTCCGCAGAGAAAAGGATAGAACAGCCTGGTAAGGCCGATGTAAATCTGTTCTGGAGTAAGGCTCCAGCCGCCTATCGGCGTGTACGCCAATGATGAACGTCCGTCGGTCAAGAGACCGAACACGTTCATATTCAGGCAAAGGTCGAGGGTGCAGAAACCCGCTGCGGCTACAAGAAGCATCAGCAGGATGTTCGGCAGACGTCTGAATACGAGTGCATAAAGTATATTGGCGACATATTCCCAGGTGAGCGACCAGTTCGGACCGTTAAGCGGATTCGTTTCTCCCCATCCGCGGATATCCATCCTCGGCGAGCATGGAATCATCAGACAGCCCATCACGAAAACCAGAAGTACTTTCCACCATTCGGAAACTCTTATCAGCGGGAAACCGTCATTCTGACCGAAATAGAAAAAACACAAGCCGATGACGGTACCCATAACCACCATAGGATGCAGCCGGACAAGCCTGCGCTTGAAGAAACCCCATACAGTCATTTTATCCCATCTGTCATCGTATGCATAGCCTACCACAAAACCGGACAGTACGAAAAAGAAATCGACTGCCAGATATCCGTGATTTATAATCTGATATGCAGCTCCTTCGGAATATGTTTCGAGAGCATGAAACAGCACTACTATGACAGATGCCACCCCGCGGAGCCCGTCGAGGATTTCATATCTCGGCTTTGACGCCAGATAAGCGTTCGTCTTCGTCGTCATTCGGCGTTCTCACGGAGTTTATGCCCTGTCTCGTACTTGTCGAGGGCGTTTTTCATAAGGATTCTTCCGGCTTCGCTTATTTCCCTGGCTCTGGCATAGTCGGCTATGGATCCGAATGCATCGAACGGCATGTTGACAAGAATGTCCGGAGGGCAGAGTTTCAGCATGTACTCCGTGTTCCAGTGATTCATAAGGTCGAAGGTGCGTGACAGAAGCGAAAAATAATTCGCGTCCGGGTCGAAATTCTTCTGAGGCCTGTCGTCTTTGGAAATCAGGTCCTGAACGAGTTTCTGGACGTGCGAGCCGGCCAGTCTGACCTTTTCAGGAAATGTCATATAGTCGTTGTGCATGACGGAGTCGAAGACAGCCCTGCTCTCGGCCCTGCGTTCCGAAGCTGCCAGATCCTTTCTGGAGGCGGAATCGGCTTCATCCACCAGTATCTGCCTGATACTGTCGACATCTATGTCGTTAACGTTGAATGCGACGATAATGTCTCCCGGCGTCCTTTCCACCCTGTTCACAGGTATAGTGTTCGCAATGCCTCCGTCAATGAGCGTCCTCATCCCCATTTTCACCGGGCGGAAAAGCGAAGGGATGGAAATCGATGCCCTGATTGCCTTGAACAGATTCCCCTTGTCGAAAATGACTTCTTCTCCGGTAAGCAGGTCGGTGGAAATCGCCCTGTACGGAATCGGAAGGTCCTCTATATCGATATCCGGAACTATTTCCTGCAGTGCCTCGATGATCTTGTCCCCCTTTACGAGATGGTTCCTGCTCAGAGAGATGTCCATCAGGCTGAAGACTTTCCATCCGTTGAGGGAAAAGAGGAAATCCTTTACCTCCTTAAGTTTCCCGGTGGCATACATGCCTCCGATCAGTGAACCCATGGAAGTTCCGGCAATGGATGTGATTCTGTATCCGCGTTCTTCGAGTTCTTCGATGGCGCCGATATAGGCGAGCCCTCTGGGTCCGCCGCTGGAAAGGACCAACGCTACGTTCTGCATAATTGACGGTTTTGCCGTAAAGTTAACAAATTTCGTTTTCCCGTCAATGACGACTTGCAGCAGATATCAGTTCAGGACCGCGCATCCGAAATACTCGTCGAAAATACTTTTGGCCCTTTCGAGCTGTTCCCCGGTATTCAGAGGCACGTCTTTCAGACTGTATTCCATTCCGAGAGACTCGTATTTGGATATGCCGAGCGTATGGTACGGGAGGATTTCCACTCTCCGAATCATCCGGTATCCCGAAAAATGGCGGCACAATGCTCTGATGTCTTCTTCGGCATCGCTGATGCCGGGCACCAGGACATATCTGAGCCAGAACGGTCTTCCGTGCTCCTCGAGCCATCGGGCAGTTTCCAGGGTCTGCGTATTCGGGCGACCCGTCAGGACAATATGCTTCCGCGGATCGAATTGCTTCACATCCAGGAGGACGAGGTCTGCCAGGCCGAAAAGTTCCTCGACATGGCTGTTCCAGATGCCTCCATTGGTGTCGATGCAGACGTTGATGCCGTTTTCCTGCAGTTCCTTCACCAATGGCACGAGGGCTTCCGCCTGCGCCGTCGGCTCTCCTCCTGAAAACGTCACCCCGCCCTTTTTCCCGAAAAAGGGTTTCTGGTTCAATGCCATTTTCAGTATTTCCCCGGAAGAAGTCTCTGTCCCGCCTTCAAAAGTCATTGTATCGGGATTGGCACAATACAGACACTTGAAAGGACAGCCCTGCAGAAAAACGACGAGCCGGAGACCCGGCCCATCGTAAGTTCCCATACTTTCGTATGAATGTACTTTCAGTTTCATGTGCAATTACTGAATTTCAAGCAAGCGTTTACATGCTCTGGTGGAAAGTACGTGCTATGACTTCCAGCTGGTGCTCACGGCTGAGCTTGACGAAATTCACGGCATATCCCGAAACTCTGATGGTCAACTGAGGATACTTTTCCGGATGTTCCATCGCATCTTCCAGCATTTCACGGTTCAGGACATTCACGTTCAGATGATGCGCACCCTTGGTGAAGTAGCCGTCCATCATAGTGACGAGATTGTCTACTTTCTCTTCGTCCGTAGGTCCCAGAGACTTAGGTACTATGGAGAATGTGTTGCTGATGCCGTCCATGGAATCGTGATAGTCGAGTTTGGAAACCGAACTGAGCGATGCTATGGCTCCGTGACAGTCCCTTCCGTGCATAGGATTCGCTCCAGGTGCGAATGCCACACCCTTAAGACGTCCGTCAGGGGTCGCGCCCGTCTTCTTTCCGTACATTACGTTCGAAGTAATGGTAAGGATGGAAAGCGTCGGTTCCGCATTCTTGTAAATAGGAAGCTTGCAGAGTTCTCCGTTGAAATAGTGGATGAGTTCTCTGGCTATGTTGTCCACCCTGTCATCGTCATTTCCGAAGCATGGGTACTCGCCTTCGATCTTGAATGAATCCGTAAGACCGTCTTCATTCCGGTGGGCGGTTACCTTCGCGAACTTTATGGCCGAGAGAGAGTCCGCCGCTATGGACATTCCGGCGACACCGTATGCGAGATTTATGGAAGGATTCGTATCTATGAACGCCATCTGGGATCTCTCGTAGTCGTACTTGTCGTGCATGTAGTGGATAATGTTCATAGCCTCGTTGTACACGCGTGCGACTTCGTGAAGCACTTTCTTGTAATTTGCAAGCACTTCATCATAGTTCAGGACATCGCTTTTCAGCGGTTCGATGCCTTCTACCATCAGTGTGCCGGTATTTTCGCAGCGGCCGCCGTTGATGGCCAGCAGCAGGGCCTTGGCGAGGTTCGCGCGGGCGCCGAAAAACTGTATGGCCTTTCCTACTGCCTGATATGACACGCAGCAGGCGATACCGTAGTCATCGCATTTGCGTACTTCGCGCATCAGGTTGTCATTTTCGTACTGTACCGAACTGGTATCGATGGATACCTTGGCGCAGAAATTCTTGAATCCTTCCGGCAGTTCAGGACTCCAGAGGACGGTCATGTTCGGCTCCGGTGCAGGACCGAGGTTGTAGAGAGTCTGCAGGAAGCGGAATGAAGTCTTGGTAACCTTGATTTTACCGTCGTTGAACCGGCCTCCGATGGATTCGGTAATCCAGGTCGGGTCTCCGGCGAAAATATCGTTGTATGCCTGCATCCTGAGGTGGCGCACCATCCTGAGTTTCATCACGAACTGGTCGATGAGTTCCTGTGCATGACTTTCATCCAGAATACCGTGCGTCAGATCGTACTCAATATAAATGTCGAGGAATGAAGATACGCTTCCGAGGGACATGGCAGCTCCGTCCTGTTCCTTGACAGCGGCGAGATATGCCATATATACCCACTGGACTGCCTCGTGTGCGTTATAGGCCGGCCTTCCGAGTTCGAGACCGTAATACTCTCCGAGAGTCTTTATTTCATTCAGGGCCTTGATCTGCTCCGCCACTTCCTCACGCAGCCTGATTCTGTCTTCGGTCATAGGTCCCGTGAGACCGCGCAGATCTTCCTTCTTGGCTTCGATGAGCCGGTCGGCTCCGTAAAGCGCCAGCCTGCGGTAGTCTCCTATGATACGGCCGCGGGAATAGTTGTCGGGAAGACCCGTAAGGAAACCCAACGACCTGAATTTCAGGATTTCTTCTGTATATACGTCGAATACTCCGTCGTTGTGGCTCTTGCGGTAGTGAGTGAAAATCTCCTTTACCTTCGGGTCGAGTTCCACACCGTTCTGGTTGCACGCTCTCTCCACTACTCTCCAGCCTCCGAAAGGTTTGATGGCCCTTTTCAGAAGTTCGTCCGTCTGAAGCCCTACAATCAGTTCATTTTCCCTGTCGATATAGCCTGCCTTGTGTGAAGTGATGGTAGAAATGGTTTTTGCATCGATTGATCTGACACCGTTGTTCTGTCTTTCCTCTTCCATAGCTGCCAGGCATTTGTCCCAGAGCTTTCTGGTCCTGTCAGTCGGTCCGCACAGGAAGGAGGCGTCTCCCGTATATGGAGTAATGTTTCTGTAAACAAAGTCCGAGACGTCGATTTTGCTGCTCCAGATGCCGTCGATAAATTTTTCGTTCAATTCCATAAGAAATCCCGTTAATATCGGTAAATAATGTTAGAATAATATTTTCTCTCTTAAGCGGCGGCAAATATAGCGCTTATTTTTAGTTTTTCAAATTTGTTTATATCGATACCGTTTTTTGACAGGAACCTTGTCGAAATTTTTCATCGTATGGATTTTATAAAGTATTTTCGGGGTGAAATTCCAAAATTGAAAAAATGAAAAGATTCAGAAAAATCGTGGCGATAGAGCCTCTGGGACTTGTTCCGGAAGCGGATGCGGAACTGAAAACGTATGCGGACGAGGTAATATACTGTCATGACATTCCGGCGGACGATGCCGAAATTATCGGGAGAATAGGAGATGCGGATGCGGTAATGCTCAGCTACACGTCCGGAATAACGGCCGGAGTAATAGAAGAGAGCATCTGCTTGAAAATCCTCACGTAAGATGTATGAAAGTCTCTTCAGGGAGGACTTCCCAGTCTTTTATAAGGATGAGCAGAAAGGTTCTGGACAATATCAGAAACTATCTTTCCGAATAAGCTCCACAGAACATCTGTTCCGAAAGCCCGGAAACACGAGGGTGGCTCAGAAGAAGCCTTGAAATTCCTCCCGATGAGTCACCCTCGAGCATTATTTTGCCGAAGCCGGACTTCATGCCGGGCCTACGCGCTCCATCCTTTCCTAATCAGTGTCCTCAGAGGCCGCATTGCATAGGGTTCGGATCCTCAAAAGCGATTTTGCTGGCAATGACTTCGTAAATCTGCTTTTCCGTGCCGTCGCTTCCGGTGAATTTGGATGAACGCAGTCTCCCGCACACGTAAAGAGGCTGTCCCTTTTCTATTTTGGTCAGGTCTGGCATCCCTCTCCCGTTCCATGCCACGACATTATGCCAGGTGGTTTCTATGACGGCATCGCCTTCCTTTCCCTTGTAAATAAAATTGGTAGCCAGTGAAAAACGGGCCACCTGGTTTTCCCCGACTGTCGAAAGCCGGACGTTTCCCACATTCCCCTTCAGTTCGATTCTGTTCAACTGTTCCATAAGTCTTTTGTTTAGAAAATTCATTGTGGTCAAACAGTGCGCACGTGTTGCAGACCGGAAGCGAAGTAACGTAATAAAAACCGAAAGAAAAATACTGTAAAAGAAGATTTCGTTTTTCTGAAAGTTTTTTCTTTTTCCGTATGAAATCCGTTCCGGGCCGGAAAACTTCAGGAAAAGGAAAAACTTAAATAAAAAGAAAAATATCTTACCGGAAGATAAAAAAACGGCATACTGTTTTTGGAATTTCAGGACCTAACTGCAAACTTTGGGAAAAACCTGAAAACAATGTACAAGGAAAAGACTGTTCAGACCAATGTCTGCATAGAATGCGGGGACAGAATCTCATACGGAAGATCGGACAAGAAATTCTGCTGCGAGTCCTGCAAGAACAGATACCATAACAGACAGACCCAGACCAGCCGCCAATACAGGCAGAAGGTCAAGTCATCGCTGGAAAGGAACTATTATATTCTGGATTCCCTTCGGCGTACGTCGCTGCGGAACATACCAGTCGCCGATATGAAAAGCATGGGCTTCAGATTCGAATATTTCACTTCATACGTGAAGAAACAGTCTAAAGAGACTTTCCTGTGCTATGATATGAAATATTGTATTTCGGGAGGCGTCGTCACATCCATATCGAAGGTTAATGCCGAAATTTGAGGCGGTTCTTCCCGAAATTTTTATATCTTCGCATCTTCGTTGAATCAATAAATTATCTGAAAATGAAATTTTCTTCAATAATTGCAGCGGCAGCGCTGGTCTTACTTACATCTTGCAATATGGAAAACCCTTTATTGACGGAGTCGAAAAATCCGTATGGAGCGCCTCAGTTCGACAAAATAAGGAACGAGCATTACATACCTGCCTTCAGACAAGGCATCGAAGAAGCCAAGGCGGAAATAGATTCCATAACGGCAAATCCTGCAGAGCCGGACTTTGCCAATACCATAGAAGCCCTGGAATACAGCGGACGCACGCTGCAGCGTGTGGCCGGCATTTTCTATAATCTGATGGAGGCCGATACGGACGATGAAATGCAGGCCATCGCCGAGGAAATCGCCCCTATGATGACAGAATATTCTATGTACGTATCCCTGAACAAGCCGCTGTTCGAAAGGGTCAAGGCTGTTTACATGAAAAAAGACTCGCTTGACCTTGCCCAGGATCAGAAGACCCTTCTGGAAGACACCTACAGGTCTTTCGTCCGGAACGGAGCGAATCTGCCGGATTCCGACAGGGAGGCTTACACGAAATATTCGGAGGAGCTGTCCCTGGCGACTCTCGCGTTCGGCAAGAATGTCCTGGCCGCCACGAATGCATATACCTTGAATATTACCGACAGCACCGATCTGGAAGGGCTTCCCGGCTATGTGGTGGATATGGCTGCGATGACTGCCCGTGAAAAAGGGCTTGAAGGCTGGGCCATAACCCTGGATTACCCGAGTTTCGGTCCTTTTATGAAATTCTCTTCAAACAGGGAATTGAGAAAAGAGGTTTACATGGCATATATGACCAGAGCGGTCGGAGGAGAGTTCGACAACACGGAAACTGTCAGGAAAATCGTCGATCTGCGGATAAAGATAGCGCAGATGCTCGGTTATGAGACATACGCCGACTACGCCCTGGAAGACAAGATGGCGAAAAATCCGGAGACCGTAAATTCGTTCCTGAACGAACTTCTGGAACCGTCACTCCCGTATGCAAAGGAGGAAATCGCCGATATCTTCGACTATGCAAAGGAAAACTGCTTTACCGGAGACCGGCTTGAATCCTGGGTCTTCTCTTACTGGTCCGAGAAATACAGAGAGGCCAAATATGCTCTGAACGAAGAACTTCTGAAACCGTACTTCCGTCTGGAAAACTGCATAGACGCAGTCTTCGATCTGGCTAACAGACTTTACGGTCTGACATTTACGGAGATACATAACGTGCCCGTATACCACAAGGATGTAAAGGTGTATGATGTAAAGGATGAAAACGGCAGGCATATGGCCCTGTTCTATGCGGATTTCTTCCCGAGGGCCAGCAAGAGAGGAGGTGCATGGATGACCGCATTCAGGGAGCAGTGCATTTACAATGGAGTGGAGGAAAGGCCGTTCATCAGCATCGTGACGAACTTTACCAAGCCGACTGAAAACGCTCCGTCGCTTCTTACCCACGGCGAATTCACGACATTGCTTCACGAATTCGGACATTCGCTTCACGGCATTCTCGCTGAAGGAAGATATTCTTCGGTCACAGGTACTTCAGTACCTCGGGATTTCGTGGAACTTCCGTCCCAGATTATGGAAAACTGGGCTTTCGAGCCTGAGTATCTCGACACTTTCGCCAAGGATTACAGGACAGGCGAAGTGATACCCGATTCTCTCATAACCAAGATAGCCGCATCCAAGAACTATCTGGCGGCATACTCCCAGGTAGGCCAGTTGAGATACGGAATCATGGATATGGCCTGGCATACTCTGAAGGAACTTCCGGCAGAAAGTACCGAGGAATTCGAAAAGAAAGTGACGGCTCCGGTGACGATAATGCCTCCTATCAAGGGTGCCGCATTCTCACCGTCATTCAGCCATATTTTCTCCGGGGGATATTCGGCCGGCTACTATTCATACAAGTGGTCCGAAGTTCTGGAAGCCGATGCATTCTCCCTGTTCCAGGAAAAAGGTATTTTCAACAGGGAAGTAGCCGCCTCGTTCCGTGACAATATCCTCTCCAAAGGCAGTACGGAAGATGTGGCTGTACTGTACAAGAGATTCAGAGGACACAATCCACAGCCGGAGGCCCTGCTGAAAAAGCTCGGTCTGGCTGACAGAAAGTAAAACAGTCCGGAAAATTCTGTAAACATGAACAGGAATATGATTCGGGTTCTGGCAGCGGCTGCCCTGATGGCAGCCGGCTGCTCCGGAACAGAAGTGGCAGGAGTATCCGAGACCGTCTTTATGGAGGTACCGGGAAGTTATTCGTCCATAGAGGTCAACGGGAAAATTACAGTCAGCGTATCTCCGTCTTACGATGAAATCGAAATCACATCCGACGTGAATGTCCTGCCACATATTGAGATTTATCTCAGAGGCGGCGCTTTGGTTGTAGAGTACGCGGACGGGGAATATTTCTCCGGAAGTTACGAGACAGTGGTCAAAATCCCTGAAAACAGGGATGTGAATTCCGTGTCCCTGTCCAATTATGCCGTATTCAGCATGGCGGAACTGGACCGGGAATCATGGTTCGACTACGATACGTATTATTTTACGGCTGACACGAGGTCTGAATTCCATTTCACGGAATTTCTGGTGCCATCCGTGACCATGCAGCTGGAGAACAGTTCCGTCTTTTATGCAGGCAATGCTCGTATCGAGGATGCCGACTTGACTCTTCTGTCTTCGTCGGAACTTATGATGGACGGACAGGTGCAGGAGTGCTATGCTACGATAAGCGACTACTCCGAACTTTATCCGGCGACCGACTCGTATACCGGACCGTTTTACCTGCAGATAAATGATTTCACCGGCAATATTTCCGGTTCGAGCGATGTGTGTTTCCACTCCGACGGACGTATTTCAGGTGCATTGTCCGGCAGGAGCGAACTCATTTACTCGGGCAACGCAAATGTTTCTTCTCTGGTACCGTCGTCCGATTCTTCCATCAGTCAGATAATGTAGGATGTCCTCCCCCTCCCGTCTATGAGATTTTCGCATACGGGCCCTTGCCCGGGTCTCGGAAGCAGATGGCAAAGAGGACTGCAACGAGGAGGGCATAGCCTGCAAAGATGAACCAGGCCGTATTCCAGGACGGCTCTGCCGCATCATAGACGAAATGGTTGACGACGGCCTGCGCGGAAAGCGTACCGACAGTCGCACCGACACCGTTGGTCATCAGCATGAAAAGGCCCTGGGCACTGGACTTGACTTCATCCGAAGAGCGCTGCTCCACATAGAGGGCTCCGGAAATATTGAAGAAGTCGAAAGCCACACCGTAGACTATCATCGACAGGATGAACATCCAGACTCCAGGCCCCGGATCGCCGAAGCCGAAAAGGCCGAAGCGGAAAACCCAGGCTATCATTGCCGTAAGCATCACCCTCTTTATACCCAGCCATTTCATTGCGACAGGAATCAGAAGGATTCCGAGAGTCTCGGACATCTGCGATATGGATATCAGGGCATTGGCATTCCTGGCACCCCACGTGTCCGCATATTCCGGAATTTCAGTGAAATGGGAAATGTACGGATTGGCAAAACCGTTGGTAATCTGAAGCGCGACTCCGAGAAGCATGGAGAAGATGAAGAAAGTGGCCATACCCCTGTCCTTGAAAAGGCGGAATGCCTTGGCTCCCAACGCTTCTGCAAGACTCTGCGAGCCTGAATTCCTGTTTACCGGGCACGCAGGCAGAGTGAAACTGTACAGGAAGACGGCCAGGCCGGTCACGCCTGAAACGAAGAACTGGTTATACGTGTGCTGGAACTGTATGCCGTCGGAGTCTTTCATAAAATTCACGAAAAGCATGCTGCAGATAAAGCCTACGGTGCCGAATACCCTGATCGGAGGGAAATCCCTTACGGTGTCGAACCCGTTCTTGACCAGGACCTTGAAAGCCACTGAATTCGAAAGCGCGATGGTAGGCATGTAAAAGGCCACGCTTATGGAATACAGGGCGAAAAGCACCCCGAACTGCACTCCTGCACCTGCCGACTGGCCGTAAAGGCCTGCCGCTGTCATAGCCGCGCCCGCTATAAGGTGGCAGATACCGAGAAGCCTCTGGGCCGGTATGTACTTGTCGGCGATTATTCCTATGATGGCCGGCATGAAAATGGAAACTATGCCCTGCATGGCATAGAACAGACCTATTTTCCCGGCAAGTCCTACTGTTACGAGATAACTGCCCATGGATGTGAGGTATGCACCCCATACAGCCCATTGGAAGAAATTCATCAGGATAAGCCTGATACGTATAGCCTTGTCCATCTTGTCAGTTTTACAGTGTTATTACGAACTGCCGCCGCGAAGGCTCTGGAATCCGTTCTGCAGGCGGCGCTAATTTGACAAAGATAGTAACATTCGGACAAAATTGCTATCTTTGGAGTTTGAAAATTCAGAAGAAGATGAAATTTGTCAGGACAGCGTCAGATCCGGGTTCGGCCGCCAGATGCGGAATCATCACCACTGATCATGGGCAGATAGAAACGCCCATTTTCATGCCTGTGGGCACCGTCGGTTCCGTCAAAGGCATTTACCACAGGGATCTGAAAGAAGATATAAAGGCTGAAATAATACTCGGCAACACCTATCATCTGTATCTCCGTCCCGGCCTCGAGATCCTGAAAGCGGCCGGAGGACTGCACAAGTTCATCTCCTGGGACAGGCCCATACTGACCGACAGCGGAGGCTTCCAGGTATTTTCCCTTTCCCCCATCAGGAAGCTGACACCCGACGGATGCACGTTTTCCTCGCACATCGACGGCTCCAGGCATACCTTTACGCCCGAAAACAATGTCGATACGCAGCGCATAATCGGCGGGGACATCATCATGGCCCTCGATGAATGCACTCCTGGCGACGCATCGTACGAATATGCCAGGAAATCCCTCGATCTCACGGAGTCATGGCTGAAAAGATGCATCAGGCATTTCGATGAGACGGAACCGCTGTACGGATATTCGCAGACATTTTTCCCGATAGTCCAGGGATGCGTATATCCTGATCTGCGCAGAAGGGCCGCAGAATTCGCCGCCTCGTTCGACAGGGAAGGCTATGCCATAGGCGGGCTGTCTGTAGGAGAACCTACCGAGAAAATGTACGAAATGCTCGAGACGGTCTGCCCGATTCTGCCGGACGACAGGCCGAGATACCTTATGGGAGTAGGTACTCCGGCGAACATCCTGGAAGGCATAGCCCGCGGAGTGGATATGTTCGACTGCGTGATGCCTACCAGAAACGGACGGAACGGCATGCTGTTTACCTGGAACGGCATTATGAACATGAGAAACCGGAAGTGGGCCGACGACTTCTCCCCCATCGATCCCGAAGGGACATCTTTCGTGGACAGGACTTACACCAAGGCATACCTGCGGCATCTTTTCGTTGCCGGGGAGATTTTCGCCGGACAGATAGCGAGCGAGCATAATCTGGCATTCTACCTCGAACTCGTCCGGGAGGCAAGACGGCACATCAAGGCCGGAGATTTCAGCACCTGGAAGGAGGCCACGGTGCGAAGGATTATGACGAGACTTTAAATCACGCTTTCCAAACGACAGAAAATGAGACAGCTGGAACTGAAGCCGAGACTGCTCGACTTGTACATAATAAAGAAATTCATCTCCACATTTTTCGTTGCCCTGATTCTGATCATCGGCATCGTCATCATTTTCGACATAAGCGAGAAAATCGATGATTTCGTCAGCAAGGAAGCTCCGCTGAAAGCCATCATTTTCGACTATTACTTCAACTTCATCCCGTATTTCATGAATATGTTCAGCGCCCTGTTCGTATTCATCACGGTTATCTTCTTCACGTCGAAAATGGCCGGAAATTCCGAAATCATCGCCATACTGTCCTGCGGGGTAAGTTTCCACAGGATGATGGTGCCGTACATAGTCTCCGCCACCATCATCGCAATTTTCTCCCTGTGTCTGAACCTGTTCATAATTCCCAATTCCAACAAGGAACTGGTAAAGTTCGAGAACAAATACCTGAAATCGTCCACTGCCAATACCAACAGGAATATCCACTACCAGATTTCCCCGGGAGAATTCGTCTATGTCGAATCCTTCAGTTCCTGGAACAATACGGCATACCGGTTCACCCTCGAAGAAATAAGGGACAACCAGCTGGTTTCCAAACTTTCCGCCGAAACAGCCGTATGGGACACCACATTCAACGGCTGGAAACTGAAAAAGTATTTCATCAGGGACTACACGAATTCCCTTGAGGACAGAATTCGCAGCGGAGCCCAGCTCGATACCGTCATAAACCTCACGGTAACAGACTTCTACATGAAGAAGAACACCCTGGAATCCCTCAATTACAAAGAGCTGAACACCCTTATCGAGACCCAGAAGATGCGGGGGGACGCCAACATCAAGGATGCTCTTATCGAGAAGCACAAACGGTTCGCCATGCCGTTCTCCGCCTTCATCCTGACGATTATGGGCGTGGCGCTCTCTTCGAAAAAGCGGCGCGGAGGCATGGGGTGGAATATCGGGATCGGCATCGCGCTCAGTTTCTCGTACATCCTTTTCCAGCGGTTCAGTGAAATGTTCGTCTATACGGGGGTCATGTCCCCCGGGCTTGCACTGTGGTCGCCGAATCTCCTTTATGCGATCATTGCAGGCGTACTGTACAAAATAGCACCGAAATAGGCGGTCCGGCCCGTACGGTTTTTTGTTGCGAGCGGATTTTTTAAGTATTTTTGCAGATTGTGACATTGCGCCGGTATGGCGCACGGTAAAAATATAAGGAATATGGAAAATTTGGAGCTCAACGAACAGGAGCGCAACAGGCGCGAAGCATTGGGGAAACTCAGGGAACTGGGCATAGACCCATACCCGGCAGCACTTTACCCGGTAAACGCGACTGCACAGAAGATAAAGGATGAATATGACCCTGAGAAAGGGAATCTGGCCGATGTCGTGATTGCAGGAAGAATCATGTCCCGCAGGATTATGGGAGCGGCATCATTCATCGAACTCCAGGACGAGACCGGAAGAATCCAGGTCTACATCAAACGCGATGAAATCTGCCCGAGAGAAGACAAGACCATGTACAATACAGTCTTCAAGAAACTTCTCGACATCGGCGACATCATAGGCATCAGAGGCTTCGCTTTCATCACCCAGACCGGACAGCTGTCAGTCCATGCAAAGGAACTCACCCTGCTCAGCAAGTCGCTGAGGGTACTCCCTATCGTCAAGGAAAAGGACGGAGAGGTATATGACGCGTTCTCTGATCCGGAACTGAAATACAGGCAGAGATACGTGGATCTGATTGTCAACCCGCAGGTACGCCAGACTTTCGTGATGAGGAGCAAAATCATTTCCACGATGCGGGAGTACTTCAACGCCGCAGGCTGCTTAGAGGTGGAAACCCCTATTCTCCAGTCCATTCCGGGCGGTGCGACGGCAAGACCGTTCATCACGCATCACAATGCCTTGGACATAGACCTTTACCTCAGGATTGCCAACGAGCTCTATCTCAAGCGTCTGATAGTCGGAGGCTATTCCGGAGTCTACGAATTCGCCAAGGATTTCCGCAACGAGGGGATGGACAAGACCCACAATCCGGAATTCACCTGCATGGAGATATATGTAGCCTACAAGGACTATATCTGGATGATGGAATTCGTGGAGAAGATGCTGGAGAAAGTGGCTCTTACCCTCCACGGCACTACGGAGGTGACCATCGGCGAGCGGAAGGTGGATTTCAAACCTCCTTACCGCCGCCTTCCGATGCTCGAGGCCATAAAGGAATACGCCGGAGTGGACATAGCCGGAATGGACGAGACGCAACTCCGCGAGACCTGTGCGAAACTTAACGTTCCTGTGACCCCGGAAATGGGAGAAGGGAAGTTGATCGACGCCATCTTCGGAGAATACTGCGAAAGCCATCTCGTGCAGCCTACCTTCATCACGGACTACCCTGTTTCGATGTCTCCACTGACCAAGAGGCACCGCAGCAACCCGGCTCTTACCGAGCGTTTCGAGCTTTTCGTCTGCGGATAGGAACTGGCCAACGCCTACAGCGAGCTGAATGACCCGATCGACCAGCTGGAAAGGTTCCAGGACCAGTTGAAGCAGCGTGAGCACGGCGATGACTAGGCCATGTACATCGATATGGACTTCGTCCGCGCCCTCGAATACGGCATGCCTCCTACATCGGGTATGGGTATGGGAATCGACCGTCTGACCATGTTCATGACGAACTCCCCTACCATCCAGGATGTCCTCTTCTTCCCGCAGATGCGCCCGAAGAAAGCCCAGGGGCAGGACTCCGAAAAGAAGGAAGAATAAACCACTGTCCGTTTATCGAAAATGTTTACTATCATTTGTGAATGTCGGATAACCGGCATTACATATTGAAGAAAGTGTTTTCGCACTGTCCTTTCAAGAAAATGTGGCAATTTTCAAAACACGAGGACAACCGGACAGCACTCATTCATTCGTTTAGACTATGCGGAAGCGGTATTCTGTACCCGCGGATACCTCATATCTATCCGAGTGTGGGGTATTGGAACGTTTATTCGTGTTTAGGTTCGCCACAACCTTCTTGAAGATAAACGAAATCGGCTCCACACTTTCTTTGTTTTCAGCCCTTTTGGAGTCGCAGGGCAATAACACGAAATTAATGGCGGATTATTCAAAAACATGTTTCCTCAAGAGTATGCAAACGCATTGCTTGAGGCAGGCTCTTATCAGTCTTTGCATGTATGGATAACGAATGAAATTCTCAGAAAAGCTTATGCTAATCTTATTCTTGCTGTCGGTAAAAGCGAACGGCTATCAGTCAATAGAAACCGTACAATAAATGTATTATGGAGAAAAATATGATTAAAAATCCGGAAGTTTTAAGACACTGCATCCTAAAACTTCCGGATTTTTTTCACTTTTCAGAGACCCTGACCGAAAAAACTATATCTCCCATGGGAGCAGATGCACGATGCCGTTTTCCGATGGTATATGATAATCATCCAATGTGACAACACATTTTCTGAAACTGTCAGGAATCATCCTTAGAGGAGAATACTCCCTCTCAAAAGTCGCATGATCGGAAACCGTCATCGCCACTTGATAATATACACGGTCATCGCCTTTCATCGCGACAAAGTCCACCTCCTTATTCCCGACATTGCCGACATACACATCATAACCTTGTCTGCGCAACTCCAAATAGACGGCATTTTCCAGCAAATAGCCGTCTCCGTAACCGAACCCGCCATAAAGATAATTCCTATAGGCCAGATCATTCGCATAATATTTGACATTTCCCGCAACCGTATCCTTACCTCGTATATTGTACCTCTCGGCACGATGTATCAGATAAGAACTTTCTATGTAGCCCAAATAAGTGGAAACCGTTTCATAATTGGTCCTCCGTTTCTTCGAAGCGAACCAGTTTATAATATTCCTTACAGACACAAGTGAAGCCGCATTGTTCACTACGTAAGTAAACAAATCATCTAAAAGACGTCCGTCTTTCAGGCTGTAGCGCTGCATTATGTCCCTGAACATAACAGTATCTTTCAATGAAGACACATAGTTTCTCCTCATTTCCTCATCCGAAAGATTGAACAGCTCCGGTAAGGCCCCGGAATGAATGTACTTCAAATAAGAATCCCTGCTTTCCGATAAAGATGACACTTCGCAATATTCTCTGAACGAATACGGAAGCACCTCAAACTGTACATATCGCCCAGAAAGCATGGAAGCCAGTTCTCCGGAAAGCAGACAGGAATTCGAGCCGCACAGAAAGATCTCGCACTGTTCCGCAAAATCCTGGGCATGGGAATTCACGAATTTTTCCCAACCGTCAATGTACTGTACTTCATCTATAAACAACCAGACCTTCCCCGAAGGAGCCAGTTCCCGCATATACTCCTCATAAAACGACTGAAGATCCATATAATTGTCTATCTGCCCATATTCAATATATTCCTTATTGATATACAGGATATTATCAGCCGGGACACCGTCTGCTAAAAGTTGATTGGCAATCTGCCTCAATATAAAGCTTTTGCCGGCTCTGCGCTGGCCAGTAAGGACTTTGATCAGCCTGTTTCCGACGTATTTGCCAATCTTTTCAGTATAAGAATGACGCCGATATCCTAATTCTACGGAATTTCCGTTCCAGAAATTGTATTTTCCGATTTTTTCAATCATAATTGAAACTTTTCGCAAAAATACTAAAATTTTCAAATACGTTTGAATTTTTATCGTATTTCTACAAAAGTTTCAATCATATTTGAAAACCTTAATCCAGCTATGGAAATCCGAGCCCCTTACTGTCATTTCGACCGACCGGAGGGAGTGGAGAAATCTGCCTGAAGATTCCTGCCAGTACCTCGGCTTCGCTCGCGATGACATATCAGGGGAGATAATATCTTTGCTGATAACTATATCTACCGGCTATTCACTACAGTTTTGACGCCGTCGGGGCTTGTGACAACTCCTTCCGACAAGTGCGAGTCATTGTCAATTTTTCCCACACCGACCGTATAGTCTGACAGTATATAGATTCCAAGCGAGTTTGTCTCCTTGAGCCAGGAATATTTGGTCATTCTTAGAGAATTCGAATCCCAGGAAAAAACTCCCCAGCCGTTCGGGAATATTTTATTATTACCTTGAGACAGCATCCCACAGTAAAATCCGGAATGGTCACCGGATTTGAAAGAATACGAATCCCAGTATCTGCTGTTATGAATCGTTCTGAAATTCACAAAGGACGTAGCCTCATACGGACCTTTTTTATAAGCCGCAACGACAGCATCCGTCACCTCCTTTCGGATTCTGTATTCTTCACACTCAGGGTCGAGACCTGCCGCTATTCCATAATATTCATTGGCCTTTTTCACTATATCGATACCGACAAATTTGAATGACGAATATTTCAGTTTTCTCAGATACAACGTCAGATCCCCCTTATGTACCACGAAAGGCAGGTCATCCGGTGCCGCCATAA
Organism: uncultured Bacteroidales bacterium; assembly: GCA_944325765.1. Lineage (GTDB taxonomy): Bacteria > Bacteroidota > Bacteroidia > Bacteroidales > UBA932 > Cryptobacteroides. Next base: position 35,579 of record CALVBH010000019.1, read on the forward strand.
GATAATCGTAAGCCGAGCCGAAGTCCTGTTCCAGACCTCCCTGACCGTAAAGATACATCATACCGAGATAGCCTTTGGCCATAGGGGAACTATAATATGATTCGAAGATTTCCCTTGCCTCATTGTAGATATGCGCTGTATAGTACAAAGCCCCGGCCTTGAGTCTGTTGTCCGTTTCCCACGACTTTTCATACAAGGCCGCCGCCTTGACGAAATTTTTCGGAATATACGGCTGCAGGTCACCGCTTTCGAGATGATGGGCGTATTCCCTGACGACCTCAGGACACTCCACCCAAGCTCTGCCGGTATTGTCCTCGGCACCGGCCCTCAACGCTGCTGCAGCAGAAGCCGTATCTGCCTGATAATATAAGTTGTACATATACAGTTTGTATTTCGCAAACGGATAGTACTTGTAGTTTGCATTCTTCACTTTTGTCAGGACAGCTGCCGACTTGTCCAATTTGCCCTTTTCCCAAAGTTTGGAGCCTCTTGCATACTGATGAGGATCTGATGTGAGATAGATGACGAGCCCTGCAATCACCGCAGCAGCAGCACCGGCGAAAACGTACGGTCTGACACGCGTCCACACTTCTATCCTGTGCTGCCTTTTGGCTTCTTCCTCCTGTTCCGCCTTGATCCGGGCAGCTTCCTGCTCCTCCTTCATCCTGATTTCGCGCTCAGTGTCCCGTCTTGACTTCTCGCAGATGCATGCATAGACCAGTTCGTCCGAATATGTCCCGGAACTGGAAAGTATTTCCTGAAGCTTTGCATCATCGAACTCTGCCGCCTTCTCTTTCAACCCTTCCGCTTTGCTTCTCACCTCTATCTCATGCCGTGCAGCATCCACAAGTTCGGCCTTGTACATTTCCGGAGATGCAATTATTTCCTCCAATTTTTCCATTGTACAGCTTCTGACCGGAGACGCAGGAGTCGCCAAAGATGCAGAAGCCCGGACCGATACATTACCACCATTCCCTGCGGCTTTTGCCACACCCGATGGCTGCTGTCCGGAATACCTGCTGACGGTATTGCCTGCCTTGATCCTTTCTATCTCCTCAGCCACAGACCTCGGCACACACACCTTGTTCACCGGATTGAAAATCGTCGACAGCGACCGTGCCCAGACCAGTCCCGAAGGAATCCCGATTATCGTGATGCAGTACCCCACCGTCATACCTATGGCGCTAAGTGATGCCACAAGGCCGAACGGAAAATACAGAATCCTGATTATCAACGAGTAGGTCTTCATTGCCGTCCCCTGGCTCTTGCCCGTTAACAATGCAAGATCCGACTTCGAAACCATCGCCGAAGTGTGCGGTGCAAGCAGGAATTTCGCGAACTGTAGCCACCCCAGGCCCACTGGGAAAAGGATTACAGTACAGCAATAGAACAGCCCCATAACGGCATACGCCAATGCCAACACAAAACCTAAGGTAAGGTGCCACCAGACATTCAGAAATACTCTCATAACGATTAAAGTTAGAATTGGTTGTAAATAATTTCAGCAAATATAAAGATACCCCCCCCCACAAATCCAAATTTTTTTTATTTTTGATTGCTTGTTGGAGAATGCAGGAATGATTCCGGATAATTTCAGGAAATATCTCATCACAGTGGATGACTATCGTATTACATCGGACAACGGAATCGCGCATCTGTTCCCATAGGCAATATGATATAATTTCTCGGATACTGCGTTCTAAAAGCAATAAAAAACCGAAGTTTTAGGAGATAGCGTCCTAAAACTTCGGTTTTTTTCAAGGCACTCGGACCGGGGAAGGTGTCAGTCAAGGTGATTGCGGGCGTAATTGTAGCCGTCGCGGTCATAGAATTTCACGAAAGACGACAGCCTCCCGGTAAATGAGTTCCAGTCCTTCCTGTCTGGATAGAGCCACTGGACTTCGCTAAGAGCCGCCATCCTCGGAAGTGCCATATAGAAGGCATGTTCCGGAGTGGAAATATATTCGGCCCAGAGATTTGCCTGGACTCCGAGGATATGAGAGGCTTCCTCAGCTGCCATCTCCGGCAATATCGGGTCGAAACCGTAGACCTTTTCAAGAGGCACGTAGCCGGTCATGGCCATTGGCTCATTGTCGAAATCATCGGACTGATAGTAATCGAAATACATGTAGTCGCAAGGAGTCATGATGACATCGTGGCCGCGACGGGAAGCCTCAAGCCCGCCGGCCACGCCTCTCCAGGACATGATAGTGGCGCTTTGCGACACCCCGCCCTCGAGAATCTCGTCCCAGCCGATGATTTTCCGGCCTTTCGATGCAAGATACTCCTCGACACGAGTCATAAAATAGCTCTGAAGCTTGGCCTCGGCAGAAGACGAAGCGTCATCCACCAGTCCCTCGGCCTTTATCCTCGCCTGACACTTCGGGCAGTGCTCCCATCTTGTCCGGGGAGCCTCGTCGCCTCCTATGTGGATGTATTCAGAAGGGAAAAGACAGCAAACCTCATCGAACACGCCCTCAAGGAGTGTGAAAGTATCCTCGTTTCCGGCACAAAGGATGTCAGGCATCACACCCCAGATTTTCGAGACTTCATAAGGTCCGCCAGTACACCCCAATTCAGGATAACAATGCAGCGCTGCCATCATATGCCCCGGCACGTCTATCTCCGGAATAATCGTTATATAACGGTCTGCAGCATATTCCACGACTTCCCTTATCTCATTCTGGGTAAAATATCCGCTGACAGGAACATTGTCGAACACGGACGTATCACGGCCTGCCATTGTCCCGTCACGGTAAGAGCCCTTTTCGGTCAGTTCTGGATACCTTTTAATCTCTATCCTCCATCCCTGGTCGTCGGAAAGATGCCAGTGAAGGGTATTCATCCCGTGGAAAGCCATAAGATCAATGTATTTTTTCATGTATTCCACAGGGAACCAGTGTCTGACCACATCGCTGTGCATTCCCCGGTACCAGAATCTCGGGGAGGCAGACACTTTCACGAGCGGGAATTCCACACCGGAACATCTCCCGGTCTGTGCAGGAACAGCCTTGCGCAAAGTCTGGATTCCGTAGAAAACTCCGCCCGGAGCACCTCCTGAAATTGAAATACCGTCCTGTCCGACAGTGATTTCGTAACCTTCTGGGTTCGAAATGAGCGTGTCCACGGACAATACCACAGCAGCTGTCTCTCTCTTTTCCGGCTCCAGCCGGAGCTTCAGTCCAAGATCAGACTTCATAAAGTCGGCAAGGAACGCGGCATTCCGCGCCATGGCAGAATCACCGCTGTCATACGAGACAACGGCACCGTTCTTCAGGACAAACTGTCCGTCAGCAATTTGTTCAATCCGCTCCGGAAGCGGTATCACGGTTCCGAAATCAGCCACAGGCTGATTTCCGCAGCCTGAGCATATTGCTGCCGCCGCAGCTATTATTGTCAGTTTCTTCATTTTCTTATTTTTAACCTTTGTATTTCCGCATCATTTCATATTCTGCGAGTCGATGGCTTTCTGCATTCTCCGACACTCCTTGTCAGCCTGCCTTTCGAAAAACCTGACAAGCTGCGGGAAGAAGTTATCAAAACTGCCGTATTTCTCTTTCTTCCTTTCATACTTCCTTAAAAGCACGACAAGTTCAGGTGTCCACCAAAAACCGCGGTTTATTTGAGACATCAACGCATCCTGTATTTCCTTGTCAGAATATCCGTTGTCCATTCTGTAACAGATTTCGGCTGCACGGACAAGAGATTCGTATGTAAATGACGACCAATAACCGTATGCCTGTGCTTTCATTCGGGAGGAAACGAACTGGTACAACCTCTCGCAAGGAGATTCCAGCACCTGAAGATTCTTTTCAACTGTCGGATTTATGAAAGAATGATTGAATTCATGGACAATAGTCGGCGTATACCACCCATTGCCAAAATTACGGTCATAGCCTATGATTGAAAAGGCTTCACGCTTATTATCATGCAGGCATTTGCCTGATCCGTAACTGCAGTACCCATTTACGAACCCTATAACAATCGTGAAAATATCCTGTGAGTCATATCCGTAGAAATCCTTATACCATTCCTCATTGAAACGCGCCATCTCCGTATTCCTGAAAAGTTCCAATACCTCCTCATAAAATGGCTGCCGGCTTTCGAAGAAAGAATGAAAATCCGAATCCTGATAAAACCGATTAAGCAAGGAAAGAAAATGTCCGACATTCACTCCGTCCCATCTGGAATCCAATCCGGATTCAGCCCCGTCAGTCAAAATCAGTTTTCCATCCTGCTTCTCCAGAAGAACCGCCATATCCATGACAGCATCGTACATCACCCCGTTTTCTTTTCTGATTTCTTTCATGAACAAGACTGCAGGATGATCTTTATATGCGATGAAACAGCTGTCGACAGCGGCTGCGTATGACTGCTCAGTCACGCAATACTCAGGATAATCGGCCAGTCTCGCCAGCACCGACATCAGTTCTACATTCTCGTCTGCACGGAGTCCGCACACACCTGCACCGGCACGCTGGATGCCAATTATGAAAAAAAGACAGAAAAACAGAATTGTCAACCTGAATGACGGATTCTTCATGATGAAAACGATTACAGAGTCACGGCAGTGGAAAGGCGGATGTCGCGGGAGGAAGCACCGAGGAGGATATTGAAGACTCCCGGCTCCACGACGAACTCATGAAGATCCATGTCGTAGAACGCGAATGCCTCCGAATCGAGCATGAACTCCACCTGCCGGGTCTCGCCAGGCTCGAGGTACACCTTTTCATAGCCTTTCAGTTCCTTTTCCGGACGAGGCACGCGGGCCTTCTCGTCATTTACATAAAGCTGCACCACCTCTGCTCCGGCACGCTTCCCCGTATTCTTCACGGAAGCGGTAACGCGCACCCTGCCGTCAGACAACTTCTCCGCAGCAATGTCGGAGAACGAGAAATCCGTGTACGAAAGGCCGTAGCCGAACGGGAAAAGAGGCTCCGTGCCGGCACGGTCATAGCCGCGATACCCCACGAAAACGCCCTCGAAATATGTCACGCGCTCGGGACTGTTCCATAACCTTTCGGTATTGCAATAGTAGTTGTTGAATACCGGATTGTCCTCCAGCCGCTTCTCCACGGTGACAGGAAGACGTCCGCTCGGGTTCACTTCGCCTGAAAGAATCTCGGCCACGGCACGTCCGCCCTGCTGCCCCGGATACCAGGCCATAAGTACAGCCTTTGCCTTGTCGAGCAGAGGATTGAAATCCACACCGCCTCCGGCATTGACCACTATCACGAGATTCGGATTCAGGGATGCTATGGAATCGATTTCGGCTATCTGCTCTGACGGAAGTTCGAAAGGACGGTCGCTGCCCTCGTGTTCGGTGTCTGAATTGAAGCCGGCACAATACACCACTGCATCGGCCTTCGCTGCATCCGGAATCAATTTGTAGAACTCACCCACTCCTTCAGTGACCGAAACCGTTGTGAACGGATTCACGAAGCCGCTGCCTCCGCCGGTAGGAATGTTGCCTGAATTAGGTCCCAAAACGGCCACTTTTCTGACTTTCTTTGAGAATGGCAGAAAATCACCTTCATTTTCAAGGAGTACGACAGCCTCACGTGCCACATTCAGCGCAGTGAGGTCGCAGTCCGGATTCTGCTCCGGCAGGGAAGAATTCTTCTGCTCTCTGTCGAAAAAGCCGAACTCTATGAGAGTCTGGAGAATGTGCTGACATTTCTCATCGATGGTCTTTTCCGTCACAGTGCCCGTCTCTATGGCTGTCTTCAAGACACGCGGATTCATAAACTGGCCCCAGGACATTTCAAGGTCGAGGCCGTTGTTCGCCGAAAGGATACTCGAATAAGTGGCGGTCCAGTCCGACATGAAGATGCCCTCGAAGCCCCACTCGTCTCTAAGCATATCCTTGATAAGGGCTTTGTTCTCAGTCATGTGTACGCTGTTCACGAGATTGTAGGAAGACATCACCGCTCCCGTACGGGCTTTCTGCACGGCCTTGCGGAAAGCCGGCAGATAAATCTCGTTCAAAGTACGCTCGTCGATGTCGGACGAACCGTTATTGCGGTTGTATTCCTGGTTGTTTCCGCAGAAATGCTTGATGGTGGACATCACCCCGACAGACTGCATGCCCCTGATATAAGCCACAGCGGTCTCCGAGGTCAGATACGGGTCTTCGCCATAGTATTCGAAATTCCGGCCGCATTTCGGAAAACGGTAGATGTTCACTCCGGGACCGAGCATGATATGGACGCCGCGGGCACGGGCGTCAGTACCGAGAGATTTACCGTAAGCAAATGCAAGATCTCTGTTCCATGTCGCTGCAGCCGCGATTCCGCAGGGATACATCGTGCTCCTGGTATCGTTTCTCACACCTTGCGGACCGTCGGCCATACGGATGCGAGGGATGCCGAGACGCGGGATTTCACGGATGTAGAAGCCGTCGATGCCTCCGATGTAAGAGAGTTTCTCTTCAAGGGTCATCTGCGACACCAATTCAGCGGCACGCTGTTTCGAAGCTTCGGAAATTGCCGGAGAATCCGGTCCTGATTCTGACCCGGAAAGGGTGACTGCTGCCGCCTGAAGCGACAATGCAAGGCAGAGGCCTGCCAGTATGGATAATTTCATTTTTAAGATTTTTGGGCTTATTAAACAAATTAAATATCCCGGTTAAACGCAAAGTTAAGAGCAAAAGTGCTTGCTGCCGGCTACAGGTCAATGCGGATAGAGGAGCCGGGAGTGACGGTGTGGTGCCGGGTCCTGACGCCCTGGCCCGAAAGCGTCACTTCGAGTTTGCCTGATGGCAGGCGGACTATCGAGATGTCGAAATCTCCCCCGAAAGCCTTGATGTGTCGAATGGCGGCACGATCCCAGGAAGAAGGAAGCGACGGGGTCATCGTGAACGAATGCAGGCCTGTCGGACGGATGCCGAAAATCCCTTCGGTGACGATGCGGCAATACAGCCCTCCCTCGGCGGAAAGGTGGCGCTGGGCGCCCTCCGGCCATGCCTCTATCATATAAGGGACATGCTCTCCGAGAAGCCGCCAGGCGGAAAAATCATGCATGAAACCATACGCCTCGTCCGCATAGCCGGCGCAGAACAGACCGCGCAGGGCATAGAGCGTGGACCTGTCCCAGAACGTAGTATCGCCCTGTGCAGTAAGCAATCCGTTGCGGGTCAGCATTTCAGGCCCGAGCAATGCCGCAGCGGTACCCTCCCTGTGATAGTCGAGCCCCACCACGAGCGGCAGGCAAATCCACGAACGCAGAACATCGTTTCCGTCATAATACCTGTATGCCTCGTAGCCGGAGACCTCTGCTCCGAAATATTTCTCAATCGCAGACTTCATCCTCTTCGCTTCGGCCCTGTATTCCCTGGACACACTGCGGGACAGCCCCAAATCGTCAGCCAGATTTGCAGCCGACAGCAAGGCATCGTAATACAGACACGAAGTGCTCAGATTGGCATCTCCCGACGGGAAACGGTTTTCGAGTTCGTCCGTGTCGGAAGCCACCACACCGTCTGCCGTCTTGTTTCTCCTGCAGAACTCCAGGCACCACTCCACTAACGGCCACAGTTCTCTGGCTGTCTCCACCGAGCCGGAAGCCAGGGCATACCTGGAGGCTCCGCTGGCAAGCATTGCCGCATCACCGCGATCTCCGGCACCGTCCCAAATGTCATCGCCCTCGGCTATTATCGAACTTGGAATCGGCTTGTACCCATCGTTCATAAACTGCGCAAACAGCCTGTAGCAGTTCTCTGCCGACAGATTCCCCTTGTCATACCCGACAAACGGATAAAAAGGGCTCACATAGTCGGCAGTATCGTTCGTCCAGACCGCAGCATAGAACACTTCCCCGCCAGGAGCATGCATATAGCCGTTTTTCGTCTTTATGATACTCTCGCAGGCTCGTATCTTCGAAAAGAAGAACTCCGAATTCAGCACACTGTCAGGGCTTTCGAAAATGAGGGAAGAGGACATTTCGCCGATAAAGGAACGCCTTGCGGAATATTCTGCCTCATAATCAAACGCTGCTGCCTCTTCGCCTGCCACGCTGCCGGAAAAATACATTTCAAAGGAAAGTTCGGCACCAGGAGCCAGGGTATAGTTGCCGTCTCCGGCAATTTCGCCTTTTATGCAGTAACTCCTGCCGTCCGCTCCCCTTTCCGGATCAGTGGTGTAAACGCATTTGTAATCAGGGATATTCAACGCCAAAGTCCTGCTTCCGACATTCTTCAGCGTGTACCTTTCGCACGTCAGCAGCTTGTCGGCCGACGGGAAAAACACGCGGGTCATCTCTATCTCCGGCTTTTGTCCGGCCTTGCGGTCTGCCCCCGAATACGTCCAGCCGACATTCCAGAGGCTTTTCACCGTTAGGATGCCGTCGAATCGCACCTGCGTGACCTTCTCACGGGTCAGGGTCATATCTTCGACCGAAATGGCAGGGACCACATCAGCCGCAGTCCTCCAGACCAGACTGCCGTGCGTATCGTTAGGCAGTTTTCTCAGCGTCGGGAAAACAAGGGACCTTTCGCATCTGAAAGCACCGCCTGAATCCACGCCCCAGCGCAGCACTTCGGAAACCTTGTCTCCGGTCATTTCCAGATGGTCGTAGTGCGGGATGTCGGCTTCCGGCTGCCATACTATGGCCCTGCCTCCATCCGTAATGCTCCAGCGAAGGTCGGAGCCGGCAGAGACATCTGCGGACAGATTCTGCTCCGCGCCGGAAAGGTTCCATGCCGCTGACGGCAAAGCCATACACAGGCTCAACGCCAAGGCCGGCACAAGATATTGTATTGTTTTTTTCATTTAATGTCAATTGTAAATTCGAAATCATCGTAAGGCGCCGTCCGCCAGGCCTGCGCGGAAGTAATGTGCGAAATGGCGAAAAGCGGAGAGAAAGTCCTTACGCTGATGGTCCTGCCATCCGGTTTGAACTCCAGGATACGCAGCCAGCAGTCTCCCCCGTTGCCATGCCACTGCCCGTCGTTGGTCTGGGAGTTGAACATCATCTGAGGGATGATATGTCCGTCAGCCGCAGGGTCTTCGCGATATCCGCAGGTGCAACTGTAGTCGATGTCCTTCACATTGCTGCCGGCAGGAATCCGCGGAGGGACACCGGTATGTCCGCAGAGCACGAGAGCGATGTTTTTCGAAGGATAGACAAGCTTCTCCCAGACGGCCTGAGGCCAGTTGTGCGGTGTCACCTTGTACCATTTCTCGTCCTCGATACGAGTGCCGTCGGGCAGGATGAAAGAATGCACGAAAAGTATTACCTTGTGATCCGCATATTCCGGTCCGGATATCAGGTCCGATGCCCACTGCAGGATCTCGTCGCGCGGAGCGAACTCGAGGGCGAGGATGAGGATTTTCCCCCATACGTCATCGGAAAACTCGTATGCGGCATTTTCGAGCGTATGGATGTTCTGCCAGTTCGGGGCAGTGGCCACGAGATGCTCCATATTCAGGAGATTCCGCTCGGGATAGACATAGTCCGGCATTTGGGAATACCTGTGCTCGGCCGAAATGTAGCCTATGTCGTGGTTCCCCTGGCAGGCGATGTAAGGCACCCTGTTGTCGAGAAAAGCGAGCGAATGGGAAAGGGCTTCCCACTGCTGGCGGGAGGTCTGCGTTCCGTTCGGAAAGTCAGGCAGGCCTCCGGCGATGAGCTTGTTGTTCTGTTCCACGAGGTCACCTGTGAGCAGGGCCGTCATCACATTCAGCCTTTTCGCGTTCTGGGCTATCCAGGCCGTCTGCAGGTCGAAAAGCGGCTGGGTGGCGGCGAACTTGATGTAGCTCTGCGCATCACCGAACATTATCATCGAGAAAGACTCCGGGTCTTCCAACTGCGGGTATACCGGAATGATAGGTTCCGACTGTTTTATCTGGCCATTGACCATCAGCGGCAACGTCATCGCGGAAATCACCGCAGCCGCAAATATTGACAAATTACGTTTCATTATTATTTCTATAGTTTGGTGACACGAACCCAGTCGACAAGCATATACGACGGGCAGTCTTCCGGTTTTATCGAGCTTGCTCCGGCAGGGCCGACGCTGAGGATGATGTGGAAACCGCCGCTGAACGGCCACTGCATAAGTTCAGCTTCGTTTTCACGATGCTGGTTTTTGTATGTGAAAGCTATCTGAGGATTGTCTTCAGTGCAGCCGTTGGCATCGTAGATTCTCACATAATCATCAGTCACATCGGCGGAGTAGATATTGTAGGCATCCTTGTTGTAGCCGCTGTATGCCAGATCTACATCGGGTGTGTTATGGCCTGTGTATGTGTCGATGTAGTGCGAATGCAGGGTGTGCTGGACATAGTCATGCAAATACGAGTGCTCCATAATATCAATCTCGCCGCTGTCAGGCCAGCCGCCGTAGGTCCAGTACCCGTACTCGGGCATCATCCAGACTGCCTGGCCTATGGATCCGGCGTCATCCACGAATTTCGCGCGGACTTCGATGCGGAACGGAGCCCGGAACCAAAGCTTGCCCTCGGTCTTGACACCTCCCGAGAAGCATTTACCGTCTTCGTTTACTACCGCCAATACCAGCTTCCCGTCCTCAATATATGAATGGGCCGGGCTGCCGGACATCGACACCTGCCATGCGGCAGTACCCTTCGGTACATAGACCCAGGCATCTGGATCAAGGCCATCCGGCTGATCGAAGTCATCGAAGAAAAGAACGTCCTCGGATGCTCCGGGGAAACGGTTTTCGTAGGCGGAGAGGATCACGGTGTAGACAGTCTCCTCTCCGTCGCAGGCAACGGTGAAGTCCTGGGATGCAGGCCAGTCTCCGGTGAAGTCATTCGGGTCGGGAGAGATGGTCGCTCCGTCAGCCAGCCTGTAGTCGGCCGCAGAGACCTGACCGCCGTATTTGATGGCGCCGATGGTGGCTGTGCGGGTTTCCTGATTGATGGAGGCGTGGTAGATGTTGCTGCCCACCGTCAGGGTGAAACGTTCGAGAGGGTAGCCGGCATCAGGAGCCGAGGCATTCTCTGCGCACCCGGCCATCGTCAGGGCTGTGAGTGCGGCGGTTAAAAGTATTGTCATTTTTCTTGTCATCAGTTTTTTATTGTTTTTTTATTTCTGTTTCAGTCGGATGGCAATGTTCGCACAGATTACTCTACAGAATAAGGAATGTGCTCGAATGATTCGATGGTAATCGAGCCTGTGGCACCGCCTGAAATACCGAACTGATATTCAAGGCCCTGATGGCTTGACCCGGCTTGCCAGATATCGCCTCCTACGCCATCGTTTGTACCGACGGTTCTGGTTTCGCTGTTATCCAGAACGAGATCGCCGTTTACCCAGATCTTTCTCGACAATCTCTTTGTCTGAGGAGCTCCTTGAGGATTATCCATCTCATCCGGGAGAATTTCCAGTTTCAGGGATCTCAACTCATTTACAGCTATCGATGGAGTAAAGGTGGATTTTGCATTATATCCGCCATTCCAACCTGAGTCCGCTCCAAAGAAAACCTTTCTATCACCTATTTGCAGGGAGCCCTCTCCATACAGGAAATTCTCACCGCTGTTGCCGGTTCCTCCGAAGCGGATTCTGAGCGTGATTCCGTCATTGGTATTGTCTATACAGAAATATCCGCCGTTGAGGTTTACATTCGAGAACGTCCATTCGAATGTTCCATACGTAAATTTGTCATTCGTGTGGATCAAGGCATTGGCTCCTGCCGAAGTCAATGTATTCCCTTCTATTGAGGAATTTTCATGCAAATCAGGATACCCGAAAGAATCCTGTGTGATCGTCATTGTCCTGGATTCCTGACCGTCAGCGGAGAGAGTAAGAGTGTAGGACTTGTCGTAGATGTACTTCGAATACGGGAGGGTGACGGTTACGGTCCGTGTGCCGGTGCCTTCTTCGTCTGAAAGTGTCACGTCTTCGCTGTCGGCAGTGAGTGTCCAGGATGTACCTGCAGGGGCGTTGACAGTGTAGGTTTTGGTGCTACCCTTGTAACTGAAGTTCGTGTCCTCGGTCTGTGCGAAACCGAAATCTCCATGAGTGAATTCACCGACCGGTACCACAGCTTCCTTTATGTCGCGTGCTTCCACAGTCAGGGACGATATTTCAGCCATAGCCGATGTGCCGTCAGCCAGGGTCACAGTCAGGGTCATATCAGTGTAGCTGCCAGGCAGGATGACTATATAGTAAGGGCCGGCTGCAAGGTTTCCGCCATCCTTGCCGACGAGGGAAACGCCGGCAGGAGTGTCGGACGAAGCTGCCGTGGCGGAGTATGTTTCAGCACTCATATCCACAGTGTAGGCACCTGCCAGGCTCTTGTCGGCAGAAAGGGCAATGGATTTCACGTCTCCCGTCACTCCTTCGAGAATGACCTTGAACATGGCTGCCACGTGGTCGAATGCAAGGCTGTTGTCAGCCCCGGGTATGGCCACGGCCGGGTTCAGCATGGTATCGAAAGTGGCGTCGGCAGTGGAATACTGCTCTGACGGAAGCGTGGCGCTGAGGATAGAGCCGGATACCGAAACTGTCTCATCGTAAGGATAAAAAGCATAAAGAGGAGTATCCGGCAGGGCAAAGCCGCTGAAGCGTCCGGTCGATGTACCGGCGCCCTCGATGATGTCGAACTTGTTGGCCTTTGTGTCGAAAATGCCGATGGCATCGCCTTCGGACCATACTGCCGATTTGCCGTCTGCGGCAATGGCTGTCCTGGTCCCGGCCGAAGCCGCATTCTGAGCGGCTCCGGATACCGTCACTGCAGGAGTGCCTGCAGTGAACTGCATGGGAACGCGTGAGGGCGTTTCGGGTTCCGAGTTGTCCTTGTTGGCGCAGGAAACGGCTGCTGTCATGGCAGCGGCTGCGCAGATTATGGATAAAATATTCTTTTTCATTGTCTGATTTTTTTTGAATTTGTCTGTTCTGTCATAAGTCATGGTCCAGGCCCGGAAGCTTCACCTGCTTCTTAATTGCCGAAATCCAGATCTACGGTTTCAGGGTCGTTGAATCCGTTCAGTGTGGCATCGCCGCTGTAGCAGAAGCCTGCTTCCGCGGCTACGGAAGTGGTTTCAAAGGTTGGGGCCATATACCCCTCCCCATTGTGTTTCGTGGTTGTTTTCATGATGTTTTTATTATGGTTATTATTTGATGACATCGTAGCATCAGTCATTAGAGGTGTATTTGAAGGACTCGATGGTCATGGAGCCTGTGGCACCTCCTGAGATGCCGAACTGGTATTCAAGACCCTGATGGCTTGACCCGGCTTGCCAGATATCGCCTCCTACGCCATCGTTTGTACCGACGGTTTTGGTTTCGCTGTTATCCAGAACGAGATCGCCGTTTACCCAGATTTTTCTCGACAAACGCTTGGTCTGATTCTGTCCTGATGCAGGATTGTCCAGTTCATCCGGGAGAATCTCCAGTTTCAGGGTTCTCAACTCATTTACAGTTATAGATGGAGTAAAGGTGGATTTTGCATTATACCCGTTATCATATCCTGAGTCCGCTCCAAAGAAAACCTTTCTGTCACCTATTTGCAGGGAGCCCTCTCCATACAGGAAATTCTCACCGCTGTTGCCGGTTCCTCCGAAGCGGATTCTGAGCGTGATTCCGTCATTGGTATTGTCTATGCAGAAAAATCCGCCATCGAGGTTTACGTTCGAGAACGTCCATTCGAATGTCCCGTACTTAAATTTGTCATTTGTACGTATCAAGGCATTGGCTCCTGTCGAAGTCAACGTATTCCCTTCGATTGCGGAACCTTCGCCTAAAGCAGTATATCCGAACGAATCCTGTTTAATGGTCAGCGTCTGCGGTTCCATAGAGATGGATTCGTCATCGGATTCGAGAGTGATGTTATAGGTCTTGTCGCTGATATATTTGGAGTAAGGCACAGTGACCTCGATATCGCCGGAACCGGTGCCGCTGTTCGGCTTGATGACAACGTCCGGGTCGGTGCAGGAGACTTTCCAGAGCATGGAAGCCTCGACGTGGAATGTCCTGGTCTCGCCCTGATAGCCGAATGTCCGGGCCGTCTCGTCATATTCGCCGAACTTCAGGGTCACAGAGCCGGACTGGGTGATGGTGAGAGTTCTGAAATCGCCATCGAAATTCTCTACCCTGACAGTGGCGGAACGCATATTCGACGTAGCATCTGCATGTGCAGTGACATTCACGGCATTGGCGGAGCCGGTTCCGTGGTCCGGCCTGAAGGTAAGCCACGCAGCAGATGAAACGATCTTCCAGTCCTGGTCGGAAAGCACGGTGAATGTCACGTCGCCCCCGTTCTGAGGTATTTCTCCCGATACGTTCGAAATCTCAAGCTTGCTCATGGCGTTTTGGGCGATTTTTACGAGGACAGGATCCTCCACGCCATCCGCCGTGACTGTGAGGGTGGCGGTACGCGGCTGCGATTCCGGATTGTCTTCCACAGTCACAGTTATGTCCGCGGTCAGGGAACTCGTGGCACTGGCTCCTGGAGAAACCGTGCACCAGTCCTCGGCATCGTTCTCGATCTGCCATGGGGTATTGGAACTGATGCTGAAGATGACAGGATCAGCAGATGCCGAGGCCACTTTGTACTCGGACTTGGCATCCACGACTATTTTCGGTGCCTGTTCGGGCTGCGAGTCTATTTCCGGTGTCTGGTAGCATCCGGGAAAGGCTGCCATCGCTACCGCGAAGCAGACGGATAGGTTAAAGATTGAAACGGATTTCATTTTTATCATTGTTTTAATTTCTGTCTTCTTTTCTTTGTCATTTCGAGCGAAGCCGCCAGGCGTAGTCGAGAAATCAGTCAAACGCTCGGGACGACATCGGGAGTGGTTCTGCCGGGGTGTCAGAACGGGTGCAATGCAAGGCGCCAAGGGTGAGGGTGAAGGGAGTTTACTTCCGTAAATGACCGAGCCCGAATCCCGCCGGCAACGCTGCAGTGTGCCCGTTATCACGCCCCGGACGGGCTACCAGCCGGAATTCTGCGGAGCAAGATTAGCGTTCTTGTAAAGTTCCGTCTGAGGTATCGGATACAGATTCATCCGGTCGTTCCACTTGCGGGTCTCGTATACGAACCTTTCATAAGAATAGGTACTGCCTGAGACTTGCGTGATCTTCACCCCGTAAATTTCAGTCTGGGTATCGGCTCCGATCTTCCATCTGCGGACATCCCAGAAACGATGATCCTCGAATGCGAACTCCACACGCCACTCATTACGCAATGCCGCGATAAACTCATCCTTACCGGATACGGTCACGTCCGGCATCCCGGCATTGGCCCGCACCTGATTCAAGGCCCAGCGTGCGGAATACGGATATTCCCCGTCGGTATAGTCAGGATTCCCGAAAGCTTCCACCATAGACTCGGCGTATGTCAGCAGCGTCTCGGCATAGCGGTAAACTATCCAGTGATGCCTGTTGTTCACCGGAGAATCCGGGTCGAAGTCAGTAGTCTCCTGAATATATTTTCTGAGAAAATAGCCTGTCGGAGAGCCTCCGTCAGCCACCACCGCATCATCCCTGCCGCCTGCATAAAGAGCGATCACGGAACCTTTGAACGAATCACCGTTGCAGAGGACAGTCCTCGCAAAACGCGGATCCCGGTTCAGGTACGGACGTGCAGGGTTGAATTCCGGATCATCGCTGACCCAGCCCGACGGCTCCAAAGTGACTGAATATCCGTTCCGTGTCTGGAAAGCATCCACGAGGTTCTGCGTAGGGAATGTGCCCATCGTCGTCTGACTGCCGGACTTCTGACCTTCCGTAAACCGGATAGGGAAATTGTACAGTTCGAAAGTAGTGGATTCACCGTTCTGACGGGCAAGAACCACCTCGGGAGAAAGAGGATTGTTGCACTTGTCGGCAGGATCCAAAGAATAAAGATCGGACTCTATCAGATCCAAGGCTGCCGAAGCGGAGCGTTTCCACTTTTCCGCGTCCATCGAAGGATTGTGCAGCTCGCTGGCGGCATAAAGCAGGGCCTTGGACTTGAGAGCCATCGCAAAGCCACGGGTAATCCTGCCGGTCTCGGCATTCGCCACATTCCTGTATGTATCCGGGAGTTCAGGGGCACAGGCATCGCATTCCGACACTATATACTCCATCACGTCATCAAACGGGGTTTTGGCTATGGTATTGGCCCCTTCGATGTCCAATTTTTCCAAAGGCATCGCAATGTCTCCGTATCTCTTGGCCAACTCGAAGAAAAAGAAAACCCGCAATATCCTCGCTTCATACGGGTAATACCGCATCCGGTCCATCCAGGTCTGATATTCCGGATCCCTCTCGTATTTGGAAAAATCGGCCGACGCGAATGACTTCATGAACTCATTGGCCGCCCTGATGCCGTAGTACATGCTCCAGGCGTCGTCAACCGTATTCAAGGCAGACCAGCTGCCGTTGTTCATATACTGGATCGATCCGCCCGTGTCCCCGAACTCCGCATCATCGCTGGCGCAATCGCGCATCGCCCCGCCTATCGCCCCGAAATCCTGCGGAATGTAGGAGTATACATTCGTCAGGACCTGTGTCGTCTCGTCGAAATAGGAGTATACATCATCATAACTGCGAAGACCGTTCGTCTCATCGAATTCAAGATAGCTGCAGGATACGGCAGAGATGGCCGCATACGCTGTCGCAATGATTTTCAGTGTTTTCATACTCTCTCTACCGTCAAAAATTGAATTTAAGTCCCACATAGTATGACCGCAAGGCCGGATAAACGGCCCCGAGCTGTTCGGGGTCGAACATTTTCAGGTTGTCGATGCTGAAAAGGTTGGTTCCCTGCACGTAGACCTGCATCTCGGCGAATCTGAGCAGATTCCTGGAGAATGTATAGGAGAGTGTCAGATTCCTCAGTTTGAGGAAAGAGCCGTCACGCAGCCACAGCGAGTTGTTCTGATAGTTGTTCTCGTTCGACAGTGTGGTAAGACGCGGAATGGTCGCGGAACCCGACGTCTCCGGCGTCCAAGGGGTCTCATGGTCGAGAAGCGTCTGCGAAACTGTGCCGTTGTTCATCAGAGGATTGTACAAAGGAGAATTGAGGACATTCACGGTCACACCGGCCATACCCTGGAAATCGGCGGAGATTCCGAAGCCCTTGTAGCCGAAATTAAGGCCGAAACCGAAGTAGAATGCAGGTACCGAAGAATTGTACATCCTGACGTAGTCATATTCGTCGATGACATTGTCCCCGTTCTGATCCTTGTATTTCAGGTCTCCCGGACGCACTTCGGAGAAGGTCTGTCTCGGGCTGTTGTTGATTTCCATCTGATTGTGGAAAATGCCGGTGACTTCCAGACCGTAGGCCTGGCCTATCGGATCGCCTGTATGATAAAGATAGTCGTAAGGCTGGTATATCTGGTTTTCGTTCACGACCTCTGTGGAAAGGAATGAACCGTTGGCGTAAACCCCGTAGGAAAAGTCCTTTATCCTGTCCTTCCAGGACAATGCAAGATCCACTCCCCGGTATTTGTAGACACCGGCACACTGCTGAGCCACGTCTATACCGACGATACCGGAAATATTGGTCGAAGCGACGAGGACATTGCTCCGCTCCTCGAAGAAGCCTTCGGCATAGAGGTTCAGTCTGTTTCCGAAAGCGCGGAACTCGGTACCGAAGGTAACTTTCCGGAACAGTTCCGGTTCCAGATCCTCCACAGGCAGCGCGCTTTCGGTTATTCCATAAAACATGGAAGCATTGTCCGTGAAATAATACGAATTTCCTCCGATATACGACTGCCTGAACAGATCGTGGGAAAGATTCCCGTCCCAGCCGGAGCGTCCGCAGGATGCGAATACCTTCCAAAGGTCTATCCATGAGGCCTGCTTCATGAATTTCTCCCCGGTGATTATCCATGCCGCATTCACTGCCGGATAGAATCTCATGGCATCGCCGGGAAGCAGATATGCAGAGCCTGCCCAGTCGGCCGCTATGCTTGCGGAATACCTGTTGTCGTAGGTGTAAGATGCGGTGAACAAAGCCGAGAGCCATTTGTTCGAGACATTCTGGCCGTTGGCCTCGTATGACTGCATGTCATAGATGGCGGCAGCCGATACTGCATGCTTTCCGAAAGTCCTGGCATAGTCGATCTTGGCCTGCAGGTCCATACGCATGTCTATGGAGTAAAAGAGGTTGTTGTAGCTCAGGGAGCGGGAATTCGTGCCTACCGTTTCCGGAGAAGTGATGACAGTGCCGTCAGCCGACATGGATACATGGGAGTCTTCGTAGGCGAAATTCTTGACGGTCTCGTCATACATCCGGCCCGTGTTCTCGAAAGAAACGAGGACTTCCGCACCCAGCCCCTTTGTCAGGATGTCGAGATCCTGCCGCAAGGACAGATTGGCCACTACCGTACCTGTCGTGAAACGGTAGTTCCCCGAATCGGTAAGGTTTGCGACGGGATTTGTCGACGTGTAGACTGCCGTACCGCCCCATGTTCCGTCATACTGCCTTATCGGATAAGCCGCTGACGGGGTAGTATAGACAGTACTCGTCACATTGGCCGCGCCTCTCGCTCTGTTGTATTCTCCGATCTTGCCCATGATGCCGAGCTTCAGATGCGTGGTGCGTGTCACTTCCACATCGAAATTCGACCTGATGCTCAGACGGACGTCCGAAGGCATGGTGGAATAGCGCGAGTCCGTACCGAGATTTCTGAAAAGTCCGATATCGTACATATAGTCCACTACCGAATAATAGCGGAACCGCTCCGTACCGCCTTCGAATGTCAGTCCGAGACGGTAGTTGGACGTGTGGTTCTTGTAGACTTCGTTCCACCAGTCCACATCCGGATATTCCGTAGGATACTGTCCGGTGCGGAAAGCTTCGAGTTCGAAGCTGTTGTAGCGCGGGGTCAGTCCGTCGAGAGTCATGGCCTGATTCAGGGTCGTCGCATACGTATAGGCATCGGCGAATTCCGGAGAACGGAACTGGGAATTGATGCCATACTGGAAATCCGCGCCCACGCGGAGTTTGCCCGGAGTGGCCCTGCGTGTGGTGACGAGGACCACGCCGTTGGCTCCTCGCATGCCGTACATCGCAGTCGCGACGGCATCCGTGAGCACTGTCACCGATTCTATCTCGGTGGTGGTGATGTCCCTCAGGGTACCTCTCGGAAAACCGTCCACGAGGATGAGCGGAGTCCTGCCATGGATGGACAGGGAAGAAAGGTTGTCGTAAGTGGTTCCGCTGCCCTGATAGACATTCAGTCCGGCTATCTGTCCGTACAGAGCCTTGGCCACGTCGATGTTCGGAGCCTTCTCGAACACGCTGCGTCCCACTCCCCTGTGTACGAATGCCGTGCTCTCGTCGGCCACCTGTATCCCGTAGCCGAGACCTATGGTGTCCAGACCGCTTTCGATCTCCAAAGCACCCTCAGGATATGCAAAGGCGGAGACAGCCGTGGCCAATAATAGGAATGTTATATGGAATTTTTTCATATTTCTGCTTTTAGAATGTTCTGCCTACCAGCCGGGATTCTGGACGATGCCGTAATCCTTGTTCACTTCCGTCTGAGGGAATGCCGCAAGATACCATTTGGTGTCCCATGAAGTCGCCCAGTTTCTGGTCTGAAGTTCCGTGACGGAAAATGTAAATGATTCCGGATTTGTGGCGGGATTCGAACCGCCTGTGCCTGTGGACTGCAGACCGTAGAGTTTCTTGGTAAAATCATCCTTCCTGCCCCATCTGACGAGGTCGAACCAGCGGACTTCCTCATAGCCGAACTCCAACGCCCTTTCCTTGATCAGGGCTTCCCGGAATTCCGTCTGGGATAATCCGGACGGAACAGCAGGCATGCCCACCCGCGCACGTACATCGTTTATCTGTTTGTATGCAATGTCATCCGGGCCGCCGTTGTATTCGTTTATGGCTTCAGCATAACTCAACATTACTTCCGGAAGTCTCAGATACGGCCACTGTACCGGCTTGCCGGCACGGTCGCTGTCCGTATCGAGGATGAATTTCTTCTGCAGGAAACCCACTCCGGCCACGTATTTCTGGCTATTGGTGAAAACCGGTGCCTTGGACCCGTCTTTCCAGGTGTCGCCAGGCACGGCTACGGTCTCGTAGAGCCTCGGCTCGCGGGTAGGATTCCCCGATGCGTCGAAGAAAGGCTGCCGGGTTTCATTCCCGGGATGCTCCCAGTCGTAATCTTCCGGGAAGCCCGTTCCGTCCGCCCATGCGAACATATTCACGTAATTAAGGGTAGGGCCGCTCTGGTTCGCCTGGGACATAAACCCGTCCAGTATGTCCACATTATAGCCCCTCCGGGTGGTAATCAGGATTTCCGTACCTCCCCGGTCATAATAGGCGGAGCGGAAAGCGGCCCTGTAGCCTGCATGAGTCTGCGATTCCGCCTGAGTGAGCCGGTAGCCGCCGTTTGCATCCAGTTCATCGAAGAATTCCTCTCCGGCATCCATGGCCCTTTTCCACCTTTCCCGGTCATAGTTCCCGTAGCAGGTGTAGGCATCGGCCTGGGGATGCCAAGGTGTATCGGAGTTGAAAGTAGGGCTTGCCGCCCAGAGCAGGATACGCAGTTTCAGCCCCAAAGCCCCGGCCTTAGTCATTCTGCCGTTTTCGGTACCGTCATTCTTCCAGTTCAGATACGGGGCGGCTTCGTCAAGAAGCTGGACAATATAGTCCACAGTCTCGGCAAAAGTGGCGCGGGGAAAATACATCTCCTCGTTCTCTTCGACAGAATGTTTCAGAAGCGGCACTCCGCCCATATACCTGAGCATTTCGGAGTAGGCTATGGCTATGACCATTTTGGCCTCGGCCACCTTTCTCTGTCTGTCGACGGAAGACAGGTCCGGCACCCTGTCCGCATTTTCTATGTATATCCAGGCATAGCGGATGGCACTGTACTCGTTCTCCTCTCCGAATCTGTAGGCCTCGCAGCCTCTGCTGTCAGATGCGATATTGCTCCCGTAGGCACCGCTGTAATAAAGGTTCCGCGGGCCGTCGCTCACATTTTCCCTGCGGCTGTTGTTCAGGTCGGTGATGGACTCGAGGATGTTCACTCCGAGTTTGTCGTATGCATGTCCGTTGTCCTTGCCGGTAGGCAGACCGTACGGAAGATAGGAATAGGCTTTGGTGAGCACCCTGTCCGCATTGGCTGCGGAACTGAACAGAGTGTCCAACGTGGCTCCCGAACTTTCCGGATGCTCTCCGAGAAAGGCGTCGCCGAAACGCAGGTCGTAGCATGAGACCTGAAGCAGCAGCGCAGCCGCAAAAGCTATGATTGTCGTTATATGGTGTTTCATATCCTTTTCATAATTTGTGTCCGGGCCGTCAGAATGTCAGATTCAGCCCGAGGCTGTAGATTTTCACGAGCGGATAGGCTCCGTTCCTGTCAGTCAGGGCCTCAGGGTCGATAAAGTCGAGCCCGGTGAAAGTGAGCAGATTGTATCCTGAAAACGATATGTTCAGGGATTTCACTCCGATGGATTTCAGCCAGCCTTTGCCCGGGAATGTATACCCGAGTGTGACTGTCTTCAGACGGAAATAGGAGGCGTCCCTGAGCCACAGTGTGGAAGGTTCGGAGTTCCAGTTCATGGAAGCGGTCGAGGCGCGTGGCAGGGTGCCGTCCTGATGCTCCACGGTCCAGCCGTCTTCGTAGAAGTACTTCAGAAGTCCGCGGCCTCCGGCATTCGTGAACGGTATCCTGTATTCGATGTCCATCATTTTGTTCACGTTCGTGGCGCCTGTCCACTGCATCGAGAAGTTGAAACCTTTGAAATTGAATCCGGCATTAAGCCCGAAGACATATTCCGGGATGGTGGAATAGCCTGTGACCATCCTGTCGTCTCCGTCTATGATGCCGTCCCCGCTGATATCCTCATACATGGCATCTCCCGGATAAACGGTGGAAGTAGGCTGCGGCAGATCGGGGTTCAGTACGAGCGTGCCGCCAGGGCCTTCGGTAAAGTCGCTGTACTGGTACAGGCGGACGAATTTATAGAGCCCGGTGTATCTGCCGACCGAGCCGCCGGTCTGGTTCTGCCAGGGAAATTCGCTTTCGACTTCATCCATATAGATGATCTTGTTCCTGGCGAAGGAGACATTGGCAGTGGCGTAGTATTCGAATCCGTTTTTGGTTTTGTCGCTCCAGCCGAGGGACACTTCATAGCCGTGGTTGTTCACCTCTCCGAGGTTCATGGACGGAAGAGTAAAGGCTATGATTGCAGGCGGGTTGTTCGGCTTCAGGAGGATGCCGGTACGGTGTTCGAAAAACCAGTCGAAGTTCAGCGAAAGCCTGTGTCTCAGGAATTCTGCATCGATTCCGTAGTTCTGCTTCACGGCAGTCTCCCAGGTCACGTCGTCGTTGCCGATCGTTCCTTCTCCGTAGGCTTCAGCGGAATTCGGGTTCGTCTCGCCGAAGTTGTAGCTGCCGTTGGACACCCACGTCGTAGGCATGTACATGAATCTCGTAGTACCGAGGTCGTTGCCGACCTTTCCGAGGGATGCCCTGATCTTGAGGTAGCTGATGACATTCTGCCTTTTCATGAAGCCTTCTTCACTGACTACCCACCCTATGGATCCGGAAGGGAAAGCACCGTAACGTGTCTTTCCCGGCGCGAAATTCTCCGAGCCGTTGTAGCCTATGCTCACGTCCGCGAGGTATTTTCCCTTGTAGTTGTAGGTAGCCCTGCCGACAAAGCCCACATAGCTGTGCGGGATGTACTGATAGGTGGAAGTCTCACCGGTACTGTATCTGGGATAATAGTCGCGGGACTGGTTGTAAAGGAACATCGCTGAGACCTTGTGCTGCCCTTTCGGGCCGAAAGCCCTGTCCCAGTTGATTTTACCCTCCAGATACCAGTTTCTGTCGCGTCCGTTAGTCTCCGAATATCTGAGGATGTCCTCTTTCTTGTTCGGAACCAGGATTATGCTCCTGTCGTAGTCGGGATCGGTCATCGGCTTGGAGGGATCGTCATAGTACGATGCATAATAGATTTCGTTGTAGAATTCATCCCAGGATTCCCTTTTCTTGTGGATATTGAAAGTGTTGTCGTATGCACCTTTCAGGGTGATGGAAAGACCGTCCGTGATGAAATCCAGACGCTGGTTGATCTCCAGGTCGAGGTTCAGCGTGGTATTGTAGTACTGCTCGTAGCCTCTGCCGTAGAAAGTGAAATAACCGTCCCTGTTCATTTCTATTCCCGTAGGGACTGACGAGGCAGGGACACGGGTCCTTTTCCCGTCTATGAGTCCCGGGCTGACCAAGGGCACTGTCCATATCGTGACAGTTGTCCATTCGGTGCCGTCCGTCATGATAGAAAGAGGCGCCTGCTGTTTGCCGACATAGCCTCCGATGTTGAATTTCATGGTAGTGCTCGGGGAGAGACTGAAATCGAGGTTAGCGCGGTAGTTGTAGCGGTTGTAGTTGTAATTGTTGTTGTAGGGCAGGCTTTCCACCTGTTTCAGCACTCCGTTCTGGTAGAGATAGCCCATGGACACGAAATAACGGGCATTCTTTCCGCCGCCGGAGATGTTGATATTGTTCTTGGACTGGACGAAGACATCGTTGAATATCACGTCCTTCCAGTTCACATTCGGGTAGAACAGAGGTTCCGAACCGGTGCGGTAGGCTTCTATGGCGTAGTCCGTGAAGTATTTTCTCGGGTCGGTCTCGCCGTCGTTCTGCATCTTAAGGTTCCAGTAGCGGGCATATTCGTAACTGCCCACCTGCTCGACCATGGAGGCCGGCTGCTGGAGACCGGTATTCGTGCTTATGGAAATGCTCGGTTTGCCTTCCTGTCCGCGTTTGGTGGTAATGAGGATGACGCCGTTCGCTCCTCTCACACCGAATACGGCAGTGGATGCAGCATCCTTAAGGATGGAAAAATTCTCTATCTCGTTCGGGTCTATCTGGGAAAAGTCGCGCTCGACTCCGTCGACCAGTACGAGAGGTGCCGAAGCCGAACTGCTCAGGGAGCCTACACCCCGGATATAAATCTCCGCGGCATCCTCTCCCGGCTGTCCTGTGGTCTGCACTGTAGCCACTCCGGGTACGGCTCCGGCGAGCACGTTGGTGATACTGGATACCGGGGGCTTGATAAGCTCCTTGGTATCCACGACTGCGAGAGAGCCTGTGATGGTGGCTTTGGTCTGTGTACCGTAACCGTTGACTACGACTTCATCGAGACGCTGCATGTCATCCTGCATGACGATACTGGCAACGCTCCTGGATGATGCGGGGATTTCCGTATCACGGAATCCGAGACAGGAAAAAAGCAGGACAGCATCTGAGTCGGTCACAGTGATGGAATAATTTCCGTCGAGATCGGTGGTGACTCCGTTCTGCGTCCCCTTTTCCTGTACGAAAGCGCCTACTATAGGCTCGCCTCCGGTATCTTTCACCGTTCCTTTCACGACAGTCCCTGGCACGATGTCCCGTTCCGGTGCGGATGCAGGCTTTTTTCCAGGCTTCGCAAAGATGGTGACTTGTCTGTTTCTGACCTGATAGCCGGTCGTGGAATCCAGAATCCGGTCGAGAACGGTTTCTATGGTGGCATTTTCTACGGAAATGTTCACCTTCCTGTCGAGATCCACCGCGTCATTCCTGAAAATGAAACGGTATCCGTATTCATTTTCAAGCTGCGCAAAGACTTCTTTCAGCGGGTGATCCCGTACTTCAAGCTTTATGTCACCCCCCCCCGAAGCGAAAACGGAGGCCGGCAGCAACACAAGTGCAAGAAGCAGGAATGTTGCAAGGCGATGCCTGCAATTCAGAAATTCTTTAAGCATATTATGGTTGTTAATAATAGTGTCGTTTTGATGTGGTTCAGGCAGCGGAAATCAATGGCGCGGCTCCACCGTGATTGTGCCGGAGCCGAGTCCTTCGTACTGCATCGGCACGATCAGGGACAATGTCTCCAGGGCCGTTCCCAACCCGCCGTCGAGCATAAGCTTGCCGTCCACCTTTACGTCAGCGAAATCATTGCCGGCAATTTCCATCCCGACTCCGAAATAGTTCCCGAGTCTTTCCAGTATTTCCGACATCGGAGTGTCTTTCAGAAGTATGTATCCCTCTGTCCAGTCAGTGTATTCCTCTGTGTCTATGACTTCGACCCCGGATGCCCCGGACAGGGCGTTGTATTCGTATTTCTGGGACGGTTCTATCCTCGTGCTCTTCTCTTCTGCGGAGCCTTTGACCTCCACACTGCCCTCCACCAGGACGACGGACTGTATCTCATCGTATGCCGTCACGTTGAAAGTAGTACCGAGCACCTTCACTTCCATTCCGGAGGTTTCGAGGACAAATGGTCTGGCCTCGTCGTGCGCCACCTCGAAATAGGCTTCTCCCCGAAGTCTCACGCGTCTCTCTGTCCCGTTTCCCGGCAGGATTTCCATGTCCGAACCGGAATTCAGCCTGATTCTTGTCCCGTCGCTGAGCACCGTCACCGTCTGATATCCCAGAGGGGCGGATATCGAAGCCGCCGCCAGGATTTCCGGTTCCTGTCTGTCAGTATTCCTTCCTGTCATGAAGAATATCCCGGCAACGACGGCCGCCGCTGCAGCCACTGCGCCGATTTTCACAAAAAGCCTGCGAATTCCGCGATGAGTGCGGACCGTAAAGGCTTCATCCGAAATGAGCAAGGCATCGTATATCCTGCGGAAAGCCTGCAGTTCCTTCCTGTTGTCGTCGCTTTCCTTCACCCATTCCATTACGCGGAGGCGTTCGTCCTGTGTCGCGTCGCCTCTGAGGTATTTCGTGAGCATATCAAAATTGCAGTCCATAAATGTCCGGTTTTTGGCACAAAACAATATTAAGTTTCTCCAGAACGGAAAAACCCTAAACATTTTTTGAAAAATTTTCGTTTGACTTTCCGAAAAGCAGCCCGGACAAAAGCGACAAGAAGGTAACCGGAATTCCCTACAGGCCTAAAAATATGCCGACAAGAGGCAGATAGTCCTTCAGTGCCGCACGCAGAGCTTTCAATGCCTTGGTTATGTGATATTCCACGGCCTTTTCCGTAATTCCGAGCTCTGCAGCTATCTCCCTGTTCGACAGACCTTTGAACCGGCTTAGAGAGAACACCTTGTCTGTTTTGTCCCCGAGAGAGCCGAGAGTGTCATGAAGGATTTTCCTGACATCTCCCTCGAAAAGGGCATGAGGGTCGCAAGACTCCAGCGTATCTATCCTGAACTGCAGCTCGTCCCGCATGGCGCCGCCAATTTCGTCGCGGGCTCTGAGTGCGACTTTCTGATGTTTCAGAAAACAAAGGGATTTGTTCCGGATTACCGAAAAAAGGAAGGGCAGCACCATTTCTATCTCTTCTCCGGCAGCCCTGCGTTCCCAGTATACAGACATCGCTTCGGCGGCTATGGATTCGGCCGCCGTATAATCGAACACGTATGATTTTGCAAAAAGGACACACCTTTTATAATATCTGGCATAGTTTTCTTCAAAGATGAGGTTACTTTTCTTTTCCACCGGACTCATAATCTATCACATCATTCCACTTGTGTCCACTAAAATTGTGGACGATAGTTATAAAGTTTAACAATTAAAACAATGTAGGTTCACTTGAATCATTGAGTTCATTGACAATATTGCAGTTAGGCTTTGCAAAGAGATCTTTTAGGCAGATAGTTTCTGTAAGTGAGATACTTACAAGCTGAAGCATCTCGTAGATTGACCGTTCG
>CALVBH010000020.1 GCA_944325765.1 uncultured Bacteroidales bacterium
GCGTTTCCATAACGTGAGATTACTGATACAAAGATAGTAATTTCAGCAGAAAACAAGAGAACCAGCTAATATTTTAGAGTACAATCAAAAATCAGGATGTCAAAGAACGTAAATCAAAACCATTCAATGACATCCTGATTTCTATGACTGATGTTATAAGCCAACCAAAAAATTTCAGTTGCAAAAACTAAATATGAAAACGCTCCACATATTCCTTTATCCGCTTAGTCTGGCTTGTCGTAGTTCATCCGTGTAAGGAACTTCTTAAATAAACTTTATGAAAGCACATGAATTCAATATGAAAGTACACCTTCAGCCCACTCGTGATGAAGAAATTTACGGGTAACAGATGTCTTGCCGGACCCGTTAGGTCCGGCAATGACTATCATTTCCGGCTGAAGATCAGTTTTTCCTTCCATCTACAATCCTTTTGATTCTTGTCGCCCATTTAGCCTGTTTTCTGTCAATGTCACGAAGCATGGCATTAAAATACGCATCTGACGCCCTCTTTCCGTTATCCTTAGCTTCAGCTGCAACCTCCTTCATAATCGCAGACAACATTTCATACGTCGGATCATTCTCAGGAGAAAACCTATAGTCATTCAAACTTTTATCAGACATAGTTGTCCTCCTATCTATCATACTCCACAAACTTACGTATAATTTTCCGATTTCTTCCAAGCAGAAATAAAAAGTCAATCAAAAATCAGGATGTCAAAGAACGCAAAGGATTAAGAATCTTTATTGAATGACGCTTACTAAAAAGCCGCAATCAGACATATACGCTGCTTTCTATTATTCAGTCGCCTTATACGATGTACAGTAGGCAGAAACACTGAAGAAAGGCTGCGGGGTTCGCAGCCTTTCTTCAGTGTGTATAGAAGATACTGATATGATTATCCCTGATAGCCGGTCCAAGCAACAGATGCCAGAACGACCGTATCATTGGTATCAAACAAATCACGGTCGTCTTCTAACCCACTTGGACATAAGTTCGTGACAGTCACCGTAAACTTACCTGTAATATTCACGTTGAAATTGACCTCAAACGGAGTATTCTGCTGGATATCCTCCTGCACACGCACCACGTCCTGGGTAAATACGGATTCCCCGGCTTCATTCTTTACCTCCACCTTAAATTTAAGTCCGTTTTCCACGAAACGAGGCACTTTATTTGTTCCATAGACCACAGTCAAGACTCCGCAACCACCTTCCAAAACAGGTGATTCGAGGACTCCTGCGCGGTTTGCATATCCGCACAAGCGCACAACATTACTTACACCGAATTTCCCGCATATCGTAGAGTTAAGATATTGTCCGTTAGTCAATTTCCACCCGTCAGCTGAAACATCATTAAGTATCATATTTATCGGATTATCTCCAAACTTCATCGAAAAAGCATCAAAGTCAGCCTCGCCGCCTTCGATAAGGACAGTATTAAGCTGCGTCACAGTAAACTCCATTCTTTCAGTCCCCATGATCATGATTTTTCCGGTACGCGGTCCTTGGGCGGATGCGGCATCCTCCCAAGGAGCCACAGTGAACACGAATTCATCGGTATGCACAGCCTTGGTGGCAGGTGAAGACGTCATGGAAATCCAGCCCGATGCGGCAGGGTCAATCATTACCATGTAATCCTGCATGGCAACGAGATTGGTTTCAATGCTAACAGTCACGGTACCACCCTGGCTTCCTACCATGTGGGAATCCTCTATCAAAGTCAGTACACCTTTTTCTATATTCAGTATCTTGCCGGTCATCTCGCCCTTGCCATTGACAGCCACAACAAGGATGGTCGTGGAATTTGGGACCTCAGCAGGAGCGGAAAGACTTATATATCCGCTCTCATGGTCACCATTGACTCGTGCAGTGAAACCGCCTTCCGGAATCACCTTTACTACTGTATTCTCGTCACCTTCGATGACGGTATAATCAATACTGATCGAACCGTTGGCAGAAATTCCGTAATCTGTAACGGCAATGTCAAGAGCAAACGACTGTACCATAGGAATGGAAATAACGGAATCGTCATAAAGAGTGAAATCCACGCTGTCTTCACCTTTCACGACATCCTTTATGGTACCGATACCTGACGTTGCAACGTCTCCGCAAGGAGTCCAGGTGACGCCGTTGTCGGTAGAAAACTCGAATTCCTTGGTTTCACCGTTTATACGCATCTGAGGGGCACCGTATTCTGCCGTAGCAGGGACTTTTGCGTCATCGACAAGTAAATATTCACCATCTATAGTCCAGTAGTAAATGCCATCTGAATCCTGTCTGACACTGATGGAGGCACTATGCCCATTTGTGACTGTGATAGGGCCGGCTTTCTCGAAAGTAACCAGAAAACCGCCATCGCCTTCGGTAACAGGGGTTACGGACACGATGCGATCCTGTCCCTGTACAGCATTGACAAGGGACTGAAGGGCGTCAATATTGTTATTCAGCTGAGTCACGAAAGTCTCAAGCTCAGAGACACGGCCTTCGAGGTCATCTACGCGGGAGTTGATCTCGGTATCATCGAAAGTGGAACAGCCTGCAAAAAACATGGCAGCTGCGCCGAATACGGCGATAACTGATTTTAGTGTTGTTTTCATAATCGATTTGTTTTATTGGTTTATATTGGTTTAAATATTCTGCAAATCCTTCGGCCACGCTCAGGATGACAATATTACCAGTCCTTTACCCATGCATTGTAACCGGTATGGTCAGTATGAGGCCTGAATCTGGCCAGATTTCCTTGATAATATCCGTTTTCATCATTATAAAACCAAAAATCTAAAAATGCGGCCGGATGAGTCTGGCCTCCTTCATACTGATCCTGCATATTGGAGCGGATGTCATAGAAAACGAATATGTTATTCGGATTATAACCTTTCCTGACCCACTCCGTAATCATATCTCCATCTTTATATTCCGTATAGCACGGGACATTTATACATCCGTATCTTTCCTTAGGAAGTCCGGCTATCGGCTGGCGGGGGTACAATTCCGACACCGGCGACATGTTTTGATGCCACGGGTCAATTACCTGGAAGTCTTCAGTATTATCGCAATATCCCGACCACGCATAGTCAATGTATTTACCTACTTCTATTCCGCCCATGGCCTCCACATCGTGGAAATATTCGGTAGGCTCCTCATAGTCGGTAACTGTCACAAGTTTGTCTGCACCAAGAGTTTCTTTCACAGCCTTGATAAGTTTTGGATATGAGGTGGTATTGACTGAAGGCAGATCTTTTTCCTCTGCAATGTCATAACCGCTGTCCCTGTCCCAAAGATTGATGCCGTCGAGCCCGTATATGTCCACAAGACGTCTGACAGCAGAAACGAACTGGTCTATCTGAATATCGGTAAGATTGCAGAACCCCACCCCCTTGCCTCCTCCAGTGATGCAGAGGAGGACTTTCCGACCGCTGTCCTGAACAGGACGGACGTATTTGTCGTAGTGGTTCAGGACATAACGCATATCAGTACTCGGTTCTATGCCGACCCTTCCTGTAGCCTCATCGTATGAAAGCATGGAGGAGCGCAGGTTCACTATGTGTCCCATGGCATAATTCTCGGTATAGGAAGTATAAACACCGTCCACATACCCTCTCCAGCCGTATTCTGCTACCATGTCATTGGCAAGCCTCGGGTCGAAAACCGCCGTATTCAGATAAAATACAGTAAACAATTTGTCCCACAATTCATAGCCGTCGGGGTCAGTGTACTGCTCTCTGATCGTAACATCTATCAGCACGAGGCTGTCTCTGACTTCATAAAGAGTCGAAGTCGCTTCAAGAGGAAGAAGATAGCGGCCTTTTTCAAGCTCGGCACCAAAAAGGGTTTTGGACCAAACGGTGAGAGTGTTCTTTGCCGCAGAGGTCTCGCCGGTCCCGATTTCCAGGGAATTGCCGTCTGCAAAACTGTAGAATGCAGCAGGCAGAAGAGTGTATTCTATGCCGGTACTGTCGCTGTAGTCTGCGACGAACTTTTCAGACCCGAAAGCAAGACGCAGCGGCTGGGAGAAATCGAGAGGCTTGTCGGAAACAGCATAAATGTCCACAGTGGCAGAGCCTTCTCCGTAGTCCATAGTTATATTCACCTTGTCTTCGGGTGTCTGCTCCGCCCGGAGATAGATGACCGGAGCTGCGTCGATGGCTGACTTGTCCGGCTGGGAGCCCGACTCGGTATAAAAAGTCAGGTCGGAGCAGGAGGCAGAAAGGATTGTCAGCACAGAGAGGGTCAGGGCGGGAATTCCGGTAATTTTTCGCCGGACTGAAAATGTCCGGCTCATAAATTCCGGAATTCCCCTGAATCTGTGCTGGAAATCCTTGGGATGAGCTAACGCTTTGTGAAGTATGGTTTGAAGTAACATGGTTTTGGTGTTTTTTTTGGTTTTTAACAGATCCCTCGATTTTGCTCGAAACACATGATCATTTGTTGATTTCAGGGATTTCGATGCCGGAAGGCCACACAATATCTTTCTGAGCCTCTCCGTCATTGCCGTACATGGAACTGTCGTGGATAGTATTCCCCTCGCCTTCATCGAATTTCCAGTAACCGATAAGGTCTGGATACTTCTCTGCTTCGAAATCTGGGAGGCGGTACATGTTGTCCCATATCTCCTGCTGCGTCCTGGCTACTCTCCAGACGCGGACTTCGGCTATCTTGCCCTGCAGCGGGCGGTAGTCGTTGTAGGACTTGCCGATAAAGAACTGATAGGCTTCAGGCATGTCGAGGGCCCGCATGGCCAGGGTGATACGGTTTTCGTCAGTAGATGCCGTGACACCTACATCGCGGGCTTCAGCTATCATTTCTCCGTTCAGATAGACTCTGGCCGTACGGGAAGCCTGGTCGTAAGTACAGGCTACATGGTACCACTGTCCTGTCTGCAATTTCGTGGCAGGATCAGGTTTGAGAGGAATCTTTCCGAACTGGGAGCCGTTTCCGCTGCCGTCGAACTGGAGGCACTGACGTTCGTAATTTGCATCCCCTATACGCAGGAGCAGGTATTGTTCCACTCCCATAACCGAGTTGATGTTCACGTCTACTTTTCCGACTTCACTGCGGGAATCGTATCTGTCGATATTGACCAGAGCTTCATAAGTGATGGCAGTCAGATTGTTGTAGACATCGGCCAATTCTCCCGGCTCGTCGAGCAGAGGGAAGTTTATCCAGTTGTCCGTAAGCTGGGCTGCCACCGTAATGGAACTGGTGCGTTTCACCAGATAATAGGCCACGGCCGAACTTTCCATCACAGCCATATCGTCGGATGAGACTTTGACCGGAAGCAGCCAGGTTTTGTCGATTTCCAGTGCTCCGCTCTGGTCTTCACCTTCACCGAGAAGGCCTTTGAAACCGATAGTGACGGTTTCGGAAGTAGTCCTTCCGGCTTCTATGGTCACTGTCTGTCCCGAAAAATCGAGGTACTGCGACGGAAGCAGAGCGTAATCCGTACCGTAGCGATGATTGTAGCTGTCCACGAGGCCGGCATCCACAGTGACACTGGCTGTGACATCCGTTTCAGAAGGATAGGCCATCACGACAGAAAGCTTCTGGGAGCCGCTTTCGACACGGTTGTTGAAGTTGGCCGGGACAGATTCTTCCAGAGCGCTTACGTTTAGGTAGAGCGAATTCGGGAAGACCCTGTCTACCGGATCGAATCTGTTGCAGGATGACAGGAGGATTGTCAGCGCAGCGGCTGTCAGGACTGGTATTCTTTGATGTATCATGGTGTTGTCGTTTTAACTAAGGGTTCAGACGGGATATGAGCGAACGTACGGTCAGCCAGTTGCCCTCCAGACTGTAGTAGTCGGATTCGATGTTGTAGAGTGCCATACCGGCGAGAGGACCGAGGCTCACTGTATAATCTGCCAGAGAGACAAGGACATCTGCCTCGACGTTCTCGTCATCGTAGAAAATGCCGTTGAAATCAGCCGCGAGAATGAGTTTCCCGTCTGGGATCCCGGCATCTCTGGCATCCTGGACCATATTACGGAGTTCGAACGAATTTTCCGCAGTTTCACTCGCAAGGACAAACAGGTCTATCTTTCCGAGATTTTCATCCGCTATGAATACAGGATCGCCTTCGAAAACGACCAGGCCGTCAGTACCGGCCGCTTCGGAAAGACGCCCTACGACAGTTTCAGATGCCGCCGCCGTCAGACCTCCGTCATTTTTCGGAAGTCCCGTAAAAGAGAAACCGTCGAGACCGTTGTCCAGAACTGTCGCTGCCGCTCTGGACAATACCGACTCCAGTCTCTGCCCGTCAGTGAGAATATCAGGATTCGCAGCGAAATCTATCTGATAAAGCACTTTCGTGCCAATGCTTTTCATCCACGCCATATCCTCGGCATCGGACTTCGAAAAATTCTTCGCATTGGTAAGGGAAACAATGTCCAGCGAATCAGGAAGACTGCGCAACGAGCCCTTCTCACTTACCGGATTCTCAGGGGAATTCTCGAAACGCGCATAAATGAGATTATGCTGGCGTGACTTGTAGTCTTTCAGTGTTGCCTTGTATTCCTCCCAGAGTTCCGGCTCGCTTTCCCATGGGTGGATGGATTCGACCGGTATGGATTCTGTATCGGTCCACTCGGAGCAGGAGACAAGAATTGCAACTGCCGCTATCATAAAGGACTGTATTACGGTAATTTTTTTAATGTATATCATAATTTTACTTTATTTCACTGTACGGTTTGACATCCCACCAGACGCGCGAAGCCATCGAGTCGCCCGAACTGCCGTTGAGACTGTTCTCTTGCCCGATCATGGCAATGGCCGCATTGACGTTGGCATTGTTCTGCTCGTAT
>CALVBH010000021.1 GCA_944325765.1 uncultured Bacteroidales bacterium
GAGGACGGTGGTGAAGTTATCCTGACAGTAGATGAGCAAAATGATCTTGCTATGCCTTTGAAAATTACTGTTTCAGCCTCAGACAAGGAATATTCCAGAACTTACGAAATCACCTATACGACAAGATAACTTTTTACCACAGGAAATTGTCGAACGGGTATCGTCCGGCGTGGATTTCGGCTACCATCTTGTAAAGGTCGGCACGGAGCTTGTCTATGCCGATCTTTTCTTTTGCCGAGATGAATATGCACGGAGTGTTTTCGCGTGCTATCCAGCTGTTCTTGAACTCTTCCAATGTGTAGTTTACGCTCTTTTTAGGCTCCAGGGAGAACTCGTCGTACTCTTCGTAACGGTAAGCATCTATTTTGTTGAAAACGACGAAAATCGGCTTGTTTATGGCGTTTATTTCCTTGAGAGTTTCCTCTACCACTCTGATATGTTCTTCAAAGTTGGGATGCGATATGTCCACGACGTGCATCAGTATGTCGGCTTCACGCACCTCGTCCAAAGTGCTCTTGAAGGCTTCTACAAGCTGTGTAGGAAGTTTTCTTATGAAACCTACCGTATCGCTCAGAAGGAACGGCACGTTTTCTATCACCACTTTCCTGACAGTGGTATCGAGTGTGGCGAACAGTTTGTTTTCCGCGAATACCTCGCTTTTTGCCAGCAGGTTCATCAGTGTGCTTTTACCTACATTCGTGTAACCTACCAGCGATATTCTCACGAGAGAGCCTCTGTTTCCCCGCTGTGAAGCCATCTGTTTGTCTATCTTCTTCAGCTGCTCCTTCAGTTTGGATATCTTGTCCTGGATTATACGCCTGTCCGTCTCTATCTGCGTTTCACCAGGCCCCCTCATTCCTATACCTCCTTTCTGTCTTTCCAGGTGTGTCCACATCCGCGTAAGTCTTGGAAGCAGATACTGGTACTGTGCCAGTTCCACCTGTGTCTTCGCGTAGGCTGTCTTCGCCCTTTGTGCGAAAATGTCCAGTATCAGATTTGTCCTGTCGAGTATCCTGATTTCAAGCTCCCTTTCAATATTCCTAAGCTGGGTAGGGGTGAGCTCGTCGTCGAAAATCACCACATCGATTTCATTTTCAGCTATGAAATCCTTTATTTCCTGCAGTTTTCCGCTTCTGATATACGTTCTCGTATCAGGCTTGTCTACCTTTTGTATAAATTTTTTCAAACCCTTCGCCCCGGCAGTCTCAGCCAGAAATTCGAGTTCGTCGAGATATTCCAGTATCTGTCTTTCATCGTCTCCCTGTTTTATCACCCCTACGAAAATCGCCTTTTCCTGATACTTCTCCATAAAAAATTTTTCTTTTTACACCGCAATGCGGTGCAATATTATAAGTTGTTTGAAATTTTTCCAAAAATTCTTTCTGACCTTATTCTGTTTTCCAGTACAATGTTATAGTAAGTTTCAAAAAAAGGCTATCCTTTTTGAGGACAGCCTTTTAAAATCACCCCTTTTTAATCTTTACCTGAGCTGGAATATTACAGGGAATGTATACGTTACTCTCACGGCCCTGTCTCTCTGCTTTCCAGGAGTCCATCTCGGCGAACTTGATACCACGCGGACAGCCTCCTGGTCAAGTGAAGAGTCAACTCCACGCAGCACCTTCACGTTTGTAACCCTTCCGTCTGATTCTACTGTAAACTGAAGTGTAACTCGTCCCTGAACACCGTTTTCCTTGGCGATTTCCGGATATACCAGTCTTTGGTTCACCCATTTCGAGAATTCGTTCGCATCTCCGCCCATGAATGAAGGCTTTTCTTCAACCAGCTGGAAAGGTATGGCTTCTTCTTCGATTACTTCCTCCTCCACGTTTTCCACATAGTCCATAATCTCCACGCCCATATTTACATCATCTTCCAGATTGAGGAAAAGGTTATCGTCCACTACGATTTCATCATCGACGATATCGATCTGGTCAGAAAGTACCGGCATCTTCGGAGCTGATGGTGGAGGCGGCGGGGTATCCTGCTGTGTAGCTATGACTTCCTCGACCTCGATGACCTGTGTAGTGTCTTCGAGTTCAATAATCTGTTTCTCTTCCGTCTGCCATTCGAATGCGACATAGACGATAGCGAGAGCCACGATCAGACCGATCTCCAGGAAAAGTATTTTCTTGTTTTCGAGATTGGCTTTTTCTGTCTTTTTGATTTCCATTTATTTCAATTTTTAGATACTCGGTTTTAGTCCCGTAAAGTTATGAATAAATATTTTTATTTCATAATTTTGCCGCCAATAATTTTTCTATCTATGATTTCGTATTATTTCGAGGATATCGATTTCAAACTGAAGGATAAAATCCGAATCAGAAAATGGCTCAGGCTTGTAGCTGAAAGCGAAATTTTCGTATTGGGAGATATTTCCATTATTTTCTGTTCCGACAACTATATTCTCGACATAAACCGGAAGTATCTTCAGCATGATTATTTTACCGATATCATAACCTTTGATTATACCGAAGGCAACAGGATTTCGGGGGACCTTTTCATAAGCATAGATTCAGTCAGGGAAAATTCGATAGAATACGGTACCGGGTTCATAGACGAACTTCACCGTGTGATAGTACACGGAGTCCTTCATCTTATCGGTTACGACGATCATACCGAAGAGGAAATTGAAATGATGAGAAAGAAAGAGAATTACTATCTTTCCCTTTTCTGGCTTGTATGATTTTTCAGAATATCTGATGACTTATGCAGAAATATTATGATGTCATAGTGATAGGTGGCGGACATGCCGGATGTGAAGCTGCGATGGCGGCTTCCAGGATGGGTTCTTCTGTCCTTCTGATTTCCATGGATATGACCAAATTCGGCCAGATGTCCTGTAATCCGGCTGTAGGAGGAATAGCTAAAGGTCAGATAGTTAGAGAGATAGATGCTCTCGGAGGGTATATGGGCATAGTGACTGATGCTTCTACACTCCAGTTCAGGATGCTGAACCGTTCCAAAGGTCCTGCCATGTGGAGCCCTCGTGCCCAATGCGACAAGAATCTGTACAGTCAAAATTGGCGAAAATTACTTGAAACTAATTGTAAATTAGATATTTATCAAGATATTGTCGTTGATTTCACTTTCTCAGGTTTGAAAATTACGGGCTGTCGTACGAGGACAGGAGCTATTTTCAATTCTCAGACAGTTATTCTGACTGCCGGAACCTTCCTCGGAGGCAAACTTTTTATCGGACGAACGGAATTTGAAGGCGGAAGGATAGGGGAGATGTCGTCTTACGGGCTTACGGAAAAATTGAAGGAGGCAGGTATCGCTACTGGACGGATGAAGACAGGTACACCTCCGAGAATAGATATTTCTTCTGTCGATACTTCCAGACTTGTTCCTCAGACAGGAGATTCTGTTCCCGAAAAGTTTTCGTACCTTCCTTACCTCTCCACAGCGCAGAACGGGACTCCGCAGATGCCCTGTTACATAGTTCATACGAATGAGCAAGTCCATGATACGCTCCGGTCAGGCTTTTGTGACTCACCTCTGTTTTCGGGGATGATTACGGGTATAGGTCCGAGATATTGTCCGAGCATAGAGGATAAAATCAGAACCTTTGCTGACAAGACTTCTCATCAGCTTTTCCTCGAACCGGAAGGAAGGTATTCGAATGAATATTATCTGCAGGGTTTTTCCTCTTCTCTTCCTTTGCAGGTTCAACTCGACGCCCTCCATCAGATAGAAGGACTTGAGAATGCCAGAATTTTCCGTCCGGCATACGCTGTGGAGTATGATTATTTCGATCCGACCCAGCTAAAGGCTACGCTCGAATCCAAAGTCGTGGAAAATCTTTTTCTCGCCGGTCAGGTCAACGGAACGACCGGTTATGAAGAGGCGGCTGCCCAGGGACTGATAGCCGGTATCAATGCTCATCTCAAATGTTCGGGACGCGAACCTTTCATTCTTAAACGGGATCAGGCTTATATAGGAGTTCTCATAGATGATTTGATTACTAAAGGCGTGGATGAGCCTTACAGGATGTTTACGTCACGAGCTGAATACAGGATTCTCCTTCGTCAGGACAATGCCGATTACAGGCTTACGCCTGTCGGTTATTCCATAGGCCTGGCTGACGTGTCCAGATACGACTACACTATGCGCAAGTATGAGTCCGTATCGAAATTAAGGGATTTTTTCGAAAATGTCAGTGTCAGCCCTAAAACGATCAACGGTTACCTGTCCGATGCTGGGACGACTGAGATTGAAAACAGGAAGCGTTATGCAGATTTAATTTCCCGTCCGCAGGTCTCTTTGTCGGAAATGTTTCCTTTTGTTCCACGTGGAACATTTGAAAAGAATAATATTGACATAGACTCCGAACTTACTCCCAAAACAAAAATTTTTATAAAAAACAATATAGGATACAAGGAAATACTGTCAGATATAACCGACTACGAAAAGTTCGCCGAATCGACAGGAACTGAAAAATGCAGGAACAATTCTTTCGTAGATGCCCTTTATATCTTGAGAGGAAATACGGAATTTCCCGTAAGTCATTTGTCATCAGAGTTTATCAATGACAGGATAGTGGGGAATTACAGGAACGAAATTCTCGAAGATGTGGAAGTGGCGATAAAATATCGCGGCTATATCGAAAGGGAAAGAAAACTTGCCGAAAAAATCATGCGTCTGGAGAATCTTGCCATTCCTGAAAATTTCGATTTCGACAAGGTTCAGAGTCTTTCCATAGAGTGCAGACAGAAACTGAAAAAGTATGCCCCTGCGACAATAGCCCAGGCATCGAGAATTTCGGGTGTTTCTCCTGCCGATATATCCGTTCTTTTGGTTTATTTCGGAAGATAGATTTGTTCCACGTGGAACATTATAATTTTTTAAGGGCAGACTTGATTAGAGACTCAAGTGTAATCTGGGAATTTTCCTTAAGTATCCCGTTTACGACTTTTTGAACTGCGGCCTTAGGAAAACCGAGAAGAACCAGTGCGGTAACAGCCTCTTCGACTATGCCGCTGTCGACTCTTCCCGTGATTCCCGGAATATCTGTCCCGGCCCCTTTTATGATTTTATCCTTTAATTCCAGTACAAGTCTCTGGGCACTTTTGATGCCTATGCCTTTTATGGATTTGATTCTGGCAATATCTTCCGCTATGATGGCATTTCTTATTTCATCCGATGAAAGAGAGGACAGCATCATCCGTGCAGTGGCGGCACCGATGCCGGAAACTCCTATAAGCAGCCGGAAAAGTTCCCTTTCGTCTTTAGTGCTGAAGCCATAGAACAGTTCTTCATCTTCCCTTATGTAATGGTGGATGTAAACGGTACATTCTTCCTTGTTTTCGAATGAAGAAAACGTTTGGAGAGAAATAAGTACTTTATAGCCTATTCCGAATGTCTCGACGGTCATTTCCGTCGGATTAAGTTCCGTGATTTTTCCCTTGATGTAGTCTATCATAATGCAGTGTCTATTCCTTATGTTTTCAAGGCCTGACGGCAGGATGAGATTGCAAAATTATCATAAATTCAGAAAAATAAAGGCACCTTCTGACAAGAATTGTTAAATTTGCAGGATTTTGAACAAGCGGTAAACGGAGGTATAAGAATGAAACCCGAAGAATTCAGAAAACAGTTTCCCATATTGGAGCGAAAGGTTTACGGGAAAAATCTCGTTTACTTCGACAATGCAGCGACTGCACAGAGGCCTCAGAGCGTTCTCGGCCTTTGGAATGAACTTGCCGTCAACTCCAATGCCAATATCCATCGTGCGGTGCACAGGCTGGCGGATGAGGCTACGGAGGCTTACGAAGAGGCCCGGTCGTGCGTAAGGGAATTCATAAATGCATCTTCACGGGAAGAGATAGTTTTTACGTCCGGAGCTACGGCTTCCGTAAATCTGGCAGCTTATTCTTTCGGAGAAAAATATGTTCACGAAGGGGATGAAATAATAGTCTCCGAATGCGAGCATCATTCGAACATAATTCCGTGGCAGCTGCTTTGCGAAAGAAAGCATGCAGTACTCAAAGTGCTGCCGGTGGATAATGACGGGTATCCGGATTTGAAAACTCTGGATACGCTGTGTACTCCTGCGACCAAATTAGTGGCGGTTACCCACGCATCTAATGTTCTCGGCATATTGAATCCGGTCAGGAAAATCATACGGATCTGTCACGAAAAGGGAGCAAAGGTTCTGGTCGACGGTGCACAGGGAATAGTCCATTCAAAAGTGGATGTCCGCGACCTCGACTGCGACTTCTATGTTTTCTCCGGACATAAAATTTACGCCGTGCCCGGGACAGGCGTACTTTACGGGAAAAAGGAACTGCTCGATTCCATGCCTCCTTTTATGGGTGGCGGAGAAATGGTGGGAACAGTGAAATTTTCCGGGACGACATTTGCACCGCTGCCTTTGAAATTCGAGGCCGGGACACAGAATTTTACCGGAATCGCGACTTTGAAACCGGCATTGGAACTGGCAGGACAGGTTTTTCAGGATGAGGAACTGACGGCTTGTTCGGAAGCGGTGAAGTCATATCTCGGCGAAGAACTGAAAAAGACGGAAGGCCTGAGACTTTTCGGAAATGAACACAGGTCTTGCGACAAGTTTCCTCTGTTTTCTTTCGTCATCGACGGAGTGCATCATGAGGATCTTGCCCTGATTCTGGACAAGATGGGAATAGCCGTACGTTCCGGTCAGATGTGTGCCGAGCCTCTGATGGACAGGTTCGGTGTTTCGGGAGTGCTGAGAGTGTCTCTCGCCCCGTACAATACAATGCAGGAAGCGGAATATTTCATGTCTTCTCTGCGGAAAGCGATAGATATGCTAAGATAGGAAGGATATTTTCATGGAACAGTTAAAATCATTGCAAGTCGTTGAAAATGAAGTGATAGAAGATTTTTCTATGTTCGATGACTGGCTCGACAAATATGAGTATATCATAGAACTCGGCAAGTCTCTGGATAACTATCCGGAGGAACTGAAAACCGATGATAGACTGGTAAAAGGCTGTCAGTCAAGAGTATGGATAGATTTTAAGGTGGAAGATGGAAAAATATGGTTCAATGCCGACAGCGATGCCATCATCACTAAGGGAATCATTTCGCTGCTGATAAAAATCTATTCCGGCAGGACGCCTGAAGAAATACTGTCTTCAGATTTTTCAGTGGTCGAGAAGATAGGCCTGAAGGAAAATCTTTCCCCGACCAGAGCCAACGGTCTGGTATCCATGATAGGGATGATACGGGAAATTGCAGCAAAAAACTGTTGATATGTCGTTGAAGTTCAGGTGGTTTGGAAAAAAGAAACTGTCGCAGGAGGACAAGGAAAGGAAAATGGCACTTGAAAGAGATATAATAATGGCGCTCAGACAGGTCTACGACCCTGAAATACCTGTCAATGTTTACGATTTGGGTCTGATTTACGAACTCAATGTCGATGACGACCACAATGTCCATATCCGGATGACGCTTACGGCCCCGAACTGTCCGATGGCCGATTACGTGGTCGAAAACGTGAAGACTGCCGTGGAGGATGTTCCGGGGGTGGTTAGTGCAAAAATAGACCTGGTATTCGAGCCTGTCTGGGACAAGAGCAGGATGTCCGAGGAGGCTCTGATAGAACTCGGTCTCGACTGACAGGGAGACGCAAACGGTTTCTTATTCTTAATGGATACTGTTCAGGTTTATTTAGGGCTCGGGACCAATCTTGGAGACAGGGAAAAGAATCTACTGGAGGCTCTGAAGCGGCTTGACAAAGCTTTCGGATGCCGCTATGCCGCCGTATCCGACTTTATAGAGACCGAGCCGTGGGGCTTCGATTCCGAAGACAGATTTCTCAATGCATCTGTAAAATATATCCTCACTGTTCCTCTGGAGACTTCTCATTCGGCCTATGCGCGGAATATTTTAAGGATTTGCAAGGAAATAGAGGGGTCTATGGGCAGGACCGGAAGTCCGGAATACGACAAGTCAGGAAACAGGATATACCGTTCGAGAATCATCGATATCGACATACTTCGGATAGGGGATTGGCGCATCGATGAACCTGATCTGAAAATCCCTCACCCGCTGATGCAAGAGAGGGATTTCGTGATGATTCCGCTAAGGCAGATTATGAACGGGAAGTAGTCTTGCCGTCAAATTATGTTGATTGTTTTCCACTTTTTATTGCACCACATCTTGTTGTTTCTGTCCAGTTCACCTGCGGCAGGTGTACCGTAGAATGTAAGTGTGCATGATTCCGTATCCATTCCGTCAAAGGCAGTGTTGTCGACCTCGGATACCGCTCCTAATGTCAGGGCACCAAGACTCGTACACCCTTTAAAGGCAGATTCACCTATCGAGGTGACATTCTTCAGTACAGCCGAGGTCATTCCTGTACAGTTTGCAAAGGCGGAAGACCCTATTTTGGTGACTGCACTTAGTCCACTCTCGGCATTAAATGCAATGCATCCGGAAAAAGTTCTCTGAGGGAGTATACATCCTGTAATGAAGGAAGAGAATACGGAAATCAGCAATACCGCCGAGTATTTTATCGACTTTTTCATATATGAAGATTTTATTGTTTTCCTTTTGTTTTGCAGGAAGAATTGATGTTCCAGATGATTCCGATCTGCGGAATCCAGGCTGCATTGTGTCTTGTTTCTCCGAAAATAGTCCTGATGCCGTCAAAATTGTTGTCGGTCATCCACATTACGGTATTTTTCAACTGTAGGTGAAATCCAGGCAGTTAACCTGTGTCCGGAAGTGTTTTTCCAGAATATACGGTTTATGTTCACATCAAGGCTCAGCCCGATATTCACTAAAGAAACACTTGAATAAAGTTCGGAATACGTCATCATAGACTGCGGCCGGGGCACATACCATGTCATGCCGTCCGGAGAAAGCAGATAGTCTCCGGCATAATCCCTTGTTCCGAGCCGCCCTGCAGCATAGTCGGCAGAAAGAGATACTGCCAGTGGCCGCGGAAACCATCAGCCCGCTTTTCTTCGGGCCTTTCAGGCTCCGTTACAGGATTGTCTGAAAGCTGTGTTGTCTCCGGAGGAAGATTATTGACAGTCACTTCCTCTTCTTCCGGTACTGTACAGACAGTTTCTTCCGTCAGGGTTTCTTCTGCTGTACGGACGGTTTCAGCCGGCGCTGATTCTTCAGGCTGTGTTTCGCGGGAACATGTCACCGGAGCCGGCAGTGTTATGACCACGACATCCGATATGCCGTCGAATGTCCCGGCCTTCAGCGATGTGGTAAAAGACTCTTCCTTCAGCCCGTATCTGACTATGAGTTCGGATTTTACCCTGTTGCAACGGATTTTTACAATCTTGAAATCGTCACCGTATCCGATCACATGGATGTTCCCGTCCGACAGGAAAGGGATACTGGCTTCCAGGTCCAGGGAGTCGAGCTTTTCACCGTTCCCCGTTCAGGGCGGAATAGAACATATCGTCTCCCTCAAGGAAATCAAATACTGTCAGGCTGATTTCTCCCCCCCCCTCGGGGCTGGAACCGCGTTTAAAATAGGGCTGTGTATCAATAATATGCAATAAAGAACAGCATATTTGAAGAAATTACCCATAGAGATTATATGTCATTGATTCACTGGCCGAAGATAATCAGATTGGGCGAGTAAACCAAAATTATTTCAGAAGTTGTTATGAATTTGGCAAAATTCAAGGCGGCTTCTGAAAGCCGGTAAAGATAAATTTGTTATTTTTGCCGTTTGTTATGGAAGAGGGTGACCGGAAAGGGGGATTTTCGAATCAGGCATAACGCGGAAAGTCTCCATTGGGGCCGTCCTCATTGTTGAAGGATAATATTAAAATAAATAATTATGACTCAGGACGAACTCTTCAAGACTTTGGTGGCCCATTGTAAGGAATACGGTTTTATTTTTCCTTCAAGCGAGATTTATGACGGTCTGGCAGCAGTCTACGACTATGGCCAGATGGGCTCGGAGCTGAAAAACAATATCAAGAGATACTGGTGGGAAGCGATGGTAAGGCTTCACGAGAATATAGTCGGTATCGATTCCTGCATTTTCATGCATCCGAAAATCTGGGAGGCTTCCGGTCATGTAGGCGCTTTCAACGATCCGCTTATAGACAATAAGGATTCCAAGAAAAGGTACAGGGCCGACGTCCTGATAGAGGACTATATCGCCAAGCTGGAAGAGAAAATAAACAAGGAAGTGGAGAAGGCCCGCAAGAAATTCGGCGAGGCTTTCGACGAGACAAAATTCCGTGAGACCAATCCGAATGTGCTGCGCAACAGGACAAAAATCGACGAGGTCCGC
This sequence comes from uncultured Bacteroidales bacterium, assembly GCA_944325765.1. Lineage (GTDB taxonomy): Bacteria > Bacteroidota > Bacteroidia > Bacteroidales > UBA932 > Cryptobacteroides. The sequence goes on from CALVBH010000021.1 coordinate 10,256, forward strand.
AAAAGAATGGCTGATGCCTTGAATGCCAATGATCTGGCCGAGTTGCGTCAGATTATCGTCGACTGCGATATAGTATGTCCGATTTCCGGTACGAAAAACTGGACCGAGGTGCGTCAGTTCAACCTGATGTTCAGCACGCAGTTGGGCAATACGTCCGATGATACGAACGTGATTTATCTGCGTCCTGAGACTGCGCAGGGTATATTCGTGAATTACCTGAACGTGCAGAAAACCGGGCGTATGAAGATACCTTTCGGTATCGCTCAGATAGGAAAGGCCTTCAGAAACGAGATTGTGGCCCGTCAGTTCATTTTCCGTATGAGGGAGTTCGAGCAGATGGAGATGCAGTTTTTCATCAAGCCGGGAACCGAACTGGACTGGTTCGCCAAGTGGAAGGAAACGCGTCTGGCCTGGCATCAGGCTCTCGGTATGGGAGTGGAGAATTACCGCTTCCACGATCACGAAAAGCTGGCCCACTATGCCAACGCGGCTACCGATATAGAATTCAATTTCCCGTTCGGGTTCAAGGAACTGGAGGGTATCCATTCCAGGACCGATTTCGACCTCGGAAACCATCAGAAGTTCTCGGGCAAGAAAATCCAGTATTTCGATCCGGAGACAGGGGAGAGCTATACTCCTTACGTGATAGAGACTTCCATAGGAGTGGACAGGATGGTGCTGGCCGTGCTGTCGCATTCATTGAGGGAAGAAAAACTGGAAAACGGGGAGACGCGTACCGTTCTCGGTATTCCTGCACCTCTGGCTCCTGTAAAGGTGGCCGTGCTCCCTCTTCTGAAGAAAGACGGGCTGCCTGAACTGGCCCAGAAGGTTATGGATGAATTGAAGTACGATTTCAACTGCCAGTACGACGAGAAGGACAGCATCGGAAAGAGATACCGCCGTCAGGATGCCATCGGTACGCCGTTCTGCGTGACCGTGGACCACGATTCTCTGACAGACGGCTGTGTGACTGTCCGTCATCGCGACACTATGGCCCAGGAGCGCGTGAAAATCGAGGATATCCACGGGATTATCGATTCCCAGGCGAGCATGAAGTCGCTTCTGAAACAGCTGAAATAGTTTCGAGACACGAAAAGAGCACTTGGTATTTTTCAGAAAGAGGGTGGATCAATTGACCCACCCTCTTCTATATTCGTTCAGTGCACTTCAAAGTCTCTTTTCGTTTCACCAGATAGAGATTACGGCACGGATATAATATGATGCACTTCTATAATTAGAACTACTATAAGAAGGGGAAGCAAATTCTCCAGTCGTAAAGCTTATGCAATATAGATTGTATTGATTACATCGTGTCGATGACCAATATCTGTCGGATGCAAGTTCAGTGAATCCGTGTGCAGACAACACTGAATTCAATACTGACTTTTGAGAATAAATATCAGACAGCTCGTTTATTGCAGGCAGATACCAGTCCCGTCCATAGTCATCGCACCATTTGCAGGCAGGAAACCTTGTTTCCCATGAATCAAACTCCTTAATCCTGCATATTTTCGATTCTCGTCCTGATAGCTGCGATTTCTTCTTCGTGACTGTCTATGCGCGCTGAGATGGATTCCAGGTCTGAATTGAACGAAGCGACTGCATTTTCAATTCCGGTATTGACTGCGGCTATCTCGGCTGCGAGTTCACCTCTGATTTCTCCTCCGAATGAGGATATGGCAGTCGTTATGGCTGTTTTGTATGCTTCTGTGATTTCTGATTTTGCAGAAGCCAGTTCTTCCTCCAACTTTATAATGTCGGCAGAATTCTGTGCGATGGCTTTTGTATTGTTGCTTATTGCTTCAGCATTGATTGATATGAGTTCCGCATTTTCAGCGATTTCCCTTGTATTGTCCGCGATGTCCGAGGCCAATTTCGAGAAATTTTCATCGGTGGAAGTTTTCAGTGCGGCAACAGCAGCCGATATTTCCTTGATGGCGGCAGTGTTGGCTTCGATAATGTCTGCATTTTCAGAAATTGCGGCGGTATTGTCCAATATTTTCTGCGCATTCTGAGAAATCAAAGAGGCATTCTTTTCGACAGCCTCGGCATTGTCGGCGACATTCCCCTGCAATGCACTCATTTCCTGTCTCAGGTCTCCAAGCATATCCTCGTTCGATGTAATCCTGCTTTCTAAAGATGCGGACAGATTATCTATCAAGGAAGTAAGATATGATTTCTGGGCAGCGAGTTCTGCGTTGAATTCGTCTTTCATTTCCTGTACCAGCGCATTGGTTCCGGCAATCGTGCTATAGCCCCTGCAAGGATACTATTGTATTGTTTATTTGCTCGATTTCAGTATGGATATCTGTACTGAGCGCTTCTATCCGGGCTGTCAGATCACTTTCTGCACGTGAAATATTTTGCTGGAGATTTTCTTTTATTTCCCCTATTTTCGTGTCGGTATCCGAGATGGATTTCCTCAGGTTTTCTGCAGAAACCTGCAGTGCCTTGATATAGTCTCCCAATTCCTGGTCAGCGGCATACAGTAATGAAAGAGAAGATTGGATGTGGCTGATCTGTTGGTTTAGTTCCAATACCACACACTCGGATAGATATGAGGAATTCGCGGGTACAGAATACCGCTTCCGCATAGTTTAAACGAATGAATGAGTGCTGTCCGGTTGTCCTCTTGCTCTTGAAAACTTCCACATTTTCTATAAAGGACAGTGCGAAAACACTTTCATCAATATGTAATGCCGGTCACCCGACAAACGCAAAGGTAGAAAACATTTCCGACAAACAGACAGCACTCACGGAGTATTGAATGCCGAATTAAATTAAAATTTGCATTTACAAGTGTAAAAACCTTTATATTATTCAGGTCAGATGAAGGTTTTGTCAGGATTTGTCAGTTTTTGCAGATACAGTCTGAGCAGAATGTCAGGAATGAAGTATTTCCCTCCGCGTGAGGTAAGAAGGTCTATCTTCTTCAATTTGGCTGCTGCTGTCTGTACGGCACTGCTGGAAGCGAGAGAATATTTCCTGATGAATTTTTCACTCATGATTTTTTCGGCGATACCGTCCTCGGCTATGGCATACAGAAGTTCTTTCTGTCTGGTCGGTATGCCGGAGAGCATCAGCCTGTACCCTGTTCCGGCTTCCTCCATGATGGAATCGATTGTTTCCCGGAGTTTTCCGGCAGTGCAGATTTCGCCTGATTGCAGAGTATCATATACTTCATGGAAAGTTTTCTGCATGCAGTAAGTGTTGCCTTCGAACAGATTGTAGATTTTACGTATATCATCGTCATCTATCTTTATCCCTGCATTGTTGAAGTGTCCGGATACGAAAGGAATGTATTCTTGAGCGTCTATAGCATCCAGTTCCAGTATGGATGCACTATGGTAGAACGGTCTCGATGATGCAAGGAACATCTGTGAAATCATGTGCAGTTCGCTGCCCGAGAATATGAAATGCACATTCGACAGATGCTGGATGTGGGATCTGAGCAGGGCTTCGATATTCTCTTCCGGATATTTTCCTATCTGCTGGAATTCATCGAATGTGACGATGCAAGGCTTGTCGGCTTTTTCAAGACATGAAAAGATCTCTTCCAAAGTATATTCAGGTCTGGATATGTCCCCGAGTTCCAGAGTGAATGCGGGCATGGATGTCATCGGATCGAATCCGAACTTTGCATTTATTGATTTCAACCCCTGGATGAAATATTCCAGCATTTTCCGGCTCTGGGAGTGCAACTGGGAGAAAACCGCCTGGCCGAAACTGAATGTGAATTCCTGCAGGCTTCTGGTGTGCAAGATATCTATGTAGAATGTATAATGGCTGTCTGCTATTCTGTTATTTTCATAGCAGAACTGTATCAGTTTTGATTTCCCCATACGTCGCGGTGAGAGAAGGCATATATTTTCCCCGCCTGAGAGCCCACGGATAATTCTCTGGGATTCTTCCTTTCTGTCGCAGAAATACTCTGCCGGAACCTTGCCGGTAATGATGAACGGATTCATAGTCATACAGTTTGAGATAGCAAATATAATTATGAAAACTTCATTATGCAAATCTCATAATGGCCGGGCCGCAGATCCTCACCAGCCCTGGGCCGTGACGGGGAGCTCCACCCCTTCGGGGGTGACGAGGACAGCGCCGACTTCGGGACGGGCGAGATGGCCGATGATGTCGAAGGTCTGGAAATCGTGGCGGAAAAGGTCGTGGCGGCCGATAGGGATGGTGAACAGCAGGCGGCAGTCGTCACCGCCGTTGAATGCTGCCGAAATCGGGTCGATATCGAACTCTTTTCCGAGGTCGAAAGTCCCGCTGGCGAACGGAAGCCGCTCCACGTATATCTTGGCGCCGAGACCGCTGTCACGGACCAGCCTTTTGACCGCATCCGAAAGCCCTCTGTTCACGAAATAGCCGTAGGACGGGATGATTTCCGCCTCTTCGAGACGTGCGACGCAGTCCTGGTTGATTTCGGGCTTCAGATATTCGCCTATGATGAGTTTATGGTCTGACAGGTCTGGCTGGGACCTGTCCGTCTTTCTTTTCAGGAATTTCTGTTTTTCCCTTTCGAGAATCTGCATCCCCATAAACGCGGCGCCGAGATTCCCTGAAATACAGATAAGATCCATGCTTTTGGCCGGCATTCTGCGCTTTTCTGTCAGGGAAGACCTTTTGCCGCAGGCGGAAATGCCGATATTGAGTCCGTTGACTGAAGGAAGAAGGTCCAGTGCCACGTCCCGATAGCGGTGCTGTTTGGCGGCGGACGTCATCCCTTCCCAGAGTTCACTGATTTTCCCGAAATCGATTTTAGAGGATATGCCGAGTTTTACCGTGAGCGTTTCAGGATATGCCATAGCAGCATACAGTTCCCCGGTAGCCTCGATTACAGCCTTGTATCCGAGATGTTTCAGAGGGAAATAAGTCAGGTCGAAATCTATTCCCTCGGTCATCAGAACCGATGCATTGATAACGCTTCCGGTATCTTTGGATATCTTTACCGGGCAGATGTCCTTCTGTTCGAAACCTGAGTTTTCATAAAGCCTCCTGACGGCTTCCGTCTTACCGAGTGTTGAAAATGTCTCCTCTGCCATATCTGGAATGTTTGGTACAAACATAATAAAATTTTCCATAACCGGAAAAACGGTTAAATTTGTATGATATCCGCATAATTGATTATGGAAGAAAACTTGGTATTCATCAGTTATTCGAGCAAGAACAAGACAGTGGCGGATGCCGTATGCCATATTCTGGAGGAAAACGGCATACCCTGCTGGATAGCTCCCAGAAACGTGGTCCCGGGAGAAGGGTTCGGAGGCAATATAGTGAAGGCCATAAGGCAGTGCAGCCTCATGATATTGATTTATTCTGCCGACTCTAACAGATCTTCCCATGTGGCCAACGAGGTGGACCGGGCTTTCAGCGCGAACAAGACCATCATTCCTTTCGCGATGGACGACACCCCTATGAACGACGATTTCGACTATTATCTTTCGAGGAAACACTGGCTCGTAGCCTATCCCGACTACAGGGAAAAACTGCAGCCTCTGGTCGAGGCGGTCGCCAAAAATCTGGGCATTGACCTGAATATCAGGGCAGGTATTGCTGCCGCGGGACAGGCAGCGGCGGATACGGTAATACAGGTACAGACAGAAGAGAAGAGCGGCAGGTATGACCGACAGTATGAAAACGCGGAGAAGGCTCTTTTGAAATATGATATGGAAACAGCCTTTTCCGAACTGTTGGACCCTGCTTTGGAGGGTGATGCACAGGCCCGGTCCCTGATGGCCAGGATTACACAATACCGTTCGAGACTCTGGCTGGTCGACAAGATGTATTTCAGGAAGATAAAGAATGTCGCAGATGCCGGGAATGCATACGCGCAATACCTTGTGGGGCAGTTTTACCGCTATCGCGAACTTGATGATGCGGAAGGTTTCCGATATCTGGAAATGAGTGCGGAGCAGGATTGTCCGTACGGGCTTGTACAGCTTTCGGAGTTCTATGCGGTAGGCGATTATGTGGAGGCTGATGCGGAAAAGGTATATGAACTGCTGAACCGCGCCGTGGATACGGGAAATGTCTGGGCTAAATTCGCCTTGGCGAAAGAGTATCTGCATGCCTGGATTCTGAAACGGAATGTGAACAGGGGTATGATACTGCTCAGGCAGTGCATGGATGCCGGCATTCCTGAAAGCTATTCCCGTATGGGATTTATGTATGAAGACGGCATCGGAGTGGAAATGGATCTGGAAAAGGCGAAGGAATATTATCTCAAGGCTATAGACTGCGGATTTCAGGAGGCATACAAGGAACTGGCATGTCTGTATCTCTGGGATTGGAAGATGAACGAGGAACTTCCTGAAGAAAGTGTCAGGAAAGGTGTCTCTTATCTGAGAAAAGGTGCGGAAGCCGGTGTTTCCAACTGTATAGCGATGCTCGCCATGTGTTATGAAACAGGTACAGGAGTGCCTGAGATGCCTGAACAGGCTTATCTCTGGTATAAAAAGGCTGCCCGTCTCGGAGACAGATCCGCGATGAACAGTGTGGGAAACATGCACTATAACGGGAAAGGCTGCCTTCAGGATTACGCCCTGGCTTGGGAATGGTTCGAAAAAGGGGCTGCAATGAATTACAATGCAAGTTTCGAGATGCTGGGGAAGATGTGTCTTCAGAATGAGGCTCCGGCCGGCAAGAAGCAGTCCGACTGTATCGGGTATTACGAAGCGGCGGCGAGACTTGGGGGATATGCGGGGATGGATTCTGCAAAACAACTGTACAATATCTTCAGGAGCAGGACTTTGGAGAAGGATCCGCTTCTCGTCTATCCTGTCGACATTTATGTAGAGTATGACTGGGCGGAAAAGGATGACAGGAGAGCCATGGGATATCTGAAAATGGCAGCATCGCAGGATACGTCAGGGGAATCCCAGTTTATATACGGGACCCTGCTCTGCGACAGCGGCTCAGTATTCATGGACATTTTCGAGGGCTTGAAATATCTGAAGGAGGCTGCGGAAAAAGGTATGTTGAGGGCTTGTGTCAAACTGGCGGAACTGCACATCGAGGGCGTATGGGTAGACAAGGATGAAAGCCTTGCGGAGGACTACCTGACCCAAGCTGCGGAAAAGGGCAGTGCTGAAGCCTGTTTCGAACTCGGTATGCTGAAAGCCAGGCAGGCGGATAAAATGATTGAGGCGAAAGAGCCCGACGAAAGGATAAAGCCGCTTGTTGACGAAGCATGTGCCCTGTTTGAAAAATCGAAGGACACGGAACTGTGGGACAAGGACATCGTTATGCTTCTCTTCGACTTCGAAAGCTATGCCGGCCGGGAGAAACTGAAATCCCTGTTCGACCTGATCGTCCGGAAACGGGCCGACGACGGTTGTGTCCAGGCCATGGTCGACTGCGGCGTATTCGCCTATATGCCGGTTTTCGGCGGTGAAAAGGATCTGGGAAAATGCCGCAGCCTGTGGGAGAAGGCCGCAAGACTGGGCTTCAATCCCGGCATCGTCGATTTGGCGCAGCTTTGTCAGGGTGACATCCTGGGAGAACGTGTGGAGGACTCTTCATATATTGACATTCCCGAAGCGGCATACTGGTTTTCTTTCGCGGAAAACGGGCTAAAGGAAAGGAACCGCCTTATGGAGAGCGGGAGGGCGTATGTCCTGGATTATGAACTGAACGGACAGATACCCGCATCGCCGGACTACCTGAAATGGATCTTTCTGAACCGGAACGACGCGCTGTTCACCCCTGAAAACAGTCTTCAGGTTTTTTCCCAGAATTCAGGTACCCCTGCCGGGGCAATGTCGGAAAGCTCATCAATGCCTGAAAATCTGAATAATCTCTTCAGGACAATAACGGATCTGCATTTAAACAAGATCAGAGACAGCGGATACCTTCCTTATGACGTTCCGGATTTGGAAGAAAAAGATATGTATCCGTATCTTTCATTCGGTAAAATGCATGAGTTGCAGCAATTCTGCGCCGATACCTGGCTCTTTATAAAGAGAAAAGCCGTCGGTATTCTCCCCGGAATCGCAGACCTGACTTTTATGGCCTGCGATGCCGAAAAACTGACTGACTTTATGGAAAAGCAGTCCGATGACGAAGATTTTACCAGGACAATGACGGCGTTGGTGTTGCTCCGCTGCACATTGGACTTTATCTGGAGCGGATATGCCCCGCTTCTTGCCTTGAATACCCCTGAAGGTGACGGAGGTTTTGTGTACCGCTACCGTAACCGCGTACCGCGAGAATTCCTGGACCGGACAGCCCAAATGTTCGAAACCGGCACCGCCGTCCTTTTTCCCGACCATAAAATCGCCATGGATCTGAGATGCCGGCAGGGATACAGGTTCAAGGAGTGAGAAACGAAATTTTGATTAACTTTGAGGTGTTAGGGTAAAAACTACTGAAATGAGACTGAAAATCCTGCTTTTGCTGGCTTTCGTACCGGCTTTTTTCTGCACGGCCAGACCGTCGCAGCTGACCAAACTTACAGTTATGTCTTTCAATATCCGTTATGGTGATGCTGATGACGGGACCAATTCCTGGCAGTTCCGTTACCCCGGGACGGTTTTCATGATAGAAGACCAGCGCCCCGATGTGTTCGGCCTGCAGGAAGCCCTGGACTATCAGGTGTTTTTCATAGAAGAAAACTGCAGGGATTACAAGTACGTGGGCGTGGGACGTGAGGACGGCCGCAGCGAAGGCGAACACATGGCCATATTCTACAACAAAAAGAAAGTTTCTCTCCGTAAATGGGGGACTTTCTGGCTTTCAGAGACTCCGGACGAGCCTTCACTCGGATGGGACGGCGCCTGCAGGAGGACGATGACCTGGGCCCTGATGAAGGAAAAGAAGTCCGGAAAGAAGTTCTTTTTCGTGGACACTCATCTGGATCACGTGGGCAGGACAGCTCAGTCGGAAGGCATCAGGCTGGTACTGTCCAAAATAGCGGAGATGAACAGGAACAATTTTCCTGTAGTCCTCGTGGGGGATTTCAATCTAACACCGGATGACCAGGTAGTAGCCGAAGTCGAAAAGACGATGAAGAATGCACGGAAAATCGCTGCTGTGACCGACAGTAAAGGTACCTACAACGACTGGGGCAAGGCATCCGAGATTATCGACTATATATTCTACAGCGGATTCAAGTCCTGTACGCTGTTCGAGACGGTTACCTCTCCGTATGCCGACAGGAAATTTATCTCTGATCATCATCCTGTAAAGGCTGTCCTGGTATTTTGAGGGGACCCAAACGGCAGGAGTCCCATGAGCGGAACACCTATTTCGTGATGACGGAATAATTTATGTTGAGGTCTTCCAGGTCGCTGATAAACGGATCGTTGACGGCGATACGGAACTTTTTCGACAGGAATTCTATTTTGTATCGGGTCTGAGGGTCGTACAGAAACATTGACAGAGGCACGGTGCCGGCGTTCTTCTTGACGACGGCCACGAGTCTCTGTCTGAACTCATCGTTCAGCATATTCGTGTTCAGGTTTATGACGAACCCCTTTATGAGACTGCTGCCGATATTGCCCAACAGGGATATTTTCTTTATTTTCAACACGTAAGGAGGATTTCCCTTTATTTTACGCTCCTCTGGTCGGACGAAATACTTTTCTTCTATGCTGCCTTCGATGAAGACCGGGGTGTACATCTGCAGGTATTGCATGAAAGCCTCGTGGTCTCTTCCGAACAGGGCGAATTCATAACTTCCGCTGAAATCCTCGATGACGGTCTTGGACCACGGCGCCCCGCTCTTGCTCGTGAGAATCTGTACGTTGGTGATGTATCCGGCGAGTTTTATCTTTACGGATTTCTTTTCCCTGTCGCATTGGCTTATCAGGTCCTGGATATCCGTCAGGGTGCAGTCGGTGAACTGTTTGATTTCGAATCTGTATTTGTCGAGCGGGTGGGCCGAAAGGTACATTCCGACCAGTTCCTTTTCCTTTTTCAGCATTTCCATGGTAGAGTCTTCCTGCTGGTCGGAAACTGTCGGTTCGGGCATTTCCGGGCGTTTCGGCCGGGTTTCCTCCATCTCGCCGAAAAGTGAATTCGCCGAATTCATCCTGTCGCGGGAGAAAAGGGCGGCGTATTTCAGCAGTTCGTCGACGAACAGGTCTCCGGATTTGGCTGTCAGATGGTATTGTGACCGTTTGTAGCCGAAACTGTCGAATGCACCGGAGTAGAGCAGGGCTTCGAACGATTTCTTGTTTATGAGTCCTCCCATCCGCTCCACGAAGTCCCAGATGTCTGCAAAAGGCCCGTTTTTCTCCCTTTCTTCGAGGAGGGCCTTGACGATGTTGTCTCCGAACCCTTTTATTCCTCCGAGACCGAAGCGGATATTGCCATCCTTGTTTACGGTAAAACGTGCGTCACTCTCGTTTATGTCCGGATTCAGGACTTTTATCCGCGACTTCTTGCAGTCATCCATTATCTTCTTGATCTCATCCATGTTGGAGAGATTCTTGCTGAGGTTGGCAGCCTGGAATTCGGCAGGGTAGTGCGCCTTCAGATAACCTGTCTGATAGCTGACCCAGGCATAGCAGGTCGCATGGGATTTGTTGAAGGCATACTGGGCGAATTTTTCCCAGTCAGCCCAGATTTTCTCCAGAATTTCTTTCGGATGTCCGTTCTTTATACCTCCTTCGAGATAAAGGTCCTTCAGGGAATTCATGACATCTATCATCTTCTTTCCCATGGCCTTTCTCAGTTTGTCCGCCTGGCCTTTCGTGAAGCCTGCAAGTTTCTGGGACAGCAGCATGACCTGCTCCTGGTACACGGTCACTCCATACGTGTCCTGCAGGAATTCTTCCATTTCCGGCAGGTCGTATTCGATTTTCTCCGTTCCCTGCTTGCGGGCGACGAATGAAGGGATATAGTCCATAGGTCCCGGCCTGTAGAGCGCGTTCATCGCTATCAGGTCCTCGAACCGTGTCGGCTGGAGCTTCTGCAGCCACTCTTTCATTCCTGGAGATTCGAACTGGAACACGCTGGTAGTATCTCCGCGGCCGTAGAGCCTGTAGGTCTCTTCATCGTCTATCGGGATACTCTCGATGTCGATATCGGTACCGTGCGTCTTTCTGATGGTTTCGAGGCATTCCTTGATGATGGACAGGGTCTTTAGCCCCAGAAAGTCCATTTTCAGCATTCCGACCTCCTCGATGAAGCTGCCCTCGTACTGGGAAACCCATACATCGAGACCGGTAGCCTTGTCCGCAGCGATGGTGATGGGGATATAGTCGGTCAGGTCCCCTCGTCCGATAATCATCGCGCAGGCATGCACTCCGGTCTGGCGGATGCTTCCCTCTAATGCCACGGCATATCTCAGGACCTCTTTGGTGAGTCCGGAGCCGTTTTCATACTCGTTTTTCAGATCGGGCGAGTATTTCACGCAGTTGCTCAGCTTGGGCTTGAATTCCTTTTTCACCCGCACCTTTTTCGTGCTGCCGTCAGGCTGCTTCACTTCTTCCTCCACATCGGCTTCGAACGGCTTGTCCGGAACCATTTTGGTGAGCCTGTTGGCCTCGTCGATACTCATGTTGCTGATACGTGCGACATCCTTGATAGCCATCTTGGCAGCCATCGTACCGAAAGTAACCACATGCGAAACGTGGTCTTTGCCGTAGGTGTCTTCCACGTATTTGAATACCTTGTACCGGCCGTCATCATCGAAGTCTATGTCGATATCAGGCATCGATATACGGTCGGGGTTCAGGAAACGCTCGAAAAGGAGCTGATATTTTATCGGGTCGATGTTGGTGATACCGAGGCAATACGCTACCGCCGAACCCGCTGCCGAGCCTCTGCCCGGACCGACGGATATTCCCTGACGGCGTGCCGCCGCAATAAAGTCCTGGACTATGAGGAAGTAGTCCGGAAATCCCATCCTGCAGATGGTCTTGAGCTCGAAATCAATCCGCTCCGCCTGCTCCTGAGTCAATGTCCCGTATCTCCGTTCTGCACCCTTGTAGCAAAGTTCGCAGAGGTAGGCCACGGAATACGTGAAGGCTTCGCCGCGGTCGTTCCCTTCCTTGTCGCAGCGTCCGGCATCTATGACTTCTTTGTATTTTTCGAGATATTTTTCTTTCTCCGCGAGGAAACTGTCCTCTATTCTGAAGACGGGAAGGACGTGTCCCCTGTCGATTTTATAGTTTTCGATTTTGTCGAAAATTTCCATGGTATTCGACAGCGCTTCCGGGTGGTCCGGAAACAGGGCCGCCATCTCCTCCTCGCTTTTGAGGTATTCCTGTTGGGTGTAGCGGAGCCTTTTCGGGTCGTCTATGTTTGCATTGGTAGTCAGACAGATCAGCCTGTCATGGACAGGCCCGTCCTCTCTGTTTACGAAGTGTACGTCATTGGTGGCCACCACTTTGACCCCGGTCTTTTCGGCCAGCCGGTAAATGCCTTCATTCGAAATACGCTGACGTTCGTAGACGTCGAGCGAAAGGCCCGGGACTTCCGTCCTGTGCAGCTGGACTTCGAGGTAATAATCGTCTCCGAATACCTTTTTATGCCATTCAATGGCTTTTTCAGCAGCTTCCATATCGCCCGCGATGATGTTTTTCGGGATTTCTCCCGCAATGCAGGCGGAGCAGCATACCAGGTCCCCGGCATATTTTTCCACCACGCTGTGGGAAACTCTCGGCTTCCCGTAGTACATGCCTTCGATGTGCCCGGTCGAGACTATTTTCATCAGGTTCCTGTAGCCGTTGTAGTTTTTGGCCAAGAGAATCAGGTGGTAATACTCCCTGTGGTCCTTGTCCTTTATGGTATGGTCATATTTGGAAACATAGATTTCGCAGCCGATTATGGGCTTCACCTCAGGATATTTCGCGGCGTACTTGAAAAATTCCTTTACTCCGAACATGTTCCCGTGATCCGTAATGGCTATCCCGGGCATTCCGAGTTCCTTTGCCCTCTGGAAGAGCTTTTCTATCGAAGAGAGACCGTCGAGGATGGAATATTGCGTATGTACGTGAAGGTGGACGAAAGACATGTGACCGAACTTTTTGGTAGGAGGACAAAGGTACAAAAAAAGAGGAGTATGACCTCAAAGCCTGCTGACTTTTTGGTCATACTCCTTGATTGAAGTTATCCACAACTGCTGCATGTTCCGGCCGCATATCCGTGCCGCCGGAGCCGGGACTATTTCCTGGCTGCGAGCTGTTTCTTTTCCAGCTTCCTCTGTACCGCCATGGTAACGTCGTACATGATAGGCGTGGCGATGAAGATGGATGCGTATGTACCTACTGCGATACCGACGCAGAGAGCCACAGCCATACCGCGGATTACCTCGCCTCCGAAGATGGCGATGGCTATCATCACGATCAGGGTCGTGAGACTGGTATTCATGGTACGGGACAGGGTGCTGTTCAGAGCCTGGTTCGCGTTCACGTCGAACGGCATCTTAGGATGCAGCGTCTTGTATTCGCGGATTCGGTCGAAAATCACCACGGTATCGTTTATGGCGTAACCGATGATGGTCAGCACGGCAGCGATGAATGTCTGGTCGACATCGAGGCTGAACGGCAGGATACCGGAGAATATCGAGAAGAATCCGACTACGATTATCGCCGTGTGAGCCAGGCCAAGCACACCTCCCAGACCCCAGGTCCACTTCTTGAACCTGATGGCTATGTAGATGAAGATGACAAGCAGGGCGATGACTACGGCTATGATTGCATCACGTTTCATATCGTCCGCGATGGAAGCATCCACCTTGTCGGAACTGATGATACCGTTAGGGTTTACAGCAGTGGAAGTAAACAGGTCGAGATTCATTTCACCTGCGTAGAATCCTTTGACCGCGTTGAAGAGTTTCTCCTCTACGGCAGCATCGGCCTCCGAAGACTTGTCACCGATCATATACTGGGTAGTGATTTTCATCTGGCTTTCACCGCCGAACTGCTTGGCTTCCACACCGCCGTCGAATTCCTTCAAGAGGGATGCCCTGACTTCTTCTACAGACACCGGCTGGTCGAACCTTACTACGAAAGTACGTCCTCCTGCGAAGTCCACACCGTAGGTGAAGCCCTTGGTGAACATGGATACGATGCAGATGACGATGATTATCGAAGATATGGTGTAGGTGTACTTTCTCTTGCTGAGGAAGTTGAATGTAGTGTTCTGCAGGAAGTTCCTGGTCAGCTTGTTGTCGAAAGTGATGTTCTTGCCTTTTGCCAGTCTGTCATCGATGATGATACGTGAGATGAAGATGGACGTGAACACGGAAGTGATTATACCGATGATCAGCGTAGTGGCGAAGCCCTGTACCGGACCGGAACCGAAGATGAAGAGGACGATACCTGTAAGGATGGTGGTTATCTGTCCGTCTATGATGGCTGAATATGCGTTGGAGTAACCGTCAGCGACAGCCTTGCTCAGACCCTTGCCGGAGCGCAGCTCCTCCTTGATTCGCTCATATATGATGACGTTTGCATCCACCGCCATACCGAGGGTCAGCACGAGACCGGCGATACCTGGCAATGTCAGCACGGCGGAGAACGATACCAGTGTACCGAACAGCAGAAGCACGTTGCACAGAAGTGCGCAGTCGGCTATCAGACCTGCCCCGTGGTAGAAGAATACCATATAGAGCAGAACGAGAAGGAATGCGATGGCGAATGAAATGAATCCGGCATTGATGGATTCCGCACCGAGGGACGGACCTACCACCTGTTCCTGTACGATTTTGGCAGGAGCCGGCAGAGTACCGGATTTCAGTACGTTCACGAGGTCTTCAGCCTCTTCGAGGGTGAAGTTTCCGCTGATCTGGGAGTTTCCTCCGGTGATTTCGGTGTTGACCACAGGATGAGAGTAGACCATGTTGTCGAGAACGATGGCTATCTGCCTGTTGATATTGTCCTTGGTAAGTCTTGCCCAAACCTTGGCGGCCTCGGCGCTCATGGACATGGATACTTCAGGGCTGGCACCGTTGTACTGTACGCGTGCATCCGTGATGAACTTCTGGTTTCTTTCACCCTGCAGGGCTGCCTCTCCGTTAAGGGATGCCTTGATGGCCACGAGTTCGTACTGGTTGTTGTCGAACGGTTTCACTGACCACATCGGGATGAGGTCGTCAGGGAAGAGAGCCTTTATCTCAGGCATATTCAGGATTCTGTTCACCTTGGCTGTATCGCTGAAGTGTGCATAACCCATAGTCGCCCCTCTCATCACGCTGCCGGTCTGGTCTACCGGCGGTATAAGTACGGCAAAGAGAGGGTTTTCCTTTCTGTAGGTGGCGAGGTCTGCGTTTTCGGCAGCCTGGGCTTCCAGCTCCTCTGCCAGAATATCTTTTTCCTCATCGTCCGCAGGGATCTCTGCCGCCGTTTCTTCTACGGTATTTTCAGCCTCCAACTGGGCTGCCAGACCGTTGGCTTCCGTCATGTACTGGAAAATTTCGGAAGTCTCGTAGGTCGTCCAGAATTCGAGCGACGCCGTTCCCTGAAGGAGTTTCCTCACACGTTCAGGCTCCTTGACTCCTGGCAGCTCTACGAGGATACGGCCGGTATTGCCCACTTTCTGGATATTTGGCTGCGTGACGCCGAAACGGTCCACCCTGTTCCTGAGCACCTCGAACGAATTCGCGATGGCGCTTTCCGCCTCAGTGCGGATAAGGCCGATGATTTCAGCATCGGTGGATTCGAGTTTCTTGTTCTCGGTCTTGTTCTTCCTGTCCAGACCTATGAATATGTTGGACAGCCTCTGGCCGTTCGAGCATTCGCTCCAGGCTTCTTCGAACAGCGTGATGAAATCCGTTCCGGAAGTCTTGCTGCGTTCCAGGGCAGTGGCGAAAGCCTGCTGGTATTCGGGAGACATGCTGTTTTCGGCGAGAGCCTGCACGACATCCTCCAACTGCACCTGAAGCATCACGTTCATACCGCCCTTGAGGTCGAGTCCGAGATTTATCTCCTTTTCCCTGACATCATCGAAAGTGTATCCGAAGTATACCTTCTGGGATGAGATGGAGTCCAGATACCATCTGTTCTGTTCTTTTCTGATGGAGTCGAGCACGTATGCCTTGTCCACATCGGGAATTTTACCGTATGCAGCGCTTGCCTTGAAATTCTCTACCGCATTTTCGGCATATTTTACAGCCTTGTTCTCGTTGATTTTGGTCACAACGGTAAACATCAGCTGCCAAATGCAGGCAAGAGCAAGAAGTATCGCTACAAATTTGATTGCACCTTTGCTTTGCATAATGTTATATTTAAATGATTATTATTCTTCTTTTTCGTCCCCGGAATCGACCATCAGTCCACAGGCACAAAATAGGGCACAAATTTACTATTTTTTTCTTAGAAACCGAGAAACGCCTGTAAATTTTGAGGATTATTGAAACAGTTTCTTATTTTTGTGTTTTCAAATCGGGTGAAACGCCAATATGACATCATACAGGAAGAAATACTGCTGTCTGCCGCTGTTTGCCGCGCTGTTGGTCTCGGCTTCGGGCGCGACAGCCGGGGCGCAAAGTCTCGACAGGACTCTCGCCGTGGCGGATTCTCTGCGGAAAGCCTGTCTTTTCGAAGAATCCGTGGCCGAATATGAAAAGGCTCTGGACCAGTGTCAGGATTCCTTGTCGCGTATAGTGATAGAGGACAGCAAGATGCTGTCGGAAAACGGAGCCGGTATGACGGACTTTGTCCTCCAGCCTACGGTCGTGGCCCGGCACAGGTTTTCCGTAGGGGAATTCTTCCTTTATTATCCGCTTAAGGATGAAAGCTGGAGGGAACTGCCGAACGTTCTCGATACGACAGGGAACCATCCGTTCTACAAGGCTGTATATTTCCCCGAGACCTGCCGTTCGCTGTATTATTCGGCGCCGGATTCCGAAGGGTCCATGAACATTTACCGTACCGATCTGAAGGATTCCACCTGGTCCGTCCCTTGTCTTCTGAACGAGTATCTCGTATCGTCCGGAGATGAAATTTACCCTATGCTTTCACCGGACGGGAAACGTCTGTATTTCGCATCTTCGGGACTGTACGGCATGGGCGGGTTCGACCTGTACGTGTCCGTCTGGAATGAAGACCAGCATGAATGGGGGCCGCCTTCGAATATGGGAATGCCATATTCGTCGCCGTACAACGATTTCCTCTATATCGACACCCCGGACGGGAAGTATACGATTTTCGCTTCCGACAGGGACTGTCCGGCAGACAGCGTCGATGTATATGTGCTTGAGCAGGAAACGATGCCGGTGCGCAGAAGCATACGCGATACGGACATCCTTCGGGAAATCATGGCCCTGAATCCCGTAGACGACCCCATAAAACTGGATACGGGTGCGGCTGCACCCGCAATGCCGGTGGCCGATGACGAGACGGCCGGATATTCGGCCAAGGTGGCGGAAGTACGGAGCCTCCGCGATTCCATCTATTTCAACAATATCGCCATAGACAATCTCCGTGCGAGACTGTCCGAGACTGCCGATGAAGACGGGAGGGCGGAACTGACTGAAGAAATCCTGAGGGCCGAGGCCCTGACACCGGTGCTGCAGGATTCTTTGGACAGGGCTTCGGCCATATTGCAGCAGATAGAGATGGAATTCCTGTTCAAGGGCATTGCCCTGGATCCGGACAAACTGGTCGGCGAGGCTGACAGGGAAGTCAAGGGCGTGGAATCGAATTATGTATTCACGCGTATGAATCCGGGGAAGGCCCCCGAGATGGTCATAGAGAAGCCGGCCGTAAAGTTCGACTATACTTTCATGATTCTTCCCGAAGGAAGGTTTGCGGAGAATAACACATTGCCGGACGGCATAGTTTATCAGATCCAGCTTTTCAGTCTGGCGGACAGGCCATCCATAAAGGCTCTGAAGGGCCTGAGCCCTGTTTTCGAGGAAATTACACCGGCCGGACGGTACATTTACAGGGTCGGGGTTTTCAGAACCTACAACGACGTGCTGTCGAATCTGAACAAAGTTAAGAAGCTCGGTTTCAGGACAGCCTACATTACCGCCTTCTACAACGGGGACGCCGTTTCGGTTTCCAAAGCCCGGGCCTTGGAAAAACAGCCGAAGACAGTAGCGTTGTATCAGATAAATGTCGTACCTTTCGACGGCGATCTTCCCGAACTGACGGTGTCGGCTATCGGGCAACTGTGCGGCAAAAAGGATATTGCCCGGACTGAAAAGGACGGGAAAATCACATATATTATCGGGACTTTCGATGATCGGGAGCTGGTGGAGAAGGCGGTGGTCGCTATCAGGGCAACGGGCGTAGCGGATGTCTCGTATGTAAGGACGGGAACTAAAGAAGTAACACAGTGACAGTTTTTAATATGGCGTTTATTATTGTTCTGATGCTTGTGGGCATCCTCCTGATACTGGCGGAAATCCTGCTTGTTCCAGGTATAGGAGTGGCCGGCATTCTGGGTATTGCCTCGCTGGGCGGCTCCTGCTTCTATGCTTTCAGGGAATTCGGTCCGGAGGCGGGTACTGTCGTCACGGTCATCAATGTGGTGCTGATAGTGCTGCTGACCGTTTACGTATTGAGGGCGAAGACCTGGAAAAAGCTGGCTCTCGATACGAACATAGATTCGAAAGTGAATATCTTCGATGAAAATGCGCTTGCGGTGGGAGACAGGGGGAAGACGATGACGAGACTCGGACCGATGGGGACGGCTGTTTTCAGAGGAACGCGGTACGAAGTCATTTCTCTGGAAGGAGTCATCGATCCGGCTGTCGATGTGGAAGTCGTGCTGATGGAAGACAACAAGATTTACGTAAAGCCGGCAAGTGAAGATTTTTAAGGAATCAATATTTTTCTGATACTATGGTAATGATTGCAGTTTGGGTGGCTGTCGCGATAGTCGCCCTGAGTATTTTCCTCTGGTTTTTCCCTGTGACCCTGTGGTTTCAGGCGCTGATTTCCGGAGTCCGCATTTCGCTGGTTCAGCTCGTGCTGATGCGTTGGAGAAAGGTCCCTCCGGGAACTATCGTAATGGCGATGGTGACTGGAACCAAGGCCGGACTGAAATTGGATGCGAATGAACTTGAAGCGCATTTTCTCGCGCATGGCAATGTCCCTAACGTGGTTAATGCACTGATTTCCGCGGACAAGGCGAATATCATCCTCGATTTCAAGATGGCCGCAGCCATCGATCTGGCTGGCCGGGACGTGTTCGAGGCCGTACAGATGTCCGTAAACCCCAAGGTCATCAACACTCCGCCGGTAACGGCCGTAGCCAAGGACGGTATCCAACTCATAGCGAAGGCGCGTGTGACTGTCCGTGCGAATATCAAGCAGCTGGTCGGAGGGGCCGGTGAAGAGACGGTGCTGGCCCGCGTGGGTGAAGGCATTGTGTCGAGCATCGGTGCGTCGGAGAGCCACAAGTTCGTTCTGGAACATCCGGATTCCATCTCCAAGGTGGTTTTGAGCAAGGGACTTGATGCCGGGACTGCATTCGAGATTCTGTCCATCGATATCGCCGACATAGACATAGGAAAGAATATCGGTGCTGCCCTGCAGATGGATCAGGCGGAAGCAGACAAGAATATCGCCCAGGCCCGTGCAGAGGAACGCCGCGCAATGGCCGTGGCCCTGGAGCAGGAGATGAAGGCGAAGGCCCAGGAAGCCCGGGCCAAAGTGATCGAGGCGGAGACGCAGATTCCTTTGGCTATGGCGGAGGCTTTCCGCAGCGGGAATCTCGGTATCATGGACTACTACAGGATAAAGAATATCCAGGCCGATACCGATATGCGCGAAAACATCGCCAAGGGATAGAAATCTGCCGGCAGGACTGGTCGGATGTAGAAAATATTGCAAAACAATATTTTTTCAGTATCTTTGCAGTCCATTGGTGAGATGGGTGAGTGGCTGAAACCAGCAGTTTGCTAAACTGCCGTACGGATTTACCCGTACCGGGGGTTCGAATCCCCCTCTCACCGCATGAAAAGCCTGAACTCGGAGAGTTCGGGCTTTTCTGTTTTTCCCCGGCGGGAGCTTGCTCTGAGGCCGGCGGAAAACAGAAAAGCCGTGGTCTGCATCAGCAGACCGGCTTTTCATGCAAGGGCCGGCCCGGCGAGGGGTCGGGGATGTGGCCCCGCAGGGGGCAAATCCCCTCCCTCATCGCAGGAACCTCTCGCCGGGCCGGCATCCCGATATATGAAGAATTTTGTGTACATTTTATTAAACCGGTGTAGAAATCCCGAATTTATATGTAAGTTTGCGTTTCCCGCTTAAAGGAGAGCGAATTATGCAAAATACAGATACCAATATGCTGAACCTCCAGCAGTTCCGACAGATGTTCCCTATTTCAAACTGCCTCAACATGGGCGACGATGTCTGCCTGGTCGATGTCAGATACGACGAATCTCTGGACGTGATGCGCCATCCGTGCCGTTTCGACGGCCTTCTCGTATTTTTCTGCCTGTCAGGGAATATCGGAATCACGATAAACCTTACCGAATTCAATGTCGTGGAAAATTCCCTCTTCGTCTATCTTCCGGGAAGCATAGTCCGGGTGGCTGAAGTCGAGGACACTGCGAAGCCAGACCTCCATTTTCTGGTAATGGCCATGTCGAGACAATATATGGAGACCCTCAACGTCAACACTTCCAGACTCCTCGACAGCCGTCTGATGCTTCTCGACAGACCATTCCTCCTGATTCAGGACAAGGAAAAGGAAATCGCGGGGGAATACATAATGCTGGCTGAAAGCATTCTCCGGTCGAACCTTTCCTATAAAAGGGAAAGCATCTCCATGCTCATCACCTCGATGTTCTTCCTGATGAGCGGAATCATAGAGCAGGACCGGGGCAGGGACTGTGTCACAGTCCGGCAAGGACAGGATAGAAGCAAAAGCGTCTCGGACAGATTCATCCGGTTGGTGACGGAATATTATGCCGAGGAGCGGAGCGTGTCGTTCTATGCCGGCAAACTTTGTCTGACGCCCAAATACCTGTCCAGGCTCGTAAAGGAGGCGACAGGAAAGTCGGCTCCGGACTGGATATCCGATTTTGTCATTCTCGAAGCCAAGAATATGCTGAAATATTCGGATATGCCGATAAAGGAAATCGTGTCGCGGCTGAATTTCACGAATATGTCCGCATTCCACAAATTCTTCAAGGCCAGGACCGGCATCACTCCTGCGAAGTACCGGAAATCCTGACCCTGTTTTCTATGAAGACGGCCGCACACGACAGGATATAGTACACGATAATCTGTATCGTAAGCGCCAGTATCTGCGGTTCTGCCATGGCCAGACCGGCACCTGCAGTATTCATATTCATGAAAGCCCTGACGGCGAAAGTAGACGGGAAAATGCAGGAGAACCATTTCCAGAAGAGAGGGAAACTGGACTGCGGCCAGGAAAATCCGGTCAGGAACAGGCAGACTACGGACATCAGCAGGAACAGGATGAAAACCGTCTCCCTGTGCCTGATCAGGGTGCTGAAAGTGAAACTGAACACCACGCAGGCAGTCACGAAAAACAGCAGAAGTATGAAAATATCCCCGAACGGACAGTTCTGAGGCATTCCGATTATTTTCGGTATCAACGCCATGATATATACGCCGATCGCTATGTAGATAAGCCAGTAGGCCAGACCTCTGCCGAACACGGTCCTCGAGATTCCCCGTCCGCTCAGTTTCCAGGGCATTGCCGCGGAGTGACGGTTCTCCTCACGCATCGTTCCCGACAGCATGGAAACCCCGAAATACATAGTCTGCTGGATGATGACAAGCAGAATGGCCGACATGAAGAATATGCTGTAGGAGAAGGCCCTGTTGTAAGGTATGTTTTCTTCATATTCAATCGGATGGATAAGCTGTTCCACTTGTTTACCGTCCATTCCCGCAGCCGAGAACTTCTGTTCCTGAATGGCATGCATCCCGTCCAGCATGGCCATATTCACTCCCATTGTCAGGTTCTTGTAATAAATCATACTGCTCATATCGGCGTACGTCGATACTGTCGCAGGGTGCGAAGCGGCGATATTGTCTTCGAAATCTTCATGAATCCATACGATTCCGTTTACCTGACGGTCCCTCATAAGGTTTTCAGCTTCGGCCATATTCATACAGGTCCTGCTGACCTGCAATTCCCTGGTGGCGTCCAGCGCCCTGACGAATTTTCTGCCTGCCGCGCTGCCCGAGTCATCCACAATGGCGACGGGCATATCGTCGAGGTTGCCGTTGGAATATACTATCCCGTAGATTATCGGATAGGCCAGTCCTGCCAGAAAGAACACTATCAGGACTCCGCTGTCGCTGAAAATATGTTTCAGTTCCCGCGCAAATATGGAATACCAGTCGGAGAACCATTGTCCCGTATATGATAAGAATTTTTTCATCGGAGTCACTTTGATTTACCGTTATTTCCTCGGAAAATTCAGATTTATGAATGCTTTGTGAAGCCGCTTGTACACGAATGCCGGCAAAATCATAAAGACGAGCATGCTGACGGCTTCCATATACCAGCCGCTGAAGCCGCCGGCATAGAACGCTTCCTGAACGTACATCTGATAGAAATGCCTCAGAGGGAACAGTTCCGCAAGCCCCCGGATGCCGGCCGGCATGGCTTCTACCGGCAGGGAAAAACCGCACAGGGAGAAAGCCATCATGCTGAACAGGGCGGAAATGCTGATAGCCAGCCGCAGTATCGGCAGACAGCCGATGATGAATATCCCTATCGCCTCGCTGGCCAGTACGAGAAGAACCGTGCCGAGGAACATATTCCAGACCGACCCTGCCATGGGAAATCCCATCCAGTCATAAAGTATGAGGTCGCAGGTTAAACCCATCATAGTGAACAGTATCGTGTACGGAATCATTTTCCCGAGCATCGCGACACTCATGGACCCTCCTGCTTTTTCCAGAAGATGCCGGGACGTCCCGTGCTTGAGTTCCGAACCTATGGCATATACCGTCAGAAGGATGATAATCGTCTCCAGCATCCCGGGAATCAGGGCATTGGTCAGGAAAGCCCGGTAGTCCACGGCCGGATTGCCGATATTGTGGGCATCTATCCTTATGGGCTGGACCAGACCTTCGATCTTGTCTGCGCCCATTCCTTTCCCGGCCAGAATCTGAACCTGCACCGCTCCCGATGCCAGATTCATCAGCGAAACCAGTTCCTTGTAGGACAATGACCCTCCTATAAAGTACAATGTATTGACATACAGTGTCAATACCGGCTGCCTTCCGGACAACACATCATCGTAGAAATTCTCGGGAATCACGCAGAAAGCCGTGATTTCTCCGGTTTGCAGAGCCCTTCTGGCCTCTGTATAGGAGTCGAAACTGCAGGTTTCACCCAGTTTGGTGGCATCGATCTGTCTGATAAAGTTCCTTGACAGGGAAGAGCAGTCCTGGTCTACCACGCCTATGGGCAGGTCTTCGGGAATTCTGTCTTTCAGGAATGTAAGGCAGAAAACCAGACAGAAGGCCAGGACACCGACTGAAGCCAGAAGGTAAACCGGCCTCTGTCTCATCACCCGCATTTCCCGGAGCGATACCGCCTTTATTTTATTCCAGAATTTCATCGGAAGTGCATTATTCAAGAACCGGATTCACTACGATGGCTGTCATTCCGGGAAGAAGGCCCTCCACAGGTTCGAGAGGAACACTGCGGACTTCGAAAGTCCGGGCATCGTATCTGCCGGTATCGAGGGTGGCACGCCATGTGGCAAACGACTGCATGACGCTCATATATTTTATGCGTGTCCGATACTGCATGTCGCCCAGTGCCGGTACGGTCACGGTCAGTTCGTCCCCGATTTTCATCCCGTGCAGCATGTCTTCCCGGATGCTGAATGTGAACCATGTGTCGGACAGGTCCGTCACCGTCATCACTGGAGAACCCTGACCGACAAGTTCTCCCTCTTTCGGGAACCGAGCGGTAACTATGCCGTCGGACGGGGCCGTCAGGTACAGTTCTCCCATATAGGATTCGACTTCGGCCAATGCAGCCGATGCCTGGTCCACGAGGGCTTCGGCGGCCTCCCTGTCTTCTTTCCGGGCACCGTTTACCGCCATGTCGTACTGGGATTTGGCTGCCGCGCAGGTGGCTTTTGCCGCCTTGTATTGTGCTGAGACTTCATCGAACTTCTGTTCGCTCACTACTTTCTGGGCGAAAAGCCTTTCCGTCCTTTCGTATGACTTCCTCATCACCTCTTCTCCCGCAAGAGCCTGCTGCCAGACTTCGTATGCTGCTGCTATCTGTTCCTGTCTGGCCCCTTTGAGAGCCTTCTCCTTCTGGGCTTCGGCGGCGGATTTTACCGCAGCCGCCTGGGCCAGTTTGGCCTTGATTTCAGGGCTGTCTATCTCCGCGAGAGTGTCTCCCTTGTGTACGAAGTCTCCCTCATCCGCGAAGAACTTCTCGATTCTGCCCGGAACCTTGCCTGATACCCGGTATTCGACAGCTTCCGCCTGTCCCTGGATGACTGTCGGCTCCGGCTTCGACACGATATATCCCACGAGGGCCACTACTGCGATTATCACTAACAACGCTATGATTCCTGTCAGCAGGTTATAGCTTTTCTTTTTCTGTTCCATGATTATCTTGCTTTCCTTTATTTATTCACGATTTATATTGCCTTCGGCTGCAGCCAGAGAACTGGCGGCTATCTGAAGTTCCACTCCTGCATCGATATATTCGGAGTGCGCTTTCATCCACGCTGTCTGTGCCGCCAGCAAGGTATTTGCCGGTACAACGCCTTCGGTATAGCCTACTGTAGCCGTCCGCAGGTTTTCTTCCGCGCTCGACAGGCTGCTTTCAGCCATGTTCAGTTTTTCCAGGGCTTCGTTTTCCTGTTTTCTGAATTTGGCTACCTGCAGCGTTATCTTTTCGCGTGCATCTTCCAGCTGATAACTCGTGATGACGGCTTCAGCCTTGGCTTTGCGGACTTTCTGCCAGGTGGCGCAGCCGTGGATAATAGGGATATTTACGGCCACTCCGACATTGAACATTCCTCCGAATCTGTTTCTGTAGCCGTGGAAGGCATTCGGATTCGTCACCAGGTAATCTGCCGTCAGGGCTATCTGCGGAAGCATATCCGCACGGGCGACGGCGACTTTCTTCCCATAGATTTCGGTGGCCAGTTCCAGACTTCTGATTTCCGGCCTGTCGGCGAAAATATCGTCGAGTTCCTTATCCGTACACATCTGCGGCAGAGGTATTTCCGTTAAATTCTCGTCGGCCAGTTCGATGTCGCTGTCTATCGGCAGCCCGCAGAGCTGGCACAGAAGCATTTTGCTCAATGAAAGGCCGTTGGAGGCTTTCAGCAGGGCAGTCCGGGCTTCGTTCGTCTTTACCTTCACTGCCAGAAGGTCGGCTTCCGTGGCCATACCTTCCCCGACCAGGATTTCGGTATCATGAAGCATCTGTTCCAGAAGGTCCGTATAATCCCTGGCCAGACGCAGTTTTCCGGCGATGGAGACTATCTGCCAGTAGGCATTGTCCACTGACGAGATGACAGAACTGCGGCCTGCATCGTACTGAGCTTCCGCCAGGTCTTCCGCAAGGGACGCTATTTTGTTCGCCGCTACGATTTTGCCTCCTGTGAATACAGGCTGTTTGAGCGTGACGGCTCCGAGAAATACATTCTGGATATCCAGCTCCAGGGCGTCGCTTATCTCTTTCCCTATGGCATTGACGGAATTGGAAATGTCTATGGAACCCATGGAAGAGAATGCCTGCAGGAGTTCGGGATTTTTGATGAGGAATTGCTGGAACGACTGGTTCGCGAGCAGCTGTCCCAGGCCCGACTGGAGGGTTTCCTGGAAGGAAGTCCCCATTCCGGACAGGGCCGCCGAAGCGTTGTCTGAAAGCAGGTCTATGTTTCTGCTGTTGTACATATAGGCTCCGGTAACTGAAATTTCAGGGAAATAGTTCGACATCGCTATTTTCCTGTCGTGTCCGGCTACGGTTATTTTCTGTCGGGCGATTTTCAGGTCGATATTGTTGGCCACAGCCGAATCCCTGCACTGCTGGAGTGTCAGGATATCCGTCGCACCGGCCATAATCGGGAGCATTGCCGTCAAGACGGCCAATAAGAATCTTTTCATTTCCACCTTGAATATAAATTCATCCAAGGTTGCCGGTGTTTTACAAAAGAATTGCCGGATTTTCATCCGGCATATCCTGTTTGTCCTCAAAAATTTCCGAAAGGTCAAAAATCTGTCGTATGTAGAGTTTCCGCGCACGGATTGTTTCCCCGGATACGCTCCGACGGCGCATAAGGACAGCCGGGGAGGACATCTACTACTTCGACAACGGGAATACTATAACCGTAATGCCTGTCTGGGAGTGGATTGTGCGTGAAGAATGACCGGTTCAGTTTTCTATATATGATATAGTGAATACATCGATGTTTCCTTCCATAATATTTGTTCTTGTGACTGCTACAACCAGCCCGTTTGAATCGATTTGATACTGATACTTGTAGGTTCCTACTTGAGTGTCCGGAAGATGCCGGCTGCTTATTCCTTTCATGAAAAGGCCGATCTCCTCGAAGTCCCACAAATCCCAGAAAATATCCACGTTCATCCTGTTTTCAATGTCCGTGTAAGTCAATTTTGCAGCATAGTCATAAACATCACTGTCGTCATACTCATCTCCGTCAGTATCCTGAAAGGTGTCGTGGAGCGCCATATACGAGCAGTCCCCGTTTTCGTATGTCGGGGAAAGATGCCGGTTGAATATACCTTTGGGGTCTGCCACATAAGTGTGTGCCGATTCCAGAGTCCCGTCTTCCCCGTAACGGAAATCAGTATAATAGTTGCCGCTCATTTCGATTTTTGTCAGATATCCAGACTCGTCGAACCTGAAATAAAGCGGCTCGGAAGTGTTTCCGTCATAATAAAAGACAATAGTCCGGTCATCCGGATATCTCAGATCATAATAATAACTGTATTCTGGATCCACAAGATCAATAATGTCCATCCTTGTCATTCGGCCGTTTTCATCGTAAGTATATGAGCGGGTCTCATTGTCGACCCAGGTCACAGACTCGACAAGCTTGGTCTCGGACTCTATCTCGAACTCCGTCTGCGGCTCGGCGGGGATATCTACGGTCCCTATTCTGACGATAGGACGGACTTTGTATGTGCCGGGCTCCAGTCCGGTGTGCGTGCCTGCGAAATCGAAGCTGGTATCTTCAATGAAGGCATACGGCTCGGCTTCCGACTCCGAGACTTTCGCGGAACCGTCCTGCGTCCAGACCCCTGTCGCGACAGATACCGGGAACAGCACGTCCCTCGTCGCATTGTAGCCCGCCGTCACTCCGTCTCCCGTCGGCTCGACCTGCGTACTCTCAAATTCAGGAAAAATGTATTTCTCCGTCTCCCAAAGGTTCATCTTGGCCACTCCCAGCGGCTTTATGGTCTTTCCTCCTGCCTTTACCACCACATCGGCCCTTCCCTGCAGTGCAAGCGAGACTTTCGTGTCCTTGAATGTGTTGTAAAAATTTCCTCCGGTGATATCCATATTGAATTCCCCGCTGACCTCTACACCCAGTGAAGGCCGCAATGTTATGGATTCCGAATCCAATCCGCACAGGCGTAATCCGGGACCCAGCATCATTCCCACGTATGCATTCCCTGAAAGGTTGAAGTCTATTCCTTCGAAGTCTGTCTTCGGGGCGAGCCTCCCGTCGACGTCCCTTATGTCGTGCAGCCATGTGTCATTCACGTTCTCGACTGTCACGAGGATATGTCTGTTGATATTGACGCCGGTGGTGAATCCGGCCTCTCCCTCAACCGTCACGACCGGCTGGAATTTAAGAAAGGGCTCGAGTATGGCCAGTGCCGGATGGATGAATCTGCCGGAAAGCGTCACCATCGGTATGTCGAAATCATGGTATCCCGAAACGCTGCATCCGAACTCAAATTCCGTCTCGACCTTAAGATACATCTCCGCCTTGAAATGCGGATCCTCCACTTTCAGCCCCTGGTTTATGTCCAGATGGACCCTTAGTCCGGACGAGACTTCTCCCGCAAAGCTGTACTCGGCCTTGCCGGCATCACCAAGTTTCGTGTCAATATGTCCTGTCAGGTACATGTACCCATCCTCGCCGTGGATCTTGAAACCGCTTGAACCCCCGTCTGTTTCCGCTACCATCTCAAACGAGCCGCTGACCCGGAACAGGTCGAAGGACTCCGATATCGTCGTGCGCTCCATCAGAGCCTTGACAAGGCCACCTTCTTCTTCTTCAATCACTTCGACAACCCTTCCGAGGTAGCCGTGCGGGAATCTCTCGCTCGGGGTAAGGGCATAGACGATTGCTCCCGGAACCAGCAGGGCGGGAAGCAGGACTTTGGTCTGTGCTTTTGATACGGTCCCTTCCTCCGTTCCCGAAAATTGGAAATATATCGCATTTTCTTCCACCGACACTATTTGGCCGCTGAATTCATCGAGATTGACAGAACTTTCCGCAGGGACTATCTCCACCGTCTGTTCCCCGCCTCCTCCGCCCGGTCGAGCCGTAACGTCGCTCTTGCTGCAGCCCGAAACAAGCAATACGCCTGCTATCATCGGAATGATTGAAAATAGCTTTTTCATATTTTATGATTTACAATATTGCAATTATATTCATAAAATTCTGAAAATAAAAGAATTTGCCGGTTTTGATGCAGCAGTTGGCGGGGTTGGTGTGGCAGGCGGCGTCAGAACGAGTATTTGTGGAGGCAGTCGCCGGCGAGGGCCTGCCGTCAGAGGATTTGCCTTTCGAGGTGCTGCGCAATCTGTGATGATAGACGGAGAAGGATTTTGCCGACGGCAGCGATGAAAACGTGCTGCTGGATTTTTCGTACGCCGGCTACAACCTACGAAGCCCAGCTCGAAAGGCGTCTCGGATATCTTCCGTCCTGGATCGAGGCTTTGAAATAATATGAGGGTGAACTCAAAAGGAGGACACACTCTATCTTATGAACAGAAGTTCGCGGTATTTAGGCAGCGTCCACATCTGGTCGTCAACGATAAGCTCCAGATAGTCGATATGGCTCCGGATTTCATCCAGGTAAGGGAATACCGTGTCGTGGTATGCTATGGCCTTTTCCCTCTCGTCCGTGAGCCTGTTGGCTATCTTGCGGGCTTCCACCATATTGTCCACGTGCTCCTTTATGAAGGCGGTATGGGAAGCGATGGCCTCGATAAGCTCTAAATTCCGGACTGTCAGAATGTCGGCCTTTTCCTTAGGGAAGATTTCGTGCATCTTGTACACGTTGTCTATGAGCGAACTCTGGTATCTGGTGGCCACGGGAACGATGTGGTTCAGGGCCAGGTCCCCGAGGACGCGGGCCTCTATCTGTATCTTCTTCGTGTAGGTCTCCCACTTGACCTCGTTCCGCGCTTCCAGTTCCTTTCTGTTCATCACGCCCGTGCTTTCGAACATCCGGATGGAACTGTCGGAAAGGTAGTTGTCATAAATCAGCGGCACGCTCGTCTCGCAGTCGAGTCCCCGGCGCTTAGCCTCCTCCTTCCACTCTTCGCTGTAGCCGTTGCCGTCGAAATGGATAGGCTTGCATATCCTGATATATTCCTTGACCACCCCGAGAATTGCCGAGAATTTGCCTTCGCCTGCGGCAATGCGTTCGTCTACCACCGACTTGAATTCGTTCAACTGCTCTGCCATGGCTGCGTTGAGGACAATCATCGCGCTGGCGCAGTTCGCCTCCGAGCCTACGGCCCTGAACTCGAACCTGTTCCCGGTGAATGCGAATGGTGAAGTACGGTTCCTGTCGGTGTTGTCCACGAGGATTTCCGGTATCTGGGGTATGCCGAGATTCATTCCTTTCTTGCCTCCGAGCGACTGCAGGTCTTCAGGTTCGCTTTCCTCTATGTGTTTCAGCACTGCGGAAAGCTGCGACCCTAAGAAACTGGAGATGATGGCGGGCGGAGCCTCGTTCGCCCCGAGCCTGTGTGCGTTGTTCGCGCTGGATATGGACGCCTTCAGCAGACCGTTGTGCCGGTAGACGGCCATAAGCGTGTTTACCACGAATGTGATGAAGCGGAGATTGCTCTTGAAATCCTTTCCCGGAGCCATCAGGGCCAGACCGGTGTCCGTGCCGAGCGACCAGTTGTTGTGCTTTCCGCTGCCGTTTACGCCCTTGAAAGGCTTTTCGTGCAGCAGCACTCGGAAGCCGTGGTTTCTGGCGATTTTCCTCATCAGCGACATAATCAGCATGTTGTGGTCGTTCGCCAGGTTGCATTCCTCATATATCGGGGCCAGTTCGAACTGGTTCGGAGCCACCTCGTTGTGACGGGTCTTGACCGGAATCCCGAGCTTCAGAGCCTCTATTTCGAGGTCTTTCATAAATGCGGCCACGCGGGTAGGGATGGCTCCGAAATAGTGGTCTTCCAGCTGCTGGTTCTTGGCCGAATCGTGTCCCATCAGCGTTCTTCCTGTCAGAAGCAGGTCCGGTCTCGCGGCATACAGACCCTCGTCCACGAGGAAATACTCCTGTTCCCAGCCAAGGTTGGCGAAGACTTTCTTCACGTCGGGATTGAAATAGTGGCAGACATCCGTCGCTGCCTTGTCCACGGCTCGCAAGGCTTTCAGAAGCGGAGCCTTGTAGTCGAGTGATTCACCTGTGTAGGCGATGAAGATGGTCGGAATGCAGAGAGTGTCGTCCACGATGAACGCCGGCGACGAAGGATCCCAGGCGGAATAGCCGCGGGCCTCGAAAGTATTCCTTATACCTCCGTTAGGGAATGAGGAGGCGTCAGGCTCCTGCTGTACGAGGAGCTTTCCGGAAAATTCTTCGATGACACCGCCCTTCCCGTCGTGCTCGATGAAAGAGTCGTGCTTTTCGGCAGTTCCTTCAGTCAGCGGGGCGAACCAGTGGGTGTAGTGGGTCACACCCATCTCCACCGCCCATTTCTTCATTCCGGCAGCCACTTCGTCAGCGATGCTCCGGTCGAGTGCGGAACCCGAGTCGATGACGTTGACAAGTTTGGCATATACCTCCGCCGGGAGATATTTGAACATTTTCTCCCTGTTGAAGACATACATACCGTAGTACTCTGATGACCGTTTTTCTGGAATGTCTACGTGCGAGGGCTTTTTTCCGAAAGCCTCCTCCACCATCTTGAATCTTAATGTTGACATAGCGTGGAAATTCTGCTGCAAAAATAAGAAGAGGGTAACTAAAAAGCAAGTTTTAATTACCCTCCAACGTTTGTCTTCGAAAGACCCGCTCACACCATGACCGGATTCTTCTTTATCTTATGAACAGCAGTTCGCGGTATTTCGGCAGGGTCCACATCCTGTCGTCCACGATGAGCTCCAGCTTGTCTATATGGTATCTGATTTCGTCCAGACACGGGAACACCGTATCGTGATAGGCTATGGCCTTCTCCCTCTCGTCCGTAATCGTGTTGGCCGCTTTCCTCGCTTCCACCATAGCGTCCACGTGCTCCTTTATGAAGGCGGTATGGGAGGAAATCGCTTCGATAAGTTCCACATTCCTGATAGTCAGTGTGTCCGCCTTTTTCTCCGGAAAGATTTCATGCATCTTGAACACATTGTCGATAAGTTCGCTCTGGTACTTGGTCGCTACCGGCACGATGTGGTTCATCGCCAGATCCCCGAGGACGCGGGCCTCTATCTGTATCTTCTTCGTGTAGGTCTCCCACTTGACCTCGTTCCGGGCCTCTATCTCCTTGCGAGTCATCACTCCGGTGTTTTCGAACATATCCACGCTTTCGTCGGTGAGATAATTGTCGAAAATCAGCGGCACGCTCGTCTCGCAGTCGAGCCCCCTGCGCTTAGCCTCCTCCTTCCATTCTTCGCTGTATCCGTTGCCGTCGAAATGGATTGGATCGCAGATTTTTATGTATTCCTTGATGACGCCGATTATCGCCCTCTCCTTTTCTTCGCCTGCGGCAATGCGTCCGTCTACCGCCGACTTGAATTCCTTCAGTTGCTCCGCCAATGCGGCATTCAGGACAATCATCGCGCTGGCGCAGTTCGCCTCGGAACCCACTGCCCTGAACTCGAACCTGTTGCCCGTAAAGGCGAACGGGGAAGTCCGGTTCCTGTCGGTGTTGTCCACGAGGATTTCAGGGATTTGCGGGATGTCCAATTTCATCCCTTTCTTTCCTCCGAGCGACTGCAGGTTTTCCGGTTCGCTTTCCTCTATGTGTTTCAACACGGCAGAGAGTTGCGACCCTAAGAAACTGGAGATGATGGCAGGCGGAGCCTCGTTCGCGCCGAGCCTGTGGGCGTTGCTCGCACTGGAAATGGACGCCTTCAGCAGGCCGTTGTGACGGTAAACCGCCATCAGCGTGTTCACCACGAAGGTGACGAAGCGGAGATTTCCGGTAAAGTCTTTCCCCGGGGACATCAGGGCCAGGCCGGTGTCCGTGCCGAGCGACCAGTTGTTGTGCTTCCCGCTGCCGTTCACGCCCTTGAAAGGCTTTTCGTGCAGCAGCACGCGGAAGCCGTGGTTTCTGGCGATTTTCCTCATCAGCGACATAATCAGCATGTTGTGGTCGTTCGCCAGGTTGCATTCCTCGTAGACGGGTGCCAGTTCGAACTGGTTCGGAGCCACCTCGTTGTGACGGGTCTTGACCGGAATCCCGAGTTTCAGAGCCTCTATTTCGAGGTCTTTCATAAAGGCGGCCACGCGGGTAGGGATGGCTCCGAAATAGTGGTCTTCCAACTGCTGGTTCTTGGCCGAATCGTGTCCCATCAGCGTTCTTCCTGTCAGAAGCAGGTCCGGTCTCGCGGCATACAGACCTTCGTCCACGAGGAAATACTCCTGTTCCCAGCCCAAATAAGCATAGACTTTCTTCACGTCGGGATTGAAATAGTGGCAGACATCCGTCGCGGCCTTGTCCACGGCCCTCAATGCCTTGAGCAAGGGAGCCTTGTAGTCGAGGGACTCACCGGTGTAGGCGATGAAGATGGTCGGAATGCAGAGTGTGTCATCCACGATGAACGCCGGCGATGAAGGATCCCAGGCGGAATAGCCGCGGGCCTCGAAAGTGTTCCTTATACCTCCGTTGGGGAATGAGGAGGCGTCAGGCTCCTGCTGTACGAGGAGCTTTCCGGAAAATTCTTCGATGACACCGCCCTTTCCGTCGTGTTCGATGAAGGAGTCGTGCTTTTCGGCAGTTCCTTCGGTCAGCGGGGCGAACCAGTGGGTGTAATGGGTCACACCCATCTCCACCGCCCATCTTTTCATTCCGGCTGCGACTTCGTCTGCGATGCTCCGGTCGAGAACCGAGCCGGTATCGATGACATTGACAAGCTTGGCATATACCTCCGCCGGGAGATATTTGAACATTTTCTCCCTGTTGAAGACGTACATTCCGAAATACTCTGAAGGTCTTCCGTCCGGGATGTCTACATGTGACGGCTTCTTGCCGAAAGCCGTCTCCACCATCTTGAATCTTAGTGTTGACATGGCAGAAAAATTTAAGTGAATCTATTTGTTGAAGTTCCGTTTGATTCTTTCCATGGCTTCGATGCAGTCGTATCTTTCACCGAATGCCGTAAGCCTCAGATAGCCTTCGCCGCTCGGCCCGAAACCCGAACCGGGAGTCCCGACGACATGCACCTTGTGCAGAAGATAGTCGAAAAAGTCCCAGGAGGTCTGTCCTTTCGGCGTTTTCAGCCAGATATACGGGGCGTTGACCCCTCCGTAGACAGTCAGTCCGGCTGCCTGCAGGCCTTCTCGCATGATTCTGGCGTTTTCCATATAGTAGTCGATGATTTTCTTCACCTGCTTTTTCCCTTCCGGAGTGTAGATGGCTTCCGCGCCTTTCTGGGTGATGTAGCTGGTGCCGTTGAATTTCGTGCACTGTCTCCTGTTCCACAGCTGGTTCAGGCTGATTCTGGAATCGTCCAAAAGGGCTCCGCTCACTTCGTGCGGGACGACAGTATAGGCACATCTCACTCCCGTGAATCCTGCTGTCTTCGAAAAACTCCGGAATTCCACGGCGCATTTCTTGGCTCCCTTGATTTCGTATATCGAATGGGGGATGCGGTCTTCGCGGATGAACGCCTCGTAGGCCGAATCATAGAGGATGAGAGTGTCGTTTTCCAGGGCATAGTCCACCCAGTCCTTCAGCTGTTCCCGGGTCAGGACAGTTCCCGTGGGGTTGTTCGGATAGCACAGATACACTATGTCGACACGTTTGTCGGGAATCCGCGGCAGGAAATGGTTCTCTGCAGTACATGGCATGTAAGTGATGTTGCTCCAGTGCCCGTCCCTGCTGATGTCTCCCGCCCGTCCGTCGATGACATTGCTGTCCACATAGACGGGATATATGGGGTCGGTGACTCCGACGCTGTTGTCCGTACTCAGGATATCGCAGAAGTTCCCCGTATCGCTTTTGGCTCCGTCGCTGATGAAGATTTCGGACTTGTCGAGATAGATGCCGCGCGGCTGGTAGTCGTGGCGGATGATGGCATTTCTCAGGAAGTCGTAGCCCTGCTCAGGACCGTAGCCCTTGAAGGTGGCGGCATTGGACATTTCATCCACCGCCTTGTGCATGGCCTTGATGCACGCTTCAGGAAGCGGTCTGGTGACGTCCCCGATACCTAACTTTATCAGTCTGATTTCAGGATTGGCATTCTTGAATGACTGGACTTTTTTCGCGATATCCGAAAACAGGTAGCTTCCGGGAAGCTTCATGAAATTTTCATTTACAAGTGCCATAATCCTTTGTTCTTTATCGGTTAAATTTCATATTCGATTTCTCCTTCGAAGACTTTTACTGCAGGTCCTGTCATAAGCACATGCCCTTCGGGAGTGATTTCTATGGTGAGATGTCCTCCGTCCATCTCAATGTCGTATTCCGCTTCCGGGATGCCGCCGTTTCCTTCCCGGTCTTCTGCTACGGCCGTTTCCCTGCCGAGAACCGCCGCAGCAACGGCTGTGGCGCAGGCTCCTGTCCCGCAGGCTTTCGTGATGCCCGAGCCTCTTTCCCAGACTCTCATACGGATTTTCCCGTCTCCGGTTTTCATGGCAAATTCGACATTCGTCCTGTCCGGGAACAGCGGGTCGTGTTCGATGACCGGGCCTTCTTTCCCGATGTCGATGCCGTCCAGGTCATCGGTGAATATCACGAAATGCGGATTTCCCATCGAAAGGGAGATTCCACCGTGAGGGACGATGCCTCCGGTTTCCATCCTTCTGATGCCGGAAGGCTTTCCCATATCCACGCAGACCTGCTCCACGCTCCCTTCCTGCGACAGTTTCAGGTTCAGAACCTTTATTCCGGACAGGGTTTCGAGCCTGATCGAGGTCTTGTCGGTAAGCCCCGTTTCGTAGAGGTATTTCCCGACGCATCTGCTTGCATTCCCGCACATCATGGCCTCCGAGCCGTCCGCGTTGAAAATCCTCATACTGAAGTCGGCTTTGGCCGAGCTGCCGATGAGGACAAGCCCGTCGCTTCCGATACCCGTATGATACATACTCCATTTGCGGGAAGCCCAGACAGGGTCAGGAATGGAGTACTGCATCGTATTTACATAGATGTAGTCGTTCCCTGCCCCTTGCATCTTGGTGAATCTGATCGTGTTTTTCATTTCCCGTAATCTCTGATGCAAAAATACTTGGAATTGGAGGAGACCTGTACCGTTTCCTGCCGTTTTCCGAAGAAAAATTTTGTCTGGTGCAAAATATTTAGTTTTTCTCCGTATGTTTATGATAAATTGAAACTGAAATACGGCACATTTTTATGATTTGAAAGTCGATATTTTCTTATCGCAATTTTTCCGGCTTTCCCTGCACATCCGAAGCGCTGAGGAGCATAAATTTGCCGATGAAAAACAGAAAGGCAAGAAACCGGTTTCTTGTCCGCTTAAATTAACGGACAATGAAAAAATTATTTGCCGGGACTGTCCTGATTATGTGTTCAGCGATGTCCCTCCCTGTGTATTCTGTTGCGCAAGACAAGTTTGAAGGCAGCGCAGGTGCCGATTTGGTCAGCAGTTATATCTGGCGTGGCCAGGATTTGGGAAATGTCAGCATCCAGCCTGCTCTCTCGATTTCCTGGAAGGGAATCTCTCTTTCCGCCTGGGGCTCGGTCGGCTTTGACCCGAACGACACTAAGGAAGTGGATCTTACTCTCGGTTACTCCGTGGCCGGCTTCAGTGTTTCCGTGACCGATTACTGGTTCGACGGCGGCCCTGGTTACTTCCACTATCGCGACGGTGCCACAAACCACACCTTCGAGGCCCAGGTCGGCTATGATTTCGGTTTTCTCTCAGTGAACTGGTACACCAACTTCGCCGGCAATACCGGTTTCAAGTCCGACGGCTCGAAAGCGTACGCTTCCTATTTCTCCATAGCGGCCCCGTTCAGTTTCGTGGGGCTGGACTGGGAGGCTTCCGTCGGGGCGACCCCGTGGCAGAATGATTTCTATGCCGGAGGAGGCAACTCGAAGTATGCCGTGGATATGATTGACGGATTTGCAGTCTGCAATGTCGGCATCATGGCTTCCAGGAGTTTCCATATTACCGACGGCTGGTCGGTACCTGTGTTTGTGCAGTTGGTGTGGAACCCTTCGACGGAAGCGGCGCATTTCGTGGCCGGCATCAGTTTCTGAAGTGAAAATCGACCGGAGGCCCGGAATATTCTGACCTGATTATTATATCGTTCAACTTTTTATCCATTTAAAATCAGACGAAATGAAAAAAATCGAAGCTATTATCCGACGGACAAGGTTCGAGGATGTGAAACAGGCATTGCTCGATGCCGACATCGAATGGTTTTCCTACTACGATGTGAGAGGTGTGGGCAAGACCCGTGAAGGCCGTATCTATCGCGGGATAGTGTACGACACGAGTTCCATAGAACGTATCCTGCTTTCAGTCGTGGTCAGGAACAAGAATGTGGAAAAGACTGTCAATGCCATCACTGCGGCGGCCCGCACCGGAGAAATCGGAGACGGACGTATCTTCATCATCCCCGTGGAAGATGCAGTCCGCATACGGACCGGAGAGCGAGGCGATATCGCACTTTATAATGCGGAGCAGGAGAAATGATTTTCCTGATGGGGCGGATGCGTCCAGTGACTGAAAAATGATTTATTAGACGAACTGTTAAAACGAAAGACAAATGACACATTTACTTATGATAGACTCAGGCAACACTGCCTGGATACTGACTTCCACCATGCTTGTCCTGCTGATGAGCATCCCCGGCATCGCTCTTTTCTACGGAGGTCTTGTAAGACGTAAAAACGTACTCAGCATCATCATGCAGACCATCTTCCTGGTGGCCGTGGTGAGCATCCTGTGGGTGGCCATAGGCTACAGTTGGGTATTCGATACGACTTTTGCCGAAAAAGGCCATCCTTTGGCATTCCTTATGGGCGGATTCGGGAAAGCATTTATGAACGGAATCACATTGGACACCCTCGCGGCGGGAAATATCCCCGAACTCCTGTTCGCCATGTTCCAGTGTATGTTCGCAGTCATCACTCCGGCCCTGATTCTCGGGGCATTCGCTGAAAGAATCAAGTTTTCCGGCTATATCCTGTTCATCGTCCTTTGGGTCGTGCTGGCCTATTTCCCTATGGCCCACTGGGTGTGGGGCGGCGGTTTTCTCCAGAACATGGGGGCGATAGACTTCGCCGGAGGTACGGTGGTGCATATCAACGCCGGTGTATCCGCCCTGATTATGGCCATACTTCTCGGCCAGAGAACGGACTACAGGATCGGTCATCCCGTCACACCTCACAATGTCACCTTCGTGTTCATGGGTACTGCCTTCCTGTGGTTAGGCTGGTTCGGCTTCAACGCAGGCAGCGGCCTGGCCGCTGACGGGCTTGCTGCCAATGCCTTTATGGTCACGCATATAGCTACTGCGGCAGCGGCAGTCACCTGGATGGTCATCGACTGGATATTCAACAAGAAGCCGACCGTCATAGGCACCTGTACCGGAGCCGTGGCCGGACTGGTGGCCATCACACCGGCGGCAGGCAGTACGGATTTGCTCGGGGCGTTCTGCATAGGAGCGATAACATCGGCCATCTGCTTCTGCATGGTGGCGGTAGTGAAGCCGAAACTCAGATACGATGATTCCTTGGATGCTTTCGGCGTACACGGAATCGGCGGAATCGTGGGTTCTGTCCTCACCGGAGTCTTCGCCACACGTATGGTGACCGGAGAGACCGGAGTGCAGGGAGCCTTATACGGCGACTGGCATCAGTTAGTGGTACAGCTCATAGCCACTGGCGTGGCAATAGCCTTCAGCGCCGCAGTCACTTTCATCCTGTTCAAGATAGTGGATGCTACCGTCGGACTGCGAGTGGACAAGAGAGTGGAGGAAGAAGGACTCGACATCTATGAGCATGGAGAATCGGCCTATAACAAATAGGCCTTATCATGAACGCCCGGGACGGCACGGCCGCTCGGGTCGTTCTTGCCGCCCGCTTCAATAAAGAAAACCGATAAGCCAAAGAGGGAGTTTGTTACCCGAGACAAATTCGATCCTGTCGGCCAGAATATATGAATTATGGACTCCGGCTATTTGAGTGAAAGTCTTGTCAGGTCCGCCGACTTCGAACGTATAGCGTCCGTCTACTACAAAATCCCCTGCTGACCTGCCGTATTCGACTTCATGTCCGGATGATGACAACTGATTGACAGTAAATGTTTCACGTATGGTTCCGATATGCTTGTTGCCCGAAGCTATAGCATTCATAAGATTCGTGTTCTGGATATAGATCTTGTCCGGTTTCTGCATCTTTTTTACTGACATTATATCAGAATACAACAGTTTTATAAGTTCCGCCCTGTCAAGGTATTGCAAATACGTGATGACGGAATTCCTTGCGAGACCTATGTTTTTCGACAGTTTGGTTATATCGACTTCAAACGGCACCGAAGAAGCTATAATACTCAGCAAGGCCTTGATTTTCCTTGCGTATGACGGATCAGTCCCGCACAAGGACGGAAGTTCCTGTTCTATGATATAATTGACAACATTTTCGATAGCGATATAATAGTCTTCCTTATTTCCGTCGAAAAACGGATAATATCCGCATTGGAGATATTCTTCAAACAATGGCTGCGGTCTGCATTTCCCGTTGATTTCCATACATATTTCAGCTGCATTCCCAAGCAAGTCATCCAGATTGTACACAGGGAAATCCATTCCTTTGTAAAATTTCAGAAACTCTCTGAATGACAGTCCGTACATGTCGTATGGAAGACTTCTTCTCGACAGATCGGCATCTGCATTCAACAGATTCAACAGCGAAGAACCGGTAAAAACAATCTGCAGGGAAGGGTACAAGTCATAGATTTCCTTTATTTCCTTGCTCCAGGCAGGATACTTGTGCACCTCGTCGAAAAACAGCCTTTTCCCTCCCATAAGATAAAAATTCTCTGCCAGTTCCAGCAAGTTATGGTTGCTGAAATACATACTGTCAAGACTGGAATACAGGACTTCTCTGCTTCCTGGAGGGTAATTGAGTTTTATGAATTGCGTTATAAGGGTGGTTTTCCCCACACCTCTCGATCCTCTGATGGCAATCAACCGTCTGTCCCAATGAATCTTGTTTATCGTATCCCGAACAACATCCGTCTGCGTCTGGGCCAACAGACGTTCCTGTTTCAGAAAAAGGCTTTCCATGACAATAATGACTTTTTAACTTGCACAAAGATACATAAAATGTTCAGAGCATTGAGCAAATTTTCGAAAATTTGCTCAATGCTCTGAACACGACCTGATAAACTGACTATAAGTCAAACTGGTAGGCGGAGTCATGAACGCCCGGGACGGCACGGCCACTCGGGTCGTTCTTGCCTTTGAAAGACGCATCCCAGGACAGGGCTTCGGCAGTGGAGCAGGCTACGCTCGGGACACTCGGCACGCTGCGCGCGGCGCTTTCGCTCGGGAAAAGCTCCTCGAAGATGCTGCGGTAGAAATATTCCTCTTTGTTCTGCGGAGGGTTTATCGGGAATCTTTCCCCGACATGAGCCATCTGCTCGTCCGATACGGCTTCGGAAGTGATTTTCTTCAAGGTGTCTATCCAGCTGTAGCCCACCCCGTCGCTGAACTGCTCTTTCTGTCTCCAGACGATTTCTTCGGGCAGCATATCGGAAAACGCCTCCCGGAGTATCTTTTTTTCGATGGTTTTGCCCGGGCACATCTTTGCCGCAGGGTCAAGCCTCATCGCCGTGTCCAGAAATTCCTTGTCGAGGAACGGCACGCGACCTTCCACACCCCAGGCAGAGAGCGATTTGTTTGCCCTCAGGCAGTCGTACAAATGCAGTTTCGAGAGTTTTCGCACCGTTTCCTCGTGAAAGGCGCGGGCATCCGGAGCCTTGTGGAAATACAGGTATCCTCCGAACACCTCGTCAGCCCCTTCACCGCTGAGCACCATCTTGATACCCATGGATTTGATGACCCGGGCCAGAAGATACATCGGCGTGGAGGCCCTTACTGTCGTCACGTCGTAGGTCTCGATGAAGTATATGACATCCCGCAGGGCATCGAGGCCCTCCTGAATGGTATAGTGGATTTCGTGGTGTACGGTCCCGATGTGGTCGGCCACCGTTTTGGCCTTGGCTAAATCCGGAGCCCCTTTCAGACCGATGGCGAAACTGTGCAGTTGCGGCCACCAGGCTTCGTTTCTGTCTCCGGACTCGACACGTCGCGATGCGAATTTTTTCGCCACGGCTGAAATTATGGAACTGTCGAGCCCTCCCGAAAGCAGGACTCCGTAAGGTACGTCGCTCATCAGCTGGCGTTTCACGGCTGCCTCCAGGGCGGTTCTGAGGACGGCAGGGTCGGCAGGATTGTCCTTTACGCTGTCATAGTCCTCCCAGTCCCTCCTGTACCACCGCTTCATGACCCCTTCGCTCCCGAGAAAACAGTGTCCCGGCAGGAAAGGTTCGTAGCTTTCGCATATCCCTTCGAGTGCTTTCAGTTCGCTGGCGCAATATATCCGTCCTCCGCTGTCTCTGCCTATGTACAGGGGAATCACTCCTATCGGATCCCGGGCAATGAGGAAGTCGTCCTTTTCCTCGTCATACAGGGCGAACGCGAATATCCCGTTCAGATCTTCCAAGAAACCGACGCCTTTTTCGCGGTACAGGGCGAGGATGACTTCGCAGTCGCTGCCTGTCGAAAACTGGTATTTCCCCTTGAACCTGTCCCGGATTTCCAGATGATTGTATATTTCGCCGTTGACGGCCAATATCTGTTTCCCGTCAGGGGAGAAAAGCGGCTGTCCGCCGCTGGCCGGATCTACTATGGACAGTCTTTCATGAGCCAGGACCGCCGACTTTCCGACATAAATCCCGCTCCAGTCGGGTCCGCGGTGCCTTATCTTCCGGGACATTTCCAAAGCTCTGCCTCTGAATTTTTCCGTTTCTCCCTGTATATTGAATATTGCCGCTATTCCGCACATAATTTCTATTGCTTGTTTCTGATATATGAGTCGATGTCGGCGGCGGCCTGACGTCCGGAAGCTATGCACCTGACCACGAGACTTGCCCCGGTCGCGGCGTCCCCTGCCACGAAGACATTGTCCGGCAGAGCCGGATGCTCCGGCTTCAGGAATCCCATGGCCAATAGCACCATATCGGCCCTGATGATTTCCTTTTTCCCGGTAGGTTTCATAACCGGCCGACCTCCGTCCGGTGCAGGTTCCCATACCACCTCCTCGACTTCCGCTCCGGTGACGTTGCCCTGGCTGTTCCCGGTGAATCCGTTCGTATTCAGGCACCATCTTCTGGTACAGCCTTCCTCGTGGCTGCTGCTGGTTTTCAGCACGACAGGCCACTGCGGCCAAGGTGTAGCCGGATTTTCTCCGACAGGAGGTTTCGGCATGATTTCTATCTGCGTCACGCTTACGGCTCCCTGTCGGATGCTCGTCCCGATACAGTCGCTTCCTGTATCTCCTCCTCCGATGACCAGGACCCTTTTCCCTTTGGCGCTGATGCGTTCTTCTTTAGTGAAAGCCTGGCCTGCAAGCACCCTGTTCTGCTGGGCAAGCATTTCCATGGCCAAGTAAATGCCTTTCAGTTCGCGTCCGGGTACTTTCAAGTCCCTGGCCTGCGGAGTACCGGTGCAGATACAGTATGCATCGAAGCCTTCGGGGAGTTTTGCCGGGTCTATCATAGTTCCTGTCCTGAAAACGATGCCTTCGGCTTCCATGACTGCTGTTCTCCTGTCGATGATGGCCTTGTTCAGTTTGAAGTTCGGGATACCGAAGCGCAGGAGCCCTCCGATGTATTCATCCTTTTCATAGACAGTGACTTCATAGCCTTTTCTGTTCAACTGGTTCGCCGTGGCCAGGCCGGCAGGACCGGAACCTATTACGGCTACCTTCTTCCCGTTCCGAGGCCAGGTCCGTGGCTGTACATAGCCTTCTCTGAATGCGGCTTCGATGACTGCGGCCTCGTCTTCGCGGATGGTTACCGGGGCGTCGGCAGTCAGTTTCAGAACGCAGCTCTTTTCGCACAGGGCAGGGCATATCCTGCCTGTGAATTCCGGAAAATCATTGGTCAGGGAAAGTATTTCGTATGCCTCTTTCCATCTGCCATGATACATCGCATCCTGAAATTCAGGAGGCCTGTTCCCGAGAGGGCAGGCCCAGTGACAGAACGGGACTCCGCAGTCCATGCACCGGGATGCCTGAAGTTTGCGGTCGCTCGTGTTAAGTGTCTGTTCCACTTCTCCGAAATCTCTTATCCGGTCGTGTATTGGACGGTAGCCGGCTTCTTGCCGGGGCACCGTCAGAAATGCAGTAGGGTTTCCCATAAATTAATAACGGTCCGACGAATTTAAGTTGCTTTCCTAATAATCTCTTTGGACTTCGGCGATTTTCTGCTGGAGTTTCTTCATCTGCTCCTCTGCCAGGACACGCTTGTATTCGATAGGCGTTACCTGGATGAATTCGTCGACATACCGGTTCCAGTCATCCAGCATTTTCCGGGCAAGCTGTGAACCTGTGTACAGATAATGCTGTCTGATGAGTTCGTGCAGCTCCTTGCGGGATGAAGAATCCTCGAGCAGGGACAGTTCCACCATCTCCATGTTGCAGAAATAGTCGAATTTTCCGTCCCGGTCCCAGACGTAGGCCAGACCGCCGCTCATTCCTGCCGCGAAATTACGGCCCGTACTGCCGAGCACTACTACGCGGCCTCCGGTCATATATTCGCAGCAGTGGTCACCTACCCCTTCGACCACGGCCACGGCTCCGGAGTTACGGACTGCAAAACGCTCTCCGACGCGCCCGTTTATGTAGACTTCACCTCCGGTGGCTCCGTAGAGGAGAGTATTTCCTGCGATGGTGTTCTTCTCGGCATCGAAATCGCTTCTGACAGGCGGCCGTACAGAAATCCTGCCTCCGCTCAGTCCCTTTCCGAGATAGTCGTTCGCCTCTCCTTCGAGCCTGAAACTTATACCGTGGGCGAGGAACGCTCCGAAGCTCTGGCCGGCCGATCCCTTGAACTTGATTTCTACAGTATCGGCCGGCAGCCCGGCTTCTCCATATCTGGAAGCCACGGTTCCGGAAAGCATGGCACCCACGGCGCGGTCAGTATTGGAAATGGCGTATTCCAGAGATATTTCCTTCTTCTTGTCTATGGCATCCGCCGCGGCTTCGATGATGGATACGTCCCGGACGTTCCGGATTTCGTGTATCTGGTCTGAAATCCTGTGCAGGGCGCAGTTCCCTCCTGCACGGCTGAGTATCCTCGAGAAATCCAGCTTGGCTGCCTTTGTGTTTTCCGGAGCCGGGACAGTCTCTATGAGGTCGG
The DNA here is from genome assembly GCA_944325765.1 of uncultured Bacteroidales bacterium. GTDB lineage: Bacteria > Bacteroidota > Bacteroidia > Bacteroidales > UBA932 > Cryptobacteroides. The sequence goes on from CALVBH010000021.1 coordinate 53,910, forward strand.
TCCTGCCCACTATGTCATCGAGCCTGCGGAATCCCATTTCCGCCAGATACTCGCGCACTTCGCGGGCCAGGAATTCGAAATAGTTGACTACGTATCTGTAATGTCCGCGGAACCGTTTCCTCAGTTCCGGATTCTGGGTGGCCACGCCCACCGGGCAGGTGTTGGAATGGCATTTCCTCATCATCACGCAGCCCAACACTATCAGGACCGTGGTCCCGAAGGCGAATTCTTCCGCCCCGAGGAGGGCCATCGCTATTATGTCCCTTCCGGTCTTGAGCTGACCGTCCGTCTGCAGCCGCACCTGTCCCCTGAGCCCGTTCAGTACGAGAGTCTGCTGGGTTTCGCTCAGTCCTATTTCAGGGGAAATGCCCGCATACCTCATGGATGAGGCCGGAGATGCTCCCGTACCTCCTTCTGCTCCGGATATGACGATGATGTCCGCCTTGGCCTTGGCCACGCCGGCGGCTATGGTCCCCACTCCGCTTTCGGACACGAGCTTGACGCTGACACCGGCTTTAGGGTTCACGTACTTCAGGTCGAAAATCAGCTGGGCGAGATCTTCGATAGAGTAGATGTCATGGTGCGGAGGCGGAGAAATCAGGGATATGCCCGGGATGGAATGTCTGGTGCGGGCGATGATTCCGTCCACCTTGAATCCCGGCAGCTGCCCTCCTTCTCCGGGCTTTGCTCCCTGGGCCACCTTTATCTGGATTTCTTCCGCATTTACGAGATATTCCGCAGTCACGCCGAAACGCCCCGATGCTATCTGCTTGGTCTTGCTGTTCAGGGAGATGCCGTCGTATGTCTCTTTGAACCGGACACTGTCCTCGCCGCCTTCGCCGGTGTTGCTTCTGGTCCCCAGGTAATTCATCGCCAGTGCGAGGGCTTCGTGAGCCTCCTTGCTGATGGCACCGAAAGACATGGCGCCTGTCACGAAATGCTTCACTATACTCTCCACCGGCTCGACCTCATCCACAGGAATCGGATTTTTCCGGAAGCGGAAGAAGTCGCGAAGGAAAATAGGGGAGTCCTTTTCATCGGCAAGGCGGGTGAATTCCTTGAATTTCCGATAGTCTCCCGTCCGTGTGGCAAGCTGAAGCGTGCTGATGGTCTCGGGATTCCAGGCGTGTTTTTCCCCGTCTTTCCTGTATGAGAACTGTCCGATATTTGGCAGGATACCAGATGGTTCGGAAGGTTTGAATCCGCTGTCGTGCAATCTTATGCAGTCTGCGGCTATCTCCTTGAGCCCTATTCCTCCTATGGTGGAGACCGATGTGTTGAAATATGTCCTGAGCAGTTCTTCTCCGATACCGATGGCCTCGAAGATTTTGGCTCCGCGGTAAGAGCGGATGGTGCTTATTCCCATCTTGCTCATAATCTTGTACAGACCCTTGCAGACAGCCTTTATATAGTTTTTCTCGGCCGTCTCGTAGTTCATCTGTATCCTTTCGGACTTCACGAGGTCATCCACCACGGCAAAAGCCATATACGGATTTATGGCGCTGGCTCCGTAGCCGAGAAGCAGGGCGGCGTGCATGACCTCCCGGATTTCGCCGCTTTCGACTATCAGGGCCGTCTGCACCCGCTTCTGAACGGAAATCAGATAGTGGTGGACTGCACTTACGGCCAATAGAGAAGGTATGGCAGCATGACCGGAGTCTACACCGCGGTCAGACAGGATTATGTAGTTTACCCCGTCATCCACGGACTGCTCTGCCTGCCTGCACAGACGGCCCAGGGCTTCCTGAAGCCCGGCCCGGCCTTCCGACACGTCGAACAGTGCCGGCAGCTTGACTGTCTTGAAGCCCTTGTACCTGATGTTGCACAGAATGTCCAGCTGGGTGTTCGTCAGCACGGGATGCGGCAGCCTGACCATTTTGCAGTGCTTTTCGTCCGGCAGGAGAATCTGCATCCCCACTGCACCGATGTATTCGGTAAGGGACATCACGAGTTCCTCCCGGATAGGGTCAATGGCGGGGTTGGTGACCTGTGCGAACTGCTGCCGGAAATAGTTGAACAGCAGCTGCGGCTTGTCCGAAAGGACGGCCAGCGGCGTGTCGTTCCCCATGGATGCCGTGGGTTCGGAGCCGTTCGTACACATCGGCGTGATTATCCTCTCGATGTCTTCCCGGGTAAACCCGAAATTCCGCAGCAGAATGTCATAGTCCCTTATGCTGTTTTCCACCTTTCTGCCGCTTTTCAGGGCATCGAGTTCTATCCTGTTTTCTGAAAGCCACTGCCTGTACGGCCTGGCGGAAGCCAGTTCCTCCTTCAGTTCGGCATCGTAGTGTATCTTGCCTTCCTGAGTGTCCACCAAAAGCATCTTTCCGGGCTGGAGACGGCCCTTTTCCTGTATTTCATTAGGTTCGAAGTCTATGACCCCGGCTTCGCTTGCCACGACCATCATCCCTGTCTTGGTGATAAGGTATCTGGCAGGCCTCAGTCCGTTTCTGTCCAGCATACCGCCCGCGTAGCGTCCGTCGGTGAAGAGCAGTGCGGCCGGTCCGTCCCAAGGCTCCATCAGGATGGAATGGTATTCGTAAAAGGCCTTGAGGTCTTCGCTGATCGGATTCTTGTCGTTGAAGGACTCCGGCACGAGCATCGACATAGCGTGTGGCAGGCTCATCCCCGACATCATAAAGAATTCGAGGACGTTGTCCAGCGATGCACTGTCGCTCATCCCCGGCTGGATTATCGGCCTGATAGCCTTTATGTCCGGGATTTCCGGCGTGGCGAGTACGCTTTCGCGGGCTTCCATCCAGGCGCGGTTGCCTCTTATGGTGTTGATTTCGCCGTTGTGCGCCAGCACCCTGAACGGCTGGGCCAGACTCCAGGTGGGGAAAGTATTGGTGCTGAATCTGGAGTGTACGAGGGCTATGCCGCTGGTAAACCAGGGCTGGGAAAAGTCCGGAAAATACTCCCTCACCTGCATGGACGAGAGCATTCCCTTGTACACGATGATTCTGCTGGATAGGGAAACGATGTAGAAGTCCCGGTCATCGATGCGGTTCTCTATCTTTTTTCTTTTGATGTAAAGTTTCCTTTCGAAATTTTCCCCCGGGACATAGCCGGTGACGAAAATCTGCTTTATGTCCGGTTCGCTTTCGCGGGCGGCCTGTCCGAGAATTTCGGAGTTCACCGGCACTGAACGCAGATGCATGAGTGAAAGTCCCTCCTTTTCGATTTCCTCTATGATGATGCTGAAAATCTTTTCCTGTCTGGCGGCATCTTTCGGCAGGAAGACAAGTCCTGTCCCGTACTTCCCTTTCTCAGGAACGGGAATACCCTGGAGGAGGATGAATTCGTGGGGAATCTGCAGCATTATGCCGGCTCCGTCGCCTGTCTTGTTGTCGGCTCCTTCGGCCCCTCTGTGTTTCATATTTTCAAGCACTTTCAGGGCCGAGTCCACTATCTCATGGGATTTGTCTCCATGGATGTTCACGATCATTCCTACACCGCATGCATCATGTTCGTAGCCTGCATCGTACAGACCGTTTCCGAATGTAGTGTCCATAGTCATATCTGTCAAGTTCTTTTTCCGGGGGTTCCCGACGGGGACGGAACCCTCATCCAATACAAAATTATGAAGACCGCCCGGACCCGGTACCTGAAAACCGGAAAAACCGGCAATAAAAAATAACGGCATTTCACTTTTTAAGCAAAATGCCGTCAATGCCGATATTCATTAATCCTTTTTCTTCCGGGGGTGACAATATGGAAGCGGGCTGTCGGCCGGAAGTCAGAGCCGGTTTCTGAAAAGACGTGCCGTGAGTTTCTGGCAGTTGTTCTGAAGGGTGATGCAGGAGGTCAGTATGGAATAGATGCCGGAAGTTTCCGTGAAATAGTCGATAAGGGAGATTTCCCCGCCTTCGACGGCCTGCCGGAGCAATGTCAGTGTTTCCCGCATCAGAGGCTCGTCGTATGCCTCGATGGCTGATTTGGTCTGGCTGATTTCATTCAGTATCGATCTCGCTTCCGTTTCCGCCTGAAGCCGGGCGTAATTCAGACTGCTTCGGGCGGACGTGGACCTGGCCTTGGCCATGGCCACTTTTCTGTGGTTCGAGAAAATCGGGATGGAACAGCCTACCAAAAAGCCGTGTTCCGCATCCCTGATGGCGGTATTCCGTCTGTATCCTACCTCTATTTTAGGTATCCATCCCTGCCTGTTTACCGATATCTCAGCCTTGGCGGCTTCAGCGGTATTTGCGGCCGCGATGATGGATGCGTCTCCGCTCAGATATTCTTCTACGGCAGCTTCATAGTCCGATATGTCTTCAGTCAGAGGAAATTCATCCGCTTCGAAGACGATTTCCTGTCCGCCGTTCATCGCGGACAGACTCTTGCAGGCCGCGTCCAGGGCGGCATTGTTCGCGGCCACGTCCGTAGCCACGCTCATCAGTTCCATCCTGATCTTGTTCACTTCCAGCGCCGATGCATCTCCCGTTTCCAGTCTCTGCCCGTAGAGCAGGAGCAGTTCGTCGGCGATTTCAGACTGCATGGCCAGCAGCCTGCCTATCTGGCGGTACATGATGATGTCCAGGCAGAGGTTCTTGGCATCCAGGAGGATACGCTGTCTTTCCGCATTCAGCCCGCTCTCTATCGCGGCACGTGAAAATTCGTTCCTTTTATGTCTGGCCGCATAGACGGTCGGAAAATCGAATCCCTGGGAGACCACGAGTTCGGATCCGGCCTGACCGTTTACTCCCGCACTGTAGAAAGAACTGTATTCTATCGTAGGGTCTTCGAGAAAATTTTCGGTTTTCAACTGGAAATCCATGGCTTCGCTGTCCTGGACGAGGGCCGCGAGTTCGGGATTGTTGCCGGCGACGGCCGACAGGACTTCGTCCACATTGTCTGTCCGGAGGACAGTGTCAGCAGAGGCGGCAGCCGGAGAGACACCGGCATTGTCCTGACCCTTGAGGGGCAGGATGCATAAAAAGGAAATTATGGGGATGGTGAGGATGGTTTTCATGGAGGTTGTTTTTATATTTTATGACAGATCCCCCGACTATGCTCGGGATGACATTTCTTCGCCGGTTTCCCTGCGGTGCAGCCACCAGTACATTACCGGCACTATGAAGCCGTTCAGGAAAGTCGAGGTCAGAAGTCCTCCGAGAATCACTTTCGCCATAGGGCTCTGGATTTCATTCCCTGGCAAATCACCTTTCAATGCTAACGGAATCAGGGCCAGGGCGGACGAAAGCGCAGTCATCAGAATCGGGTTGAGCCTGTCCAAAGAGCCTTGTATGATGCTGTCATACAGCGTATGTCCCTGTTCCCGCAGTAGGTTGTAATGGCTTATGAGCAGCATTCCGTTCCTCGTGGCGATGCCGAAAAGCGAGATGAAGCCTATAATGGCAGGAATGCTCAGTTCTCCGGTGGTCAGAAGCAGGGCGAATACGCCACCGATAAGCGCCAAAGGCAGATTCAGCAGGACGACTCCGCTCTGGGCCGCGTTCTTGAACTGCATATACAGGAGCAGGAAGATGACGATGATGCTCATCAGGGAGGTGAGCAGGAGGATGCGGCTCGCGGCTTTCTCGCTTTCGAACTGGCCTCCGTATTCTATATGGTAGCCTTCCGGCAGGACTATGTTTTCGTCCACGAGTCTGCGGATGTCATCCACCACGCTGCCCACGTCGCGGCCCGCCGCGTTGGCGGAAATCACGACCTTCCGCTTCACGTTTTCACGGTTTATGGCGTTGGGCCCGGTCGAGGAAACCACGTCCGCCACGTATGAGAGAGGCAGTTTGTTCCCGGCGGCGTCATCTATCATCAGGTCGCGGATTCTTTCGGCCGACCCGCGGTCGCTTTCGGCGGCACGGACCACAAGATTGAAGGCTTTGCCCTGCTCATATACCTGGGATACGGTTTCTCCGGCCATATTCACTGTCACGAATTCGCTGAATGCCGGCATGGAAATCCCGTATTTCGCCAGCATTTCGCGCTTTGGAATTATCTTGATTTCAGGCCGTTCTATCTGCTGTTCCACATTCAGGTCGGCGATGCCTTCCACTCCGCTTATCAGGTCCCGGATATTGTTCCCTATGCGGAACATCCTGTTGAGGTCATCTCCGAACAGTTTTATGGCGATGCTGGCCTGCGTACCGCTCAGCATGGCATCGATACGGTGGCTTATGGGCTGGCCGATTTCGATGTTCGCCCCGGAAATGGCCGAGAGTTTTTCCCGGACTTCAGCCAGTACTTCGGCATGGGAGCGGTCCTTCAACTCGAACGGAGCTTCTATCTCGGAGACGTTCACTCCGAGTGCGTGCTCATCCAGCTCGGCGCGTCCCGTCTTGCGGGCCACCGTATAGATTTCCGGAACCGAAAGCAGTATCTCTTCGGCCTGTCTGCCGATTTTGTCGGATTCTTCCAGGGAAATTCCCGGCAGGGAGCTGACGTTTATAGTGAAGGAGCCTTCGTTGAATGCAGGGAGAAAACTGTGCCCGAGGGTGAAGAACAGTCCCAGGGCCACGCAGAACAGGGCCACCGTGGCACTTACGACACTGATTTTATGCCGCATCACCCATTCCAGCGCCTTCCGGTAATATTTCTTCAGCCAGACGGCGAGAAACGCTTCCTTCGGGATCCCGTTCCCCTTTATCCTGTAGTCGAGCATATAGCTGCAGAGCACCGGGGTCAGGGTGAGGGCCACTAACGTGGATGCGAACAGAGCCGTGATGAAAGCCACACCGAGCGGGGCGAGCATCCTTCCTTCCATTCCGGAAAGGAAGAAGAGCGGCACGAAACTGACCACGATTATCAGGGTGGAGTTCAGAATCGGCATCCTGACTTCTTTCGACGCTTCGAAAACGACCTCTATGATCGGACGCTGCGACTCTTTCGGCAGGGCCTTGTTCGCCCTGATATGTTTCCACACGTTTTCCACATCCACTATCGCGTCATCCACCAGCGAGCCTATGGCTATGGCCAGTCCGCCGAGACTCATAGTGTTGATGGTCATCCCCATCCAGTTGAGGGTAAGTATAGAGATGAGTATCGACAGCGGCAGTGTAATGAGGGAAATGACCGTGGTGCGGGCATTCGCCAGAAACAGGACAAGCACTATGACCACGAAGATGGCACCCTCGTAAAGGGATGATTTTACGTTGCTTATGGAACTTTCTATGAAACGGGCCTGGCGGAAGGTGTCGGTAGACAGTTTCACATCGGCAGGCAGGTTTTTCTGTACGTCCTTCAGGGCCTCCTCGATTTTGGCCGTCAGTTCGAGTGTCCCCGTATCAGGCTGTTTCGTCACCGTCACGAGCACCGCAGGCTTGCCCTTTTCCGATGCCGTCCCCAATTTGGGCTGTTGGGCGCCGATGCGTACATCGGCAATGTCTTCGAGAGTGACCGGTGCCCCGTTCACGGTCTTGATTACCGATCTCGCCATCTCGCGGACGTCTTCCGTAGAGACGACTCCGCGGACAATGTATTCGTTCCCGAACTCATATATGACGCCTCCGTTGGTATTCCGGTTCATCCCGCGGGTGACATCCATCACCTCACCGAGGGTGATGCCGTAGTATTTCATCTTCTCGGGATGTATCAGCACCTGATATTCCCTGATATCGCCGCCGAGGACCGCTACCTGGGCCACTCCTCCGGTAGAGAGAAGCCTCGGCCTGATGGTCCAGTCGGCGATGGTCCTCAGATCGAGCATCGAAGTGCTGTCTGCCGTCATTCCGACTATCAGGAGTTCTCCCAGAATGGATGACTGGGGCCCGAGAGTCGGGTTGCCGACATTTTCAGGCAGTTCTTCCGCTGCCATGGCTATCTTTTCGGAAACTATCTGGCGGGCCAGGTATATATCCGTATCCCAGTCGAACTCCACCCAGACTACGGAGAATCCCGTGGTGGACGAAGACCTTACCCGGCGGACTCCCGTAGCGCCGTTGACTGCGGTTTCGATGGGGAAGGTGACCAACTGTTCCACCTCTTCGGCAGCCATGCCTCCGGCCTCCGTCATTACGACCACTGTCGGGGCGTTCAGGTCCGGGAAGACATCCACTTCGGTATGGTTCATCGTATAGGCTCCCGCAGCCATCAGCAGGATGGCTGCCACGAGAACCAGTAGCCTGTTGTTCAGTGAAAATCTGATTATCGCGTTCAGCATTTCGCAAGGCTTTTAATGGTTGTGGGTATGTGCGGGAATTATATTGGATGCTGACGCGAGTTTTACTTTCATGGCCCCGGCCGTTACGACCGTATCCCCGGCTTTGACGCCTTCTATGATTTCCGCCCTCCTGCCGTCGCTTTCTCCCAAGGCCACTTCCTGTTTCCTGTAGCAGCTGTCATCTATTTTCAGATAGACATAGTAAAGCCCCTGTTCTTCGGTCAGGGCGGAAACAGGTACTGAAATCACGTTGTTCCTCGGCGAAGTCAGAAGCCATACTTCCGCGAAAGAGCCTGGTATGACGCCCGTCCTGCTTTCGAATTCGAAAGTGACGGGAGTATAGTAGGATGAGCCGGCGGAAATTTTTCCCCTGGAAAGGAGGCGGCCGCCGAGAGAGTCCGTGTTCAGGACCGTCTCGCTGTACGGAGTGGAGAAGTTGGCTGAAGTGATTTCTCCGAGCCTGTCGTAATATCTCTGGGAAACGTCTGCCCTGAGGATGAACTTCCTGTTTTTCACTATGCTGGCGAGAGGCGTCCCGGTCGTCACGAAATCGCCTTCGTTTACCAGAATGTCTTTTATATATCCCTGGAACGGAGATTCTATCTGTACTCCGGTCCCGTCCGCATTCGGTTTCAGCGCCTCGTAAGCCGTTCTGGCATTTTCGTATGCTTCCTTTATCCTGATGAAGTCTTTCTGGGAAACAATCCTGTCATCCACGAGCTTCGAAGTGCGCAAGTATTCGGCTTTCGCCGTTTCGTATGCAATCCTGGCCTTCACTATACGATTCCCGTCCTGTATATTGCCGGAGAGCAGGGAAAACAGAGGTTCGCCGTTCCCGACCTTCATTCCTGCAGCGTAGTTTCCGCTGAATGATACTATCCCGTCGGATGTCGCTACCAGCATCTTCTCGTCCCCGACGGCAGGAAGTATCTGCCCCCCTGTCCTGATTACTCCTCTGAATCCGGACGGGATGATTTTCTCGACGGCAATTCCTGCCGCTTCCGCCTTTTCAGGCGCAATGACGATTTCGTCCGAATGTCCGGCCCCGTGTTCCGGTCCTTCATGTTCGGCTTCGTGGTCGTGAGGGTCGATGTTTTCGTGGTCGCTGACTGTTTCCGTGTGCGTGCTGTGGTCGTGCACGCCGGTGCGGGTGGAATTACAGGACCATATCAGGAGCAGTGCGCAGGCAGCACCTGACAGCAAGGTCAGTTTCTTCATATTTTCACAACGTTTTTAATTCGTGGGAATTTCAACGGATGCAAAAATACTTTTCTACCCTCGCAACCCGGTTGCAAGAGGGTGACCCAAAAGGGTACTTTCTGCGTTACGCTTGATTCGAAAATCCTCATTTACATCAGTAAACTCCGGTTTTCTCATCTGCGCAAGCCTTGAAATTCCTCCTTTTGGGTCACCCTCTTTAGGTGTGTCAGAATGACACACCGTATTTCCGGCACTCGGGACAGATGCCCTTGATGATGTAATTGATGGAGTTGGCCTGAAAGCCCTGCGGAAGGCTGACAATGGGTGCGGAAATGTCTTTCAGACAGAATGTCCTGTGGCAGGATTCGCAGTAGAAGTGCGTGTGCATGTCTGCGAGGGTGCATTCGTCTTCACCTTCGCAGACTTCGTATTTGACCGAGCCGCTTCCGTCATCGATGGCATGTACGACATGCTTCTTTACGAACAGTTCCAGCGTCCTGAAAATGCTGGATTTGTCTACGGTCTCCAGGGCCGATTCCAAATCGCCGAGCGACATCGTTCCGGAAGCATTCATCAGCGCATTCAGAACAAGAATCCTGATGGAGGTGACTCTGACCCCTTTTTTCTCGAGTCGTTCTATGCAGTTTTCCATAATCACAAGCAAAAAAAGCAGTACCGTCAAGTTCCTTTCCCCGGGTTTACAGCATCTGCCCGCCGATGAATTCGCGCATAATCGAAGTCGGGGGAATGGCGGCAATTTCGGCAGGGGAAAGGGCTATGATATAATCGAGGAATTTCAGCAGCCTGACGGCTTCCGTGAACGCCGGAGAACTCGGCGCTATACGCCTGAGCAGGGGCTCGGCGTAATATTTCAGCAGCGGCAGTTCGAAAATCAGGGCCGAATTGAAAGATGCGTCGGCATTTTCCTGGAAAGGGAATATATTGCGGTTCTCGCCCCGGCGGACGCTGTGCCATCTCATTATCGTTTCCTCCGGTGTTACGCCTCTGACTCTGTTGTCCCTGACCATCCTGCGCAGCAGGCGGTTGTCGGATGTGGAGATATTGTTGTTTTCATCGAGCGACAGGGAAGTGAGGGCCGATGCGTATACCCTGAAAATCCTCGAATTGTCCACTGCGGAAGTCATTTCGGGATTCAGTGCATGGATTCCTTCCATAATCAGGATGTCGTTCTCGTCCAGATGCAGGGTGTCGCCACGGAATTCGCGTTTCCCGGCCTTGAAGTTGAAATACGGCAGTTCCACGGTTTTGCCTGCGATAAGGTCGTTCAGCTGCGTGTTCAGCAGGTCCAGATCCATGGCATGCAGCGATTCGAAATCATATTCCCCGTTCTCGTCTACCGGTGTGTTTTCCCTGTTTACGAAGTAGTTGTCGAGTTCTATGACTTTGGGATTCATCCCCAGGACCTTGCACTGGATGGCGAGACGCTTGGACGTGGAAGTCTTGCCGCTGCTGGACGGGCCGGCAATCATGATAATCCTGGCCTTGTCGCGACGCTCGTATATTCTGTCCGCTATGTCGGCGTATTTCCTTTCGTGGAGGGCTTCCGCTATGTTTATGAGCTGTACTGCCCTGCCTTCCGATATGACCTTGTTCAATGTTCCGACGCCGCGCACGCCCGTGATTTCGCACCAGTGCGAGTATTCCTGCAGAGTGGCGGCCAGTCGGGACTGGCGTTTCAGAGGCGTCACCTTGCTGATTTTGCCTTCCTCGGGGAACTGCAGGCAGAAGCCGTTGTTGAATCCGACGATGTCGAAGATTTTCAGGTATCCGGTAGACGGAACCAGCGGCCCGTAGAACGTATCCGCATCTCCTCCGAGAAAATACACGCTGTAATGGAAGCGTCCGAGGGATTCTATCAGGTTGGCCTTGTCGGGCTGGGAATTTTCCATGAACAGTTTCCCGGCTTCCTCGGCCGTCATCTTGACTTTGCGGAAATGCAGGTTTGCTGCGATGATTTCCTGCATTCTCTCCTTTATCTTCTCTATTTCGTCATCGGTGAGGAAATGTACCGGCAGGATACCCTCTTCAGTCTCCGTCTGTTCCCGGATTTCGCAGTACAGTCCGCTCGGGAGCGAATATTCTATGTAGAGGGTCTTGTCGGGAAACAGGTCTCTGGCGGCATGCTGGAGGACGAAGCACAGCGAGCGGACGTATGTCCTGCGTCCGTCTGGATGGTTGTAGCCGATGAATTCTATTTTGTGCGGCATCATCACCTTGAATTCCAGCTCTTTCAGCTGGTGATCGACCAGTGCGGCGATGACAGGTACCGATTCTCCCGTCTTTTCGTCCGTGACGCTGCTGCACAACTGTCCGGACAGGGTCAGAAGATCTGTCCCGGTCGCTATCCTGTGGTAATTGCCGTCGTTTTCGCAGTAAATTCTCGTGTCTTCCATAATATCATTGGTGTAAAATCTCCGCCAGATACGGGCCTGTCACGGAGTCCGGATTGCCGGCTATTTCTTCCGGCGTTCCCTGCGCCACTATCATACCTCCGGCCTTTCCTCCTTCCGGACCGAGGTCGAACAGGTAATCCACCGATTTCAGCACATCGAGGTTGTGTTCGATGACTATCACCGTATTTCCCTGGTCTACAAGCTGCTGCAGGACTCCGAGCAGGACCTTTATGTCTTCGAAATGCAGCCCCGTAGTCGGTTCGTCGAGGATATACAGGGTGTTACCTGTGCCCCTGCGGCCGAGTTCGGCCGCCAGTTTCATCCTCTGGCTTTCTCCTCCGGAAAGCGTGACCGCCGACTGACCGAGACGGACATAGCCCAGTCCTACATCCACGAGAGCCTTCAACTTCTGTGCTATGGACGGTATGTTGCCGAAGAATCCGTATGCATCGCTGATGGACATTTCCAGAACATCGTTGATATTCTTCCCCTTGTATTTTACAGCGAGGGTGTCTTCCTTGTACCTTTTGCCGCGGCATTCCTTGCAGACGACATTGACGGACGGCAGGAAGTTCATCTCTATCACCTTGATGCCGGCTCCCTTGCATTCCTCGCAGCGTCCGCCGGGGACATTGAAGGAGAACCTCCCGGCCTTGAAACCGCGGACCTTCGCGTCGGGCGTCGCTTCGAAGAGCTGCCTGATATCGTTGAACACGCCCGTGAAAGTGGCTGGATTGCTCCTCGGAGTACGGCCGATAGGGCTCTGGTCGATTTCGATGAGCTTGTCGATGTTTTCGATGCCTACGACGGCATTGCACGGCAGTGCCTGCATCCTGGCGTTGTAAAACTTGTTTTTCAGGACAGGCATCAGCGTCTCGTTTATGAGCGAGGATTTGCCGCTTCCGCTTACTCCGCTGATTCCTATCAGCATTCCGAGAGGGAAATCCACGTCCACGTTCTTGAGATTGTTGCCGCAGGCGCCCCGGATTCCGATGAAACTGCCGTTGCCGCTCCGGCGGACTGAAGGAACCGGTATGGAATTCTTTCCTGTCAGGTAGTCGAGGGTGACGGAATCGCCTTTCACGATATGTCTGAGGGTTTCGGCGTCCGGCTCTTTCCTGTGCAGGATAAAGTCTGCGGGGGCGCTCAGGCAGATGTGTCCGCCGTTTTCTCCCGCCCCGGGGCCTACATCCACTATCCAGTCTGCGGAAAGCATCGTTTCGGCGTCGTGTTCGACTACCATTACTGAATTGCCTTCGTCCCGCAGCGTTTTCAGTGATGCAATCAGTTTTCTGTTGTCCCTCTGATGCAGTCCGATGCTCGGTTCGTCGAGGATGTACAGAACGTTGACCAGTTTCGAGCCGATTTGCGTGGCCAGCCTTATTCTCTGGCTTTCTCCGCCCGAAAGCGATGCCGTGGCACGGTCGAGTGAAAGGTATTCCAGTCCTACGTTTACGAGGAAGGATATCCTGTCCTTCAGTTCCTTAAGGATGTCCCTGGCGATGGTCAGAGCCCGTTTGTCGAGCCGGTTTTCGAGTGTGTCCACCCAGCCGCGCAGGTCGGAAATTTCCATGGCTGCCACTTCGGAGATGGTTTTCCCGTCTATCCTGAAATACTGTGCATCCTGATTCAGCCGTGTCCCGTGGCATACCGGGCAGACAATCTTCTCGCTGATGTTTTCCGTGATGCCGGGGAATGAAACCATTTCCGACGATGCGCCTTCGCCGACCCTGAACAGTTCGTCCGAACCGAAAATGATGAGAGAAACCGCCTCTTCGGGTATTTCATCTATCGGATCATAAATGGAGAATCCGTATTTCCGCGCTATCGACCTGATAATGTCGAATTTTTTCGTTTCCCTGACTTTTCCCAACGGGACAATGCCGCCGTCTGCGATGGAGACTTTCCGGTCAGGAATGATGGAGTCTATGTTTACGTCCACTATCATTCCGAGGCCCTTGCAGTGCGGGCAATATCCCTGCGGCGAGTTGAATGAAAACGAGTGTGGGGCGGGCTCCGCGATGGAGATGCCGGTGTCCGGACATACGAGGTGCTTCGAAAAATGCCGGATTTCCGAGGTGTCCATATCGAGGACTGCCAGCGAACCTTTCCCGATGTTGAGGGCGGACATGACGGAGTTCCTTATCCGTTTTTCATCGCCTGCGTCCGGTTTCAGTTTGTCTACCACCAGTTCTATGAAGTGCGGCCTGTACCTGTCGAGGGCTGTGACCTGGGCCAGGTCCTGCAGTTCGGAGTCAATCCGCACCTGTGTGTAGCCGCGCCTTCTCATTTGGTCGAAAAGTTCGCGGTAATGTCCTTTCCTGCCCTTTACCAGCGGGGCGAGGAGAATGCATTTCCTTCCCCCGTAGTTTTCCATAATCAGCGACACTATCTGTTCGTCGGTGTACCTGACCATTTCCTTTCCGGTGGCCGGGGAGTAGGCTTTGGCTGCACGGGCATATAGCAGCCTGAGAAAATCATAGATTTCGGTGATGGTCCCGACGGTGGAGCGCGGATTGTTGCCGGTGGTCTTCTGCTCGATGGCGATAATCGGACTCAGCCCCGTAATGCTTTCCACCTCCGGTTTGCCGAGGATGCCGATGAACTGCTTCGCGTATGTGGAAAGAGTGTCCATATACCGCCGCTGGCCTTCGGCGTAAATCGTATCGAAGGCGAGGGAGGACTTGCCGCTCCCGCTCAGTCCTGTGATGACGGTGAATTCATTCCGGGGAATGTCCACGGAGACGTTTTTCAGGTTGTGGGACCGGGCTCCCCGGATTTCTATGTATTCATTCTTCTTCATCTTCAGGAAGATTGAACGGCTGCAGGAACGGGTTCTTCATTTTTTCGTCGGCGATGGTGGTTTTCGGCCCATGTCCCGGGATGACCTCTGTGTCCGGCTCCAGACACATCAGCCGTGTAAAAATGCTTTCCATCAGCCGGTCATAGTCTCCTCCGGGATGGTCGGTGCGTCCGATGCTTCCTGCGAAGAGCGTGTCGCCGCTCAGCAGAATCCTGTCTTTCCTGTCATAGAAGCACACGCATCCGGGCGTATGTCCGGGCGTATGTATGACTTCGAATTCCGTATTTCCGAAACTTATCCTGTCTCCGTCGCCGATGTCCGTGGTATCCACGTCTATGACCGGCATGGCGAATCCGTATGTCCTGGTGAAAAAGTCATCGGTCTTCAGGATTTCCCTGTCTGCTGGGTGCATATAGACAGGAACGCCGTACCGCTTCGCACAGTCGCTGAGCCCCAGCACGTGGTCGAAGTGCCCGTGTGTCAGAAGTATCTTTACCGGTTTCAGCTTCTGCTGTTCCACGAACCCGAAAAGCCTGGCCTTTTCGCTCTCGGATTCGCAGCCCGGATCCACTATCACGCACTCTCCGCTTTCATCCCACACTACGGAGCAGCACTCCCTGAAACCGTTGAAATAGAAATTTTTTATTTGTATCATAATCGCTCTTGAAATATCCTGTTATCTATCGTTATGTTTTATTGTTGTCGTTTGTTTATGGCAGACGCGAAACGCCGTAATTCCGAATCGGAAAATAATAATGAATCGACATCCAGCATATCCAGAAGGATTGGCGCGGTCTTCAATTTCCCGTACTTCGCTGCTTTTTCTCCTTTAAAGAAAAATCGTTTCATCAATATTTCCAGCTTTTCGGAAGGTTTGGTGATGTTTTCTATATCTTTTCCTCTTATGACAGAGTGATCCGAGATGTTCAACTCCGGATTCTTACGGACATATCCTTCGGCTTCCGCCCAACGGTCAAGACAGCCTGGCTGTTTCAGAAACCAGGCTTCCATTTCCTGTATCATAAAAAACACATATTGCATACGTTCGGGAGGAATAATGATAGTCATTTCCGGATTTGCATCGTTAACTAAACGGTCGAACCATTTATTCAAAGTTGCGGGAGGAAGATCGGAATCGACGAAAAGTCCGAATGTGGAGTTTGAACTGGCGAATAACCTGGCGGCATTGCGATATCCGCTTCCCATAAAAATGCATATATCGATATCATCTCTTTTTGAAATTTTATTGAAAAATTTATGCAGCGACTGTCGCAATGATTCTACATTACTGGCAGTTTCCGCCGATATGTCATTTGTATATGTTCCCCCTTCTACTATAATTTTCAATCTTACCATCTCTTACCGCCGATTTGCCCTAACAACCACATTTGTCCCGGCAAGAATTCACCATTCCAGTCGGGAAAATCTTTTTCGGATACCCGATGAATGCCGGTAGAATTCTGTTCGTCTTTTTCAAAGACCAGGATGTCTTCAAGTTCAAACTGATTTAACAGATGCGGAGAATGAGTCGCCGCTATGATTTGGCTTTGTCCGGCCGCATACTTCATCATATCCGCAACAGATCTGATCATATCCGGATGCAATCCTCTTTCGGGCTCGTCTATCGCTACCAGCGCTCCGCGGAACGGATTATAAAATATGCATTCTGATAACAAGAAGCGTAAAGTGCCGTCGGAAATATGTAAAGCCCCGATAGCACGGCTCATGTTTTTTTCCCGCAATGATAAATAGGATTGTCCGTAAAGATTGGTGATTTCAATACTTTTAAAATGCGGATTGACATTGTGGAACGTTTCTTCCAGCCGTTCGAAATCAAAAGCATGATTGAGTCGGAGTTCATTGAGAATCTGCGTAAGATTGACACCCGATTTCCTTAACCTTATATCTGTGGAAAATTCAAGAGGTGAACGTATTTTACTGCCTTCACTTACATCGAAATTACTGTAGACGGCGATGGACTCTATAGCTCGTCGCAGGGTGTGCGTAGGCAGATAGTGTATGGGATCGTTTATCTGACGTAGAACCAGTTCCTGCCCGGATATGTCATCGCTTGTATAATCCTGAAAGACGATATTTCCGCCTTGTGTCTTTGTGCTGATTTTTCCGTTACCGTTTGAAAAGTCAAGGTATGTAAAGGATGTATCCTTTTTGCTTTTATGTTCTGTAAATACCTTTTCATTCAGGACATAACTTGTCCCGGCCTTTTTGATGGTAATACGGTAATATACATCAGACTGGAATCCCGCAGCAGGATTCAGATCATTCAGTTTGCCGTAATCAAATACGTATGTGACTTGTGCGCAAGGAGCTGTACGCTCTCCGTTGAAATTGATTATCTGATCGTAACCGCCCCATTGTTCCTGGATCAGTTTGACCAGACCGTCTCCTTCTATACCTTCGGAAAGCAAACGTAAGGCATTTATAAAGGATGTTTTGCCACTTCCGTTTATACCTAACAGCAAGTTGACTCCTTTGTTCAGTTCTATTTTATTCTGCCCTCTGAAAGAGAAGAAATCCTGTAAGATAATGGACTTTATCATATCTGACATATCGTAACCGAACAGCAAATTTATGTTTTTTTATGGAATAAAAACAGGGGAATAGCAGTATTTCCGCTTTACACGGACTTCTTTCAAAGGCTGGACATACTTCCCCGAATAAACACATATTTTCTAATCCGGGGGAGGGTGATTTCATAATTTTGCCGAAAACACATAATCCCGGTCCAGACCGGACCGGACAATGCTGAAACTGATATGACTCTGAAAAAAATCGCTGAAAGCATCACTTTTCTGATGATGATGCTGCCGCTTTTTGCCTGCGGCAAATCTCTGGATGACGGCAAGAAAGGAACTGATGACGGAACGGATGACGGCAAGGACGACACGGAAATTACAGAGGGCTGGGATTGGCCTGAAGCACAGCTGATCCGCAGATCCCGCATAGCCTGGGACCAGTCCACGCTCGTAAAGGTGTTTCAGCCCGGGAACTATGCCAGGGTGATTGACACCGGAAACGGGAACCTGATAGCCGTGGCCGGTGCGGTGAGCGGAGGTGTCGGGATGTCCCGCAGTACCGATTACGGTGCCACATGGTCTGCCGCCACAGTCATAGCCCCTACTCCGAATACGAATATGACCAAGATGTCCGTTCCGGAAATCATGAAATGCAGGAACGGGAACCTTCTGCTGACATACAACCCGAGGCCGGAAGCCGGAAGCGACAGGGATACCTATAAATATGGTATCAGGGCACGTATCAGCGAAGACAACGGAGCCACCTGGAGCGACGAGATATTTGTCTACGATGCCGGGGCTACGGGCGAGGACGGATGCTGGGAGCCGAATACCATAGAACTTCCGGACGGGGAAATCCACTGCTACTTCGCCAATGAGTACGACTATCCGGGCAACAATGACCAGAATATCAGCCTTTGCCGCTCTACAGACGGCGGCCGCACGTGGTCTGAGCGCGAGATAGTCAGCTACCGCAGCGGACACAGGGACGGGATGCCTGTCGCCCTCTATATGGAAGATACGGATGAAATCATAGTCGCCATCGAGGACAACGGCTGGTATGACAACAGGATGCAGCCGGCCATAGTCAGGACTTCCGACAACTGGAATGACGGGATGGTAAACGCATCCAGCTCCCGCCGCGAGTATGCCCTGGCGGAAAAGCTCCCGAAAGAAGACAACGCTGCAGCTCCCTATATATGCAAGGCCAGTACGGGTGAAATCATCCTTTCCTACCAGGGGACTGAGGGACGCGATGTCCCGATGCAGGGCAACGGAGTGAAATCCATAGACTTCACCCAGGAGATGTTCGTGGCTGTCGGAGATGAAAGCGGACGCGGCTTCACGAACAAGACCACCCCGTTCAACCTCCCTCTCGGGCCCGAGCCGGGTGACAAGTCAGGCTATCAGGGGATGTGGAACTCGATAGCTTCACTCTCCGACGGCACCCTGTATGCGCTGTCTTCCTTGGGAACAAACGGGACAGTATCCGCAGACAAGGCCAAGAGAGGTGTCTGGGGTATAAAAGGCTATCTTCTCAACGACAT
>CALVBH010000022.1 GCA_944325765.1 uncultured Bacteroidales bacterium
GAATAAAATGGCATAAAAAATTCTTTTTCTTTCCGGATTTTTCTACTTTTGCAGTCCATTTTTTAGAATGAATATGCAGGAAATCAGAAACATTGCTATCATAGCGCACGTAGACCACGGGAAAACTACTCTTGTCGACAGGATGATTTATCAGGCCAAACAGGCCCGGGAGCAGGAAAAATTGGGTGAACTGATTCTCGATAACAACGACCTGGAAAGGGAGAGGGGCATTACTATCCTGGCCAAGAACGTGTCCGTCCCGTACAAGGGCGTGAAGATAAACGTCATCGATACTCCGGGTCACAGCGATTTCGGAGGAGAAGTAGAGAGGGTGCTGAATATGGCGGACGGAGTGCTTCTGCTCGTGGATGCTTTCGAGGGATGTATGCCGCAGACGAGGTTCGTACTTCAGAAAGCCATAGAGATGGGTAAGAAACCCATCGTGGTCATAAACAAGGTCGACAAGCAGAACTGCCGTCCCGACGAGGTTCAGGAAGAGGTCTTCGACCTGATGTTTTCCTTGAACGCCACCGACGACCAGCTGGATTTCAAGACTTTGTACGGAAGCGCCAAACAGGGATGGATGTCTGAAGACTGGAAGAAGCCGACTTCCGATATCACTCCGCTTCTTGACGCCATTCTCAGCGAGATTCCCGCTCCGGCGCACAACCCGGGAACGCCCCAGATGCTTATATCATCGCTGGAATACTCTCCGTATGTAGGGCGTATCGCCATCGGCAGGGTGACAAGGGGAGAGCTGAAGGCCGGGATGAACATCAGCCTGTGCAAGCGTTACGATATAGTACAGAAGCAGAAAATCAGGGATCTGATGGTCTTCGACGGACTCGGAAAGACAAAAGTGGAGACCGTACAGTGCGGAGACATATGTGCCGTGGTAGGTCTCGAAGGCTTCGAGATCGGTGATACTGTAGCTGACGCCGAGAATCCGGAACCGCTGCCTCCTATCGAGGTGGACGAGCCTACGATGAGTATGCTTTTCTGCATAAACAACTCTCCGTTCTTCGGACGTGAAGGCAAATACGTGACTTCACGCCACCTGAAAGAGCGTCTGGAAAAGGAACTGGAGAAAAATCTTGCCCTGAGGGTGAAGCCGGGACCCAATGCCGACTCCTTTGTAGTGTACGGGAGGGGAGTGCTGCATCTGTCCGTCCTCATAGAGACTATGAGGCGCGAAGGGTTCGAACTTCAGGTGGGACAGCCGGAAGTCCTGGACAAGACCATCAACGGACAGCGCTGCGAGCCTATTGAGAATCTGACCATAGAAGTTCCGGAGGAATTCGTGGGCAAGGCCATAGAAATCGCCACCAGGAGAAAGGGTGCCCTTATCCATATGGAAACCCGCGGTGACAGGACGCATCTCGATTTCGATATTCCTGCCAGAGGACTTATGGGACTCAGGAGCAATCTTCTGACGGCCTCGCAGGGAGAGGCTATCGTCGCCCACCGGTTCAAAGGCTATGAACCGTACAAGGGAGATATCGAGAACAGGACCAACGGTTCTCTCGTGTCGCTCGAGACTGGAGTGGCCGTGGCCTATTCCATGGACAAGCTTCAGGACAGGGGCAGGTTCTTCGTCAGTCCGGGCGATGAAATCTATGCAGGACAGGTAGTCGGAGAGCATACCCGCGAGAGGGATCTGAATATCAACATCTGCAAGACCAAGAAACTGACCAACATGCGTGCTTCGGGAAGCGATGACAAGGTGATGCTTCCTCCGCCCATCGTCTTTTCACTCGAAGAGGCCCTCGAATATATTCAGGAAGACGAACTGGTCGAGGTTACCCCGAAATCTATGAGAATAAGGAAAATAATACTCGACGAAATCGAAAGAAAAAGAAAAAGCGGCAATTTGGATTGATAATATAAAAATTATTTCTAACTTTGCACGCTCAAATCTGTTTGAGGGTTATGGACAAAAGCGATTTTACAATACCTCTAAATGGATTGCCGGCTGGAAAGACCCGGTTGGAAAAGTCTTTCGGAAAAGAGTTTTTTGATATTTTTGAGAATACCGAAATTCTTGATGCGCGGCTTGATACGGTTACGGTAGCCGAGAAGTCCGGACACGGTGTCCGGATGGACTGCCGGATCTCCGGCTATGTGTCCGTGGCCTGCGACCGCTGTATGGAGCCGGTGAGGATACTGGTGGATACTTCGGCCCTGCTGGATTTGAAATTCGGCGCAGCGGAAGAGAAAACCGCGGAGGATGAGACGGGAAGGGAAATCATCAGGCTCGGAAACGATGATACGGATTTCGATCTGGCCCAGGTCATTTACGATTATGTATGTCTGGCGCTTCCTGCCAGAAGGCTTCATCCCGAAGGGGAATGCAACGCGGATGTCCTCAGGTATCTCGAATCGGGAATTCAGGTATCGGCCGGAAAAGATGAACCAGCCGCGGAGAATCCTTTCTCCGCACTACGGAATCTTTTCAACAGCTGACAGATGGAAACATAAAAAATAATAATAGAAATGGCACATCCGAAACACAAAGTCTCAAAGCAGAGAAGAGACAAGAGAAGAACGCATGACAAGGCGGTAGTTCCTACACTGGCTACCTGCTCAAACTGCGGTGCGACTGTAATGTATCACAGAGTATGCCCGGAATGCGGCTACTACAGAGGTCGTCAGATTATCCAGAAGAGCGCTGAATAGCGTTTTTCGAAATGGTCCCGTAGTTCAACGGATAGAATGGAAGTTTCCTAAACTTTAGATAGCAGTTCGATTCTGCTCGGGACTACATCTTATGAAACAGATCATATCTACAGACAAGGCGCCCAAGGCAGTAGGGCCATATTCGCAGGCGGTGTCGGTAAACGGCACCCTTTATATTTCAGGGCAGATTCCGGTAGTGCCTCAGGACGGCTCGGTTCCGGAAAGCATAGAGGATCAGACTCGCCAGGCCCTGAAAAATATCGGAGCCATTCTCGAAAAGGCGGAAATGTCTTATTCAAACGTGGTGAAAACCACTGTCCTCCTCGATGATATAGCGAATTTCGCGGCTATGAATGCAGTCTATGCCGAATTCTTCACTACGGAGAAGCCGGCCAGAGCCTGTTTCCAGGTAGCTGCGCTCCCGATGGGGGTGAAGGTGGAGATCGAAGCGATAGCTGTTCGCTGATTCCTGATGTACAAGCCATCTTTCCGGTAATGAATATCGGAATATTTTCGTATTTTTGTATCTTGTAAATTTTTAGATGGCAGTCAGATGAGCAGGAAGACGATAATTTTATGTGTGACGGCAGTATGTGTCTTTTCAGTGATCGTGGCCGTTGCACTTTTCTTTTTATATTCCGGGACGGGAGATTCCAAAAGGAGCCTGTCTGCGGACCGCGATTTCATGCTGTATTCCGCGGTGCCTTCCGATGCCGTGGCGGTTCTCGGATTCTCTGATTTCGGTTCCATGGCGGAATTCGCCGCCGGAGAATCCTCCTCTGCCGGATGTTTCATATCCGGGAGGACTGATGCCGGGAAGATGTCCGCCTTTTTCGGGGATGTCCTGAAGTCTTCTTCTCTTTATCGCGGTATTCTTTCCTGCCGTGCTGTCCTGTCCGTACATAACATCGGCGAACTTTCATCGCTGCTGATTCTGGATGCAGGAAGGTCTGGCTCTTCACCGTCCGAATCCGCAGACTCCCTGGTATCGCTGGCGTCAGAATCGGGACTGTCGGCCGTATATGCCGATGCGTCCGACTATGTCCCGTTAGGCAGCCCTCTCAGAAAAAGGTCGCTGCTGATAGTCTCTCCGTCCGACATATTGATCCAGTCGTCGCTCAGACATCTGAAATCCGAAGTGTCGGTGCTGGATGCTGCCGGTTTTCCTGAAGCGGTCGGGATGTTTCCGTCCGACAATGTCATTGTCCTGCCGGCTTCAGGCATAGGAAAGGCGTTGTCTTCGGTAGTTTCCGGGAAATACGGAAGACAGACGGGATTCCTGTCGGGATTTGCGGGATGTACGGCATTTGCCATAAGGGAAAATTCCGCTGACGGCTTCTGTCTGTCGGGAAGGCCTTTTTCCGAAGGCGGAGCCGGCGATTTTATGAACGTTTTCGGGCCGGTATCCCCTTCATCCGCGAAAGTGTCCGGGATGCTTCCGTCCTATACGGTTGCAGCCGCTTCCATTCCTCTTGACGATGTTTCGTCGTACATGGAGGCATACAAGGATTTTGCGGAGACGAGGTCATTGTCAAAGAATATCGACAGGAGTTTCGCGGAATTGAAGAAGAAGGCGGGAATCGGTCCGGAGGAATGGGCAGAGGCCCTCGACCTGAAGGAGGTGGCTGCTGCGGAGTTCGCTGTCGGCGGCAGTCTGGAGAGCGTTATTCTCGCAAGGCCCGGTAATATCAACCCGCGGCTTCTCTGCAAGGTCCCGGAGTTGGAGGAAAACAGGATATATGATTTTACATACGGGGGCTTTATTTCCGCTCTGTTCGGAAGGCTGTTTTCTTTGCCGGACGAGGAGCATTTCATCGTCAGGGACGGGTGGCTTATAATCGGAAGCACGCAGGCCCTTTCCGAATATGCCGGCGGAAGGGCTACCGACTACACTCTTTCGTCATATCTGGCGGATGCGGGAGTGGAAGACAGGCTCTCCGGGCGGAATTCCTATTTCGTTTCGTATCTGTCGTTTACCGAAGCTCCGGAACTGACAGGCTCCAGATTCGCCGCGACTTTCAGACCCGCTCTCGATGCATCGTCATCGGATATTTCATACGAACCTCTCTTTTTCTCAGTCACTGAGGGCAAATCAGGCCTCGAACTCGATTTCAGACTGTTCAGGACCGTCGTGTTGAAGAGCCAGGCCCCATCATACGAACGGGATACTGAAGTGGAGATACCGAAGGGCCCGTTCAGGGTGAAGAATTCCGGAACCGGCAGGATGAATCTTTTCTACCAGCAGGAGAATCTGTACCTGTGCCTTCAGGAAGAGAGCGGGAAAGGAATATGGGGAGTTCCGTTCAAGGAACAGATTTGCGGATGTGCGCAGACTGTGGATTACTATGCCAACGGCAAACTGCAGATACTCTTTGCAGCAGGAACGAAACTGCATCTTCTGGACCGGCTCGGACGTTTCGTCAACCCGCCGTTCCCGGTAGAACTCGGGAAACCTGTTCTGTTGGGTCCGGATGTCTACGATTTTTCCGGCCGAAGGAAGTACAATGTCATGATTCTTCATACGGACAATACCATAGAGATGTACAACCTCCAGGGCCGCAGGCCTGCCGAATGGAAGACCATTATCGCGAAGGAGACCATCAAGTCCCTGCCTGAGCGCATCCGCGTGGGAGGCAAGACCTACTGGGTAGTCAGAACCTCCATCCAGACCCTTCTTTTCGGCTTTTACGGCGGCGAGACCCTGACGGAATTTACGGGAGACAGGATGATACGTCCGGACAGCGAAGTGAAACCGTCCGGAAACGATGCCGTGGAGGTGGTCTGCTATGACGGGAAACGCCATACAGTAAAACTGAACAGATAATTGCACACGATAAAACCTAAAGAAATGATCGAATTTACATCAGTCAACAAACTTTACGAAAAAAGTTTCAGGGAGAATTGGGACCGTCCCGCACTTTCGAATTATCAGGGAGTAACCCTGCATTACCGCGATGTCGCGCGCAGGATAGCCAAGATGCATATTATGTACGAGCGCTGCGGCCTGAAAAAGGGGGACAAGGTGGCTATCTGCTCCCGCAACCAGGCCAACTGGGGCGTTTCATTCATCTCCGCCCTTACATACGGGGCCGTGCCGGTGCCTATTCTTCATGAGTTCAAGGCCGGGAACATCCATCACCTCGTGAATCATTCGGAGGCCAAGATTCTGTTTGTGGACGATGTCGTATGGGAAGGCCTGACGGAGACGGAAATGCCTTCGCTTCTGGCAGTCATACAGATCAACACCTTTTCTTTCCTTTATACGAAAAACGATGACATAAAGGTGGTCAGGGAACACCTGAACGAGTATTTCGGACAGAAGTACCCGATGAATTTCACTCCTGACAGCATAAACTACTATGAGGATTCGGCGGATGAACTGGCCCTGATAAACTATACTTCAGGTACGTCGGGATTCTCGAAGGGTGTGATGATACCGTACAGGGCCCTGCTTTCCAATATCAGGTTTGCCATGCAGGTGCTGCCCGAGGTCGGAAACACTTCCAATGTGGTGGCCATGCTTCCGTCCGCCCACATGTACGGGATGATGTTCGAAGTCCTTTTCGAACTGACGGTAGGTACGCATGTGCATTTCCTGACACGCGTCCCGAGTCCGAAGATCATAATGCAGGCACTTGCCGAGGTAAAACCCGACATAGTGATAGCCGTGCCTCTGATTATAGAAAAGGTCTACAAGTCCAAACTCAAGCCGATTCTCGACAAGAGCGGAATCAAGTTCCTGATGAAGGTGCCTGGTGTAGACCACGTACTGATGAAGAAAATCCGGACTGAACTCGTGAATGCATTCGGAGGCAAGTTCATAGAAATCATCATCGGAGGAGCTGCTTTCAACAAGGAGGTGGAGTCTTTCTTCAAGAAAATCGAATTCCCTTTCACCGTCGGTTACGGTATGACGGAATGCGCACCTATCATTTCCTACGACGACTGGAAGACGAACCGGGAATTTTCGTGCGGAAAGACGGCTCCGAATATGGAAATCCGCATAGATTCGCCTGATCCCGAGACTGTTCCGGGCGAAGTGCTGGTAAAGGGTATGAATGTGTTCCTCGGATATTACAAGAACGAGGAGGCCACCAAAAGCGCATTTACGGAAGACGGATGGTTCCGTACCGGCGATATGGGCGTGATGGACAAGGACGGGTACCTTTACCTGCGCGGCCGCTCCAAATGTATGATTCTCGGACCTTCAGGCCAGAATATCTATCCGGAGGAAATCGAAAGCGTGCTGAACAACATGCACTATGTCGTGGATTCTCTGGTAATCGAGGACAAGGGCGGACTCACGGCCCTGATTTATCCGGATTTCCATCAGGCTGAAATCGACGGGCTCGACAAGGAGGCGCTGCTCAACGACCTGAACGCATCGCTCGCCGTCACGAACAAGGAGCTTCCGAACTATGCCCGTATTTCCAGGATAGAAATCATGCCGGAGGATTTCGAAAGGACTCCGAAGCGGAGCATAAAGAGATACCTTTATCAGAGATAGAAGACGTTTTATGGAAAAGTTCGATCACAGTTATCTGCAGATGGCCGCTATCTGGGCGAAAAATTCGTATTGCAAGCGCCGTCAGGTGGGTGCACTCATAGTAAAGGACAGGATGATAATTTCCGACGGGTACAACGGCACTCCTTCCGGCTTCGAGAATATCTGCGAAGACGAGAACGGTGTTACCAAGCCTTACGTCCTTCATGCCGAAGCCAATGCGATAACGAAGGTCGCCAAGTCGGGGAACAGCAGCCGCGGGGCGACACTTTACGTGACGGCTTCTCCATGCCTAGAATGCGCGAAACTCATAATTCAGGCAGGGATCACCCGCGTGGTCTACAAGGACGAATACCGCCTTACCGACGGGGTGGACCTGCTGAAAAAGGCCGGCATAGAGGTCGAAAAAGTGGATTGAAATGAGAAAAGACAGGACATATACGGCTCTGACAGCATTGCTCGGAGTGATATTAGGCGTATTTGCGACATTGCTGGCCGTAAAATATGCGGACAGCAGAAAAAAATTCGACGGAGACTACAACCGTTGGCGCAAGCTGAATCTCATACTCCAGGAAGTGGAGCGGAATTATGTCGATACCATCGATATGAAGGCAATGACGGATGCTGCAGTCGTGGCTGCGCTTTCGAAACTCGATCCGCACACGGTTTATCTTCCGCCGGTGCAGCTGGAGGCTTCCGAGACGGAACTGGCCGGTAATTTCGAAGGTATCGGCATACAGTTCAACGTGCCCAACGACACCGCCATAGTGCTGAGCGTCATCCCCGGAGGCCCGTCGGAAAAGGCAGGTCTTATGCAGGGTGACAGAATTCTCAAGGTGGACAGCGCCGTAATAGCCGGGAACAGGACTCCGCAGGACAGTATGGTCGCGAAAATGAAGGGTCCTTCAGGCACGAAGGTGGCTATAACCGTAAGAAGGGACGGAACGGATATTCCGTTCGAAATCACCCGCGGGAAGATACCTGTACACTGCGTGGATGCTGCCTTCATGATAAATGACACTACCGGTTATATCAGACTTTCCAAATTCACTCGCACGACTTATTTCGAATTCTCCGAGGCTGCGGACAAACTTCTGGAATCCGGCATGAAGCGGCTGCTCTTCGACCTTAGGGACAATACCGGAGGCTATTTCGACCAGGCTTTCCTGGTATGCAACGAGTTCCTCGAAAAGGATGATCCTATCGTCTATATGGAAGGCCTTCACCGGCCGAGACAGGATTTCAAGGCTGACGGGAACGGAAAACTGAAGGATATTGATCTTGAAGTCCTTATAAACGAGTCTTCTGCGTCTTCAAGCGAAATTTTCGCCGGTGCCATTCAGGACAACGACAGGGGGATTATCGTCGGACGCCGCTCTTTCGGTAAAGGTCTTGTCCAGGAACCGGTCAATTTTACCGACGGTTCCGGGCTGAGGCTTACTGTAGCCAGATTCTATACTCCGTCCGGAAGGTGTATCCAGAAGCCGTATTCCGAAGATTACGCATACGATATCTACGAGAGGTATGCTCATGGGGAGATGACCGATGCCGACAGTATGAAGGTAGACAAGTCTCAGGAGTACCATACCAGAGACGGCAGGACGGTTTACGGCGGGGGAGGAATCATCCCGGATGTCTTCGTGCCGGTGGATACGACCAAGGCCGGGGATTTCTTCATCCAGGCGAACAGGAAGTCGCTTCCGGTCCGTTTCGCTTCTTCGATGTTCGACCGCTACCGCCGGACTCTGACCTTCATAGATGATTTCCGTTCTTTGGAAAGGTATCTGGAAGCCCTGGACCTGCGGAGCAAGTTCATAGAATATGCGGCCCGTGAAGGCGTAGTGCTGAAACGCTCCGAGGAGAAGGATTTCGATACCTATATGATGCCTCAGATCAAGGCTCTCGTAGGCCGTTATTCAAAACTGGACGACGAGGCTTTCTACCGTTTCTATCTTGAAATAGACGAGACTGTCAAGGCAGCGCTTCATTGCGCTATGAACCGGTAGACGATTTCTCCATACTGCCTTTTCGGAGCGGAACCGGATGCCGTGAACACGGACAGTCTTGCAGCCCTTACGGCATAGTCCCTGAGACATTTGTCTGCCGAAGAAAATTCTTCCTCGACTTCCGCGTTCATTACGCGTCCGGACTGGGAGACCGTGATTCTTACCGTTACGTCTCCACCTCCGAGGCAGCGGTAGGCCGGCACCGGAAGATTCAGCGCTTTTCTGCCGTCGAGTGAGTATGATATCACGGAGGGGCCCGTGTATGTTTCCATGCCGCTTTCCTTTTCTGTCTTTCCGGACAATGACGCAAAGCCGGCATCATCTTCGCGTTCTTCGGCAAAAGCTCCGCTTTTCAACTCCTCCGCCACTCTCCGTGCTTCCCGGTACAGTTCGTCGGCATCGGTATTCCTGTCATCCCTGAGGGATCCGCCAGCGTCTACCGCAATATTCCTGATTTCCTCCTCATGTACCGGAGCCTGGACTGCAGCTTCTCCGATGAGCCTGTCGAGCCTTTCGCTGATGCTTTCCCTGAATTCCTCTTCCTGCTGCTTCCGCTCCGATTCTTCAATGTCGGAAAAATCGAGGAGATATGAATTTTCGCCCTTTACAGCGGTACCTATTTGGAATATGAGCAGGACAATCAGGACCGCGATATGCATGATCGCGGTCAGATACAGTCCTGATTTGTCTTCTTCCGGAATTTTCACTTGCTCTTTGTCTGTAGGGCCTTTTCGATGGTAGCCGATATGATGTCTATGGCTACCCTGTTATGACCTCCCTGGGGAATTATGATGTCGGCATATCTCTTGCTCGGTTCGATGAACTGAAGATACATGGGCTTGACGGTCTTCGTGTACCGTTCGATGACTTTTTCCACGGTCTTGCCCCTTTCGAGAATGTCCCTGGCCATCACCCTCATCAGCCGGTCGTCATCATCTGCATCCACGAAAATCTTGATATCCATCTGATCTCTCAGTCTGGCGCAGGTGAATATCAGAATTCCTTCTATGATGATGACATCTGCCGGATTCACCCTGACGGTTTCGGTCTTCGACCGCGAGCAGGTAAGATATGAATATACCGGCTGATCAATGCTATGCCCGCATTTAAGCAGATGAAGGTGCTCGTTCAGCAGGTCGAAGTCGATGGAATCCGGATGGTCGAAGTTGACTTTCTGCCTTTCTTCTATCGGAAGGTGGCTTGAATCCTTGTAGTAAGAATCCTGGGGGATAATCACTACATTCTCGTTCAACTGGCTCGTAATGGCTTTTACCACAGTAGTCTTTCCAGAGCCCGACCCTCCGGCAATTCCTATGACCAACATATCCTTATCGATTAATATTCTGCATTTTTCGGCGTCCGAGGGAATGGTATTACGTCACGGATATTGCTCATGCCGGTAACGAAAAGCAGAAGCCTTTCGAACCCGAGACCGAATCCGCTGTGAGGAGCGGCGCCGAAACGCCTTGTGTCCAGATACCATTCGAGAGTGTCGCGGCTCATTCCGAGTTCGTCGATTCTTGCCTGGAGTTTCTCAAGAGACGCTTCCCTTTCCGATCCGCCTATTATTTCCCCGATTTTCGGGAAAAGCACGTCCATTCCGCGGACTGTCCTGCCGTCTTCGTTCTGTTTCATATAGAACGCCTTGATATCCTTTGGA
Source organism: uncultured Bacteroidales bacterium (assembly GCA_944325765.1). Taxonomy (GTDB): domain Bacteria; phylum Bacteroidota; class Bacteroidia; order Bacteroidales; family UBA932; genus Cryptobacteroides. The sequence continues at coordinate 10,847 of CALVBH010000022.1, forward strand.
TAGTCGGTCATGATGACAGGCTTTCCGAAATGCTTCTCTACCAGATATCTTTCATGCTCGCTCTGCAGGTCTACTCCCCAGCCTACCGGAAATTCGAATTTTTCTCCGGATTCTTCGAGGATTTTCACTCCTTCGGTGTATGTCAGCCTTACGAAGTCTGTTTTTATGACGCTTTCGAGCCTTTCGACAAGTTCCTTGTCGAACATATCGTTCAGGAACCTCAGGTCATCCATGCAGTTCTCGAGGGCGTATCTGACGAGAGACTTGATGAAGTCTTCGGCGAGGTCCATATTGTCGTTTATGTCGTAGAACGCCATTTCAGGCTCTATCATCCAAAATTCGGCAAGATGACGCGGCGTATTCGAATTCTCGGCTCTGAAAGTAGGTCCGAAAGTGTATATTTCGCCTAAGGCCATGGCCCCGAGTTCCCCTTCGAGCTGTCCGCTTACAGTCAGGCTTGTCTGTTTGCCGAAAAAGTCCTGGGAGTAGTCCACCTTCCCGTCGGAGGTCCGTGGAGGATTGTTAAGATCCAGAGTGGTTACCTGGAACATTTCTCCTGCACCTTCGCAGTCCGATGCCGTGATGACAGGGGTGTGAAGATATACGAAACCTTTGTCGTTGAAATATTTGTGTATTGCGAATGCCATGGCATGCCTTATCCGCAGGACTGCGCCGAATGTATTGGTCCTCGGTCTAAGATGTGCGATGCTCCTGAGAAATTCCAGCGAGTGGCCTTTCTTCTGGAGCGGGTAGGTGTCGGGATTAGCTTCACCGTACAGTTCTATTTCCTTTGCCTGTATCTCTACGGCCTGACCGCTGCCGACGGACTTTACCAGATCTCCTTTCACGCTGATGCAGGCACCCGTGGTGATTTTCTTCAGCAGTTCCTCGCTGAAAGCGGCGGTTTCCACTACTATCTGTATGTTGTTTATGGTCGAGCCGTCGTTCAGTGCTATGAAAGCTATGTTCCTGTTGCCTCTTTTAGTCCTTACCCAGCCTTTCGCCGTCACTGTCCTCCCCGGTTCGCTTTTCAGCAAATCCTTGACTTTCGTCCTCATAATCATACAATTTTCCCTTTTATTTCGATGTCAGTTCTATGAATTTGCGTGCTATGTCAGTGTTGTCGTAGCAGCCTGCGAATTTCTCGGCTCCGACTCCGACTGCATATACTGGAACAGGTATGCCCGTATGCCCGTGGCTGCTCCATCCGAAGTTTGCAGACCTGTTAAGATCCGCATTTTCTTTTTCTCCCATAACATCTTTCCTTCCGTTCTTTTCCCATGCGCTTTCGATCTTTTCCCAGTCGAGGTTCGAACCGTTATCGCATCCGAGCGTAAGTCCGCCGGTTTCATGGTCTGCAGTAACTACTATCAGGGTTTCGTCCGGATGTGCCAGATAGAATTCGTATGCTCGTTTTACGGCAGCGTTGAGTTCAAGTACTTTCTCTACCATCGCCATAGTCCTGTTGTCGTGACCTGCCCAGTCGATGGTGCCGCCTTCCGCCATGATGAAGAACGGTTTCCCGTCGGCGGAGAACCTGTCGATGGCTATGGAGACCATTTCTTCGAGAGAAATGTCTTCGGTTTCAGTCTGTTCTACCACATAGTCGTGGCTGCTTGCCTTTCTGTTCCTTTCCTGGCAGAGAATAATTTTCGACGAGTCTTTCTCTGCTTCGTATTCTTTCATACCGTAACTTACCGTGTAGCCCGCTCTTTCGATAATTTTATCGATGTCTTCGAGGTCTCCGTCTTTACCGTTGAAGTCCAGAAAACCGTCTCCGGCAAAATAGTCGAATCCTGTGTCCGGTATCTGGAGGCTGATTTCATAATAGTCGGCCCTGTCCTCTGCATTCGCGTAGAAAGATGCCGGTGTGGCATGATTCACCGGGACGTTGCTCATAATGCCGATTCTGTATCCCTCCTCCTTCATCATATATGTGTAACTTCTGAGTTTCTCCCCGTCCGGGTCGAGGCCCAGAACGGAGTTGTTCGTCTTGAAGCCTGTAGCCAGGGCGGTTCCAGATGCTGAGGAGCAGGTTATGTTCCTGTTTGCAGAGTATGTCGTGGCCATCCCGAGATACGGAAATCCTGTAAATGAAAGTCTGCCGATTCCGCCGAGTTCGCCTTCCTTGTATGCCAGATATGATTCGGTGGCTGTCGCCTGGGCCTGTCCCATCCCGTCTCCTATGAAGAAGAATACGTATTTGGCTTTTTCCTGGTCAGCCTGTTTCGTGCCGTTGCATCCGGCTACCGAGAAACAGAGTGCAGCCAGAATGCAGAAGATAGTAAGTCTGCTTTTCATTACCGTAAATTATGTTTGTTTTCGGAGCCCAAATTTAGCATTTTTTCTTCAAAAAAAGACTGTGCCGTCATTATCTTCCGACACAGTCTTTAAAAATACCTTATCTGCTCAGTTTCAGTCCGCCGGTTTTCTCGCGGCGTACATTATCTTGAGGGCTGAACAACGGCGAAGCTCCTGCTTCACGTCAGTAATGATACCCATTCTGACATCAGCGTCCGCCCTGATGGAAACTGTCATATACTGTCTGTCAACTTCACTCATCGCATCGCGCTCGGCTGCGATGAAGTCGCGGATTTCATCCACGCTCTTGAACGAGTCATTCAACTGGATACGTGCATCGGTACCGTACATCTTCTGCAGCGAAGCTATAGGCGAACCTATGTTTATGTACGAAGTCAGGTCCTTGCGTTCCAGCTTGGCGATTTCACTCGCTTCAGGAAGCTTTACCATGACCTTGTTTTCCGTTTCACGCATGTTCGTCGTCACCATAAAGAAGAACAGCAGCATGAACACAATATCTGACATGGATGCTGTAGTCAGGCCAGGTACTGATTTCTTGTCGCTACTACTTTTGAATTTAGCCATATCTTTTCTCCTTTATTAGTTTTTTGACACATCCTTAGGCTCGGCCTCGGAAATATTCTGAGGTATGGCCTCCCTCGCAATCCTCTGCTGGTCTTCGCTCAAACTCAGGTAAGCCCGTCCGAAATGGGCTTTTGCAAATTCGTCCCTGAGTTCGTTGACTGCCTTTACGAGTTCGTTCTGCACTTCGATGTATGCCTTGTAGCTCGTACCGCGGTCGTTCTGGAGCGAAATGACTCCTTTGGAAACGGGATAGGAACCGAAGCCCTCGATTTCTTTCGGAGATCTTTCCGGAAGATTCGGGTCATTGTTCGGGTTCAGAAGGAATTCTTTGACTTTGTCTTTCAAGAAGCTGACATCCATTGGCTCATTACCTGCGAAAAGCCTGTCCGCGGAGTTTATCCTTACGATAATGATGTTTCTCCTGTTGACTTTCTGGTCCTCCACTTCCTGATTTTCGTCAGGGATAGGCGGAAGACGGCGCTGCAGTCCGGAATCCTGATTCATGGTAGTGGTCATCAGGAAGTATGACAGCAGCAGGAAAGCTATGTCCGCAGTAGAACTTGAGTTTATTTCTGGAGTCTTTTTAGACATAATCTTTATTTGTTATTTCTGATTGCACTTGCTATTGCGCTGTAAATGATGGCGATAAACGCCAGAACGCAAAGTATATAAGTGAGATTCAGCAGCGTGTCCGTCATCTTGAGAGTGCCGTGGCTGACTTCCTGACCGATGTATCCCATAGCAGGATTTCCAGGAGAAAGCATATACACAGCACCGACTACTACGACCGCGGCTACAAGCCCTATGCCGAGCTTGATCAGGTTCTTAGGGTTGTTCAGGGCGCTGATGGTGATCCCGACGAGAATGATGACCCCGACGCCTATCGCTACCATGACGTATGCAAAGTAGAGAAGCGAATTTACGGCTGCCTCTGTAAAGCCTACTGCATATGCCCAGATAGCGATGACCGCACCGATGACCATCATCACCCAAAGAACATACTTCAATATTTTATTGTAGTTTAACATTGTCTGCGATTATTTTTTATTCTCTTCATATTTAACCAGTATGTCCACGAGTGTGATGGACGCATCTTCCATATCCACCGAGATGGAGTCGATTCTGGTGACGATGTAGTTGTAGAATACCTGAAGAATAATGGCAACGATCAAACCGCCGACAGTGGTGATCAAGGCGACTTTCATACCTCCTGCAACGACGTTAGGTGAAATGTCACCGGCAGCCTGGATAGCATCGAATGCCTGAACCATACCGACCACAGTTCCCAAGAATCCGAGGGAAGGAGCCAGGGAGATGAAAAGGGAAATCCAGGTAAGACCGTTTTCCATAAGGCTCATCTGTACGGAACCGTAGGAAACGACTGTCTTCTCCACTACTTCGATGCCCTGATCCATACGGAGGAAACCCTGATAGAAAATGCTGGCGATAGGTCCGCGGGTATTGCGGCAGACTTCCTTTGCAGCTTCAGGACCGCCTTCGTTGAGGGCAGCTTCTATCTTTTCGAGGAGTTTCTTCACGTTCGTCTTGGAAAGGCTCAGATAGATGATACGTTCGATGACTACGGCCAGACCGAAGATAAGGCACAGGATAATCGTGGCCATAAAGCCGGGACCACCGGCGATGAACTGGGTCTTGATCTGCTGGTGAAGAGGAATTTCACTGTTGGCCGACTGGAAAGGATTGGCATTTGCATCTGCAGCCACTTCCTCTGTCGCTGCCGCTGCTGCAGTGTCCTGAGCAGCTGTAGTGTCATTCTGAGCTGCCGCGAACTGAGCGGGAAAAGCCATCATTGCAATAGTTGCAAGAAGTATGAAAAAATTTTTCATAATAGATTTGGTGTGTTTAATTAATAAATGTATCAGTTTGTTATAATTTATTTTCCGTGCTTTAAGTTTATGCAGTTACCTGAAATCCGGTGCAATTTAGCAAATAATTTTTATATGGCAATAATTATTTCGTTATTTCTCCCCTCAGATTTCTGACGATTTCCCTGGCGACGAAAGCATTGCTTTCGGACATTCCCATAAGGAAAAAAAGCTTTGCCAGGGCGCCCTCCGTCGTGCAGTCGTAACCGCTCAGAACTCCTGCCTCGGACAGTTTCTTTCCGGTCGCATACAGGTCCATGTCCACCGACCCGGCTATGCACTGCGTGATGTTCAGGATTATCTTCCCCATCGATATACCTTCCTTTATGAGGTCTATGAACCATTGTCTCGAGGGAGCGTTTCCGGAGCCGTACGTTTCCAGGATGACAGCTCTGGTTTCCGGCCCGCAGACGATATTCCTGACTACCTGCGGGGTTATCCCGGGATGGATTTTCAGTATCGAGACCCTCGTGTCGAGCTTTTTGTGGAAAACAGGTTTTCTTTCCCAGTCTGCTGGCCGTATAATATCCTGAAACCGGTATCTGATGCTGATTCCGGCTTCCGCAAGCGGCGGAAAATTTCCGGATCTGAAGGCCCGGAAATCTTCGGAACTGATTTTCTTCGCCCTGTTGCCGCGCATCAGCAGGTTCCCGAAGCAGATGCAGACTTCGGGAACTATGGCATGTCCCTCTCCGTCCCTGGCTGCGGCGATTTCCACGGCGGATACCAGATTTTCCTTCCCGTCCGTCCTCGCCACGCCTACCGGCAGCTGGCTTCCGGTGAAAATCACCGGTTTGGTCAGGCCCTCGAGCATGAAACTCAGCGCGGAAGCGGAATATGCCATAGTGTCGGTGCCGTGCAGTATGACGAAGCCGTCATACCGGTCGTAGTTCTCTTCTATCAGTCCGGCCAGCCTCTGCCACAGTCCCGGTTCCACGTCTGCCGAATCTATGGCCGAATCGCAGGTGAGGGAATCTATCCTGTATGCGAATTTGCCGAGTTCGGGGACTTCTTCCAGTATCTGGGAAAAATCGAAAGGCTTGAGCGTCTGGTCTGACGGGTCTATTTTCATCCCTATCGTGCCTCCGGTATATATTAGGAGTATCGAAGACTTCGTTTTCAATGGTTCTGGAGAGAATTTCATACGGACGGATTAAATATTGAACAGTCTGCGTGCATTTTCCGTGGTTAAGGCGGCCACTTCCTCGACAGGAATGCCTTTCAGGACGGCGAGTTTTTCCGCAATCAGCGGTATGTATGAACTTTCGTTTCTTTTCCCGCGGAAAGGAACGGGCGTAAGATATGGCGAATCCGTTTCCAGGACGATTCTGTCGAGCGGGATTTTCCTCACAGTCTCTGCTATCCCCGCATTTTTGTACGTCAGCACACCGCCGATTCCGATGTACCAGTCTCCGTATCCGGATATCCTTCCGAATGTCTCGATGCTGCCGCTGAATGCATGGAAGACTCCGCGGGGTGAAAGGTGCCTGCATCTGTCCAGTACCTTGAATATAAGATCTGTGGCGTTTCTGGAATGTATGATGACCGGAAGCCCGAGCCTGCAGGCAAGCCGTATCTGCATTTCGAAAGCCGCTTCCTGTTCCCTTATGAATTCATCGGACCAGTAGCAGTCCATCCCGATTTCTCCGATGGCCAGTATTTTCCTGCCGGAACAATGTTCCATTTCTTCCATTTCCTCTTCCCATCCCGGTCCGACAGAAGTGGGATGCAGTCCGAGGCAGGGGAAAAGGTTCTCCGGGAATTTTCCGGCCAATTCGAACATCGCCTCTCTGGTGCCTCTGTCGATATCCGGCAATATCATTTCCGTGACTCCTGCGCCGATGGCCCGGCGCACGGCATTTTCCGGCCCGTCTTCCATAAACTGTTCATCATACAGATGAGTGTGAGTGTCGATAAATTGCATTCTCAATCGGTTTGAAACGACGTTCCAAAGGTACTCCAAAAAACGGGAAAGACAATATCCCGAGTCATTTCATCGGATGGAACAGCGCTGCATCAGGTCTATGGAGATGAATCCGTCGTTTTCGAGCAGTCCGGCCAGTCCGGCCACAGTTTTATATTCTATCCCGGTATTTTCGGCGATATCTTCCAGTGAGATATGCCTGTTCTTCTTTATAAGCAGAAGGATGTTCGCGATTTTGTCTACAACAGCATCGTCCAGTGTTTTTCCGTAATAGTATTCCGCATCGCGTTTCCGGTTCCCTGCGGCGGAGCGGAAGGGATACCCGAGACTTTCCGTAATGTCCCGCTCCGAAACGACCGGAACGGCTGTCCCGGATCTGAGCAGTATGTTGCAGCCTTCCGAAAGCGGGTCTCCTGTCCTCCCGGGAAGCACATATACGTCTCTGTTGTATGAAAAGGCCTGTCTGGCTGTAATCATCCCGCCGCCCTTTGCGGTAGATTCTATCAGTATTGAGGCTCTGCTTATTCCTGCTATTATCCTGTTCCTTCTGATGAAGTTTATGGGGACTGCACGAGTATCG
>CALVBH010000023.1 GCA_944325765.1 uncultured Bacteroidales bacterium
GGTATCGACATTAGGATGCGTTCCCCTATTCGCCGAAGTCCAGTTAACCTGCTCATGTCCGTCAGCCTTGCGTGACCACTGGAAATGCGAACCGTAAGACAGCTGGTCATCGGCCGCCTGTGCCACCTGGGATGCACCGAGATTCCTGTCCAGCCATGTCTGCGTCACAGGACCGTCCTCGGTCTGCACCGTGATATTGACCGGAAGATAGAGCTTGTCGTAATAACTGTCGCCGTTTCCGTAGTTGAGGTCCTTTACGCCGTTGACCTTCACCGTGCAAGTCGCCTCGGAGCCGGCTGCATCGTCGGCCTTGGCCGTAACCGTGGCCACTCCATGACCTACCGGTGTCAGGACACCGTCGGAAACCCTTACCACATACTGGTCCGAAGTGGTCCAGGAAAGACTTGTCGCACCTTCAGGTATTGCGACAGCGGACAGAATTACAGTTTCAGGGTCAGGGTTCGTAAAGAAATCGAAAAGGACTTCAGTCTCGTTCAGGGCCAGGTCACCGGACGGAGCCGTAAGCGTCACATTCGTCCAGTTCCTCGTTCCGGGAAGGAAGTCGGCAGCCTCGGGCATCACCTTTTCGAAAGCGCTTGCCTTCCCGCCTGCAGTCACCGATACGGTCAGTTTCCGGCCGGCCTCCAAAGAGAAAGGAGCCGTCTCAAAATAGAAACTGGCGGTCGCTCCGGCCTCTATGACAGCATTCTCCGCTTTCAGGACAGCTGACGTGGAGACATTCGTACCCGGAGTGAGTACTCCGGTCTCGGGATTTACATAAAACTCACCGGTGAGATTCTGCCCGGCATCGTTCGTCAGGGAAACTTCCGTAACCTCCACAGCTGCCTTCTCTTCATTCTTCACAATCACTTCTATGACTGTAGTAGTGTGCTGCATCGGAACTGACACGTCAGATGCCTGCAAATCACTGATACAGCCGTACAGAGGCCCGTCGATATGCGCTCCGGCATTTTCGGCTATACCGTTCTGTGTCAGGGGCTCCCCGGCCGCTCCTCCGATAACCGCAGGAGCATCGAAACTTCCTCCGTCAACGGCAGTCAGGGCCGCAGAATACGGATAAAGTACGAACAGGGCTCCGGCGGTCTCCGGAAGCTCATAGTTTTCTGTGTAGAATACATCGCTCCCGGCTCTTTTCTGCATTTTCAGGCCGGTAAATTTCCCGTCCTCATAAACGAGTACGGAAAGTTCGTCATCCGCATCCCACTCTACCTTGCGCGGAGGAGTATAAGTCGTTTTCGTGGACGGAATTTCAGCCTTAAGTTCAAACACGGCATCCGATGGCACCGTGTCCTTATCGTTATCCCTGTCAATATCGGAAACCTGACAGGCCGCCAAAAGCGCAGCGGCAAAAACGAGACAATAAAAAGATTTTTTCATAATTTTTTCTCCGTCAGAATTCAAAACCGTCTTCAAAGTCCGGTATTTCGTACAAAAAACTAAATGCAAAACCGTTTTCAACGGCGATCCCGTAAACATTCAATTCGGGAGACTTGTAATACCCCCCCCCATCACGGAGAGCCATACTGTCACAATCTGTCTTTCTCATAATCAGTTATTTTGTTTAGTTCAAGTGGTTGCAAAAAACCGGGCGGGCCGGTATATTGTCTTCCCTTTCGCCCTATACAAAACTATAATCATTGATACAGATATGTCATATTTATCGTGAAATAATTTCAGAATGCAAAAATGGGAACGGTTGCATTTTTCGCAACCGTTCCCATTTCCGTGATAAGGACAGATCCTTCAACTGTGTTCAGGATAACATTACATGGACTTCGAAGGGTCCGATGACCCGCGGATATTCAGCACCGCATTCAGGACCACTTTCTTCGATGGGCTGTCCGGATTCTCTATCTTTTCCAGAAGCAGCCCGGCTGCAGTCTTGCCGATTTCCTCCAATGGCTGGGCAACGGACGAGAGGGCCGGGACAGACACCAGAGCAGACTGCGACTCCGAAAACCCCATTACGGAAACACTCCCGGGAACGCATATTCCATGCTCCCGCAAAGCCTTCATCGCCCCGAGAGCCAGATGGTCGTTGAAACAGAACAGTCCGTCGGGGATACGTCCGTTTTCTATCAGCAGGGACATCCGCCGATAGCCTTCTTCGCGGGTAATATCCTTTACCGGGACTGTCAGATACGCCTCGGAGGAGAGATGATGTTTGGCGACCGCATCGGCATAACCGCGGCAGCGGATATTGGACAGGTCTATGTTGGCCGGCCCCATGAAATGCATAATCTCCGGTTTTTCCTTTCCGAGTTTCCTCCGGGTATATATCAGGTGTTCCGCAGCGAAAAACGACCACTTGTAGTCATCGATGGTCACGCTCGAAGTATCCACGCTGTTATCGGTCCTGTTGAAGAAAACCAGAGGGATTCCCCGGGAAATCAGGTCTCTGTAATACTGCGTATTCTCTCCCTTTACCGCCACGGATATCAGAATACCCTCCACCATACTGTCCTCCAGGAGTTTGAGATTCCTCCTCTCCGTCTCCCAGGATTCGTCGCACTGGGTGATAAGCACATGATACCCTCTGCTCTCGAACAGATTCTGAATCTGGATGATAATCCTCGGGAAAAAGGAATTCACGAACTCCGGCACCACCACTCCGATGATTTTGGTCCTGCTCTTGGTCAGGTTCTTCGCCATATAATTCGGACGGTAACGCATGGACGCGGCCTTTTCGAGAATGACCTTTTTAGTTTCCTCCTTTACGCCAGGATGACCTGCCAGAGCCCTGGAAACAGTAGATTTGGAAATACCCAGTTCGCGTGCGATGTCTATTATGGTAGGATTGTGGATCATACGGCCGTAAAATCAGACATTACAGATAAAAAACAGGAGACGGAACGGTGCGGGGCAGGCAGCGCAGGGAAACAGTCCCCTTTTCGATGCCGGCCTCGGACAGGGCGGCGGAAGCCGTCTCGAAAGCCTTCGCTGCGGTGTTGTTGTTTTCACTAAGATGACACAGAAAAATATTTTTCAGCCCCGGATGCATGACGCGTTTCAGGGCGGAAGCGCATTCATCGTTGCTCAAATGCCCGCATCCCTGGATTATCCTCATCTTCAGCTCGTAAGTATACGGGCCGCCCATCAGCATATCCATATCGTAATTCGATTCTATGACCAGCGTATCGGCCAGGGCAGCATACCGGGCCGCCTCATCGGTAAACCGGCCTATGTCCGTCATTATCACGAACCTGTGCCCGTCGATTTCGACGGAATAGCCTACCGTCTGGGTGGCATCGTGCGGCACTTCGAAACAGCGCACCTTCATTCCCGCTATGTCCTCTTCCCCGTCCGCAGGAATAACCCGGCAGAACGGACCGACGGCCGCCGAGGTGAACGGATGCCGGCGGAGCGCACCCCCGATGGTTTCGGTAGTATAGACAGGTTTGAGCAGTTTCTTGCAGAATGTTCCAAGAAACCGGATATGGTCGAGATGGTCGTGCGTCACCAGGACGGCATCCACCGATGCAGGGTCGATATTGTTCCCCTGGAACACCTTTTTAAGCTGGCGGAAACTCACGCCGGCGACGATTATGAGCGAATGGCTTCCGGTGCCGAGATAATAACAGTTCCCGCAGCTCCCGCTCGACAGACTGAAAAACCTCAACTTCCCTTCCTCAGTTTTCATCTTCGCAATACTTGTTGATGACGCTGTACGCCTCCTCCACTCCCAGTTCGCCCGCGCGGGAAAGGTCTATGCAGCCTTTCTCCCTGTCTTTAAGATAAATAAGCACCAGACCGCGGTTGAAGAAGGCATCTCCCATATAAGGATACAGCCTTATGGCCTCCGAATAGCTGTCTATCGAATTTATATGTTCGGACGCCAGACAATACAGATTTCCCAGGTTGAAGTGGATATACGGAAGATCCGGTATTATGGCGGCAGCCTCTTTCATATCGCTTATGGCCTCGGAATAGTCGTACTGGCGGGTAATCTGGTCCCTCACCCTCGCAGTAGTATTTCCCGAATCATCCAAGGTAAGCACCTGGACATTGCTTTCAATGGAAGATATGAATTCTATCATCCTGGCTCTCAGCACTGCCCTGTTCATATAATAGAAAGCCTTGTAATATCTTTCGAGCCCATCGCCTCCGGCCGATTTCACCGCCTTGTCATAATAGTTCAATGCGGAGTTGTACTGCCGGTTTTCCGTTTCATACATGGCCCTTCCGAAACTGTTCAATGAATTTTCGCGGGAGCCGCCGTACAGAATCTTCTCGGCCTCCCGCATCAGGGCGTCATCCGCCTCCAGCGTATCGGCACTCGTCAGAAGCACTCCCACAGGAGAAGAGGCAGCAAACCGGTCGAGGAGAGGATTTTCGTATTTATGTTCCAATGCATACTGCACGTTTTCCTTCCTTTCGGACAGGACGAAGCGGTACAACGGGCGCAGACGCACGTCTATATCCCTGTGCTGCAGAAGTTCGTCGTCGAAATCCTTCTGGGCGAAATCGGCGTCGAGAGCCAGCAGGGCATTGTACTTCCTGGTCGTATCCGCAAACGAAGCCTCCCCGTCCGCGTTCTTCTGCCGGTATTCGCGCACTTTCTCCTGAGCGGTATCGTAGTCCTGCTTCGATGATGCGTATTCTCCCAGCATATTCTTCACGTAGGCCCTGTTCATATACGCCTTGGCGAAGTCCGGATACAGTTCTATCGCCCTGTCGTAGTCCTCCAGAGCATCGCGGTATCTTCCGAGCTCTATGAAGATGGAAGCCCTGTTGAAATAGGCGAGCACGTTCTCCGGATTTATGTTCAGCACCCTGTCCATATCCGACAGCGCAGCCTCGAAGTCGCCGACCTGGGCATTGATCAGACCGCGGTTGTACAGTGTAAGGGCATTGCCGGGCTCGTCCCGGAGAACTCTGTTGAGATCCGACATTGCCTTTATATAGTCGCGGGTTTCGTAGTGCATTATGGCACGGTTGAAATAGGCGAAAGTATTGGAGGTATCCAGACTGATGGCCTTGTCCATATCCTCAATGGCCTTAGCGTATTCGTGCCGCGAAGCATACACGCGCCCGCGCCTGATATATCCCTCGGGGTCGAAACGGTCGAGCCTGATGGCCCTGTTGTAATCATCCAGTGCCTTAGTCGTATCCTTCAGGAAAAGATAGCAGGCTCCCCTGTTCAGATATGCTGATGGGTCCTTGGGTTCCTTCCTGATATAGCGGTCGAAGTCCGAAACCGCATTCTCGAACTGCTGGGACAGGAAATAGGTGACTCCCCTGCTGAAATACAGTCCCACGAAACCTGGCCGGAGCCGTATGGCTGTCGCGAAATCGGCGAGGGCGTCTTCATAGTCCCCGGTCCGGCTGAAGGTTATGGCCCTGTAGTGGTAGCCGGAAGTAAAGACCGGATTCAGCCTCACGGAAGTATTGAAATCGCTGTGGGCGCCGCGGACATCCCCGAGATTGTATTTGGCTATTCCCCTGAAAAAATAGGTAAGATAATTCGTCGAGTCGAGCGATGCCAGAATGTTGAAATTCTCTATGGCCCCCGCATACTTGCCGTCCGCTATGGCCTGTCTTCCCCTGAAGAAAAAAACGTTCTTGTCATACTGCGCCGATGCTTCCGTCACGGACAGAAGCAATGGAAACACGACTATGAGGACAATTTTCCCGTGCGACGCAGGCACCGTACAAAAATTTTCTATGTTTCTTAAATTTTCCTATTTTTGACCGCTTTTCCGGCAATCGCGGACAAAGATACGAATTTATCGTACCCTCTAAAACAAAAAATGAATAAAATAAAAATTGCATACTGCGTCCTGACATTCGTTCTGTGCCTGTGCGGCACCAATGCCGATATGTTCTCGCAGAATTTCTGGATAACGAACGACAACGCCGCGCACAACATAGTCTGGGAGGGAAGGCTCAAAAACAGGATAGACTTCCTGACCGATACCCTCTGCGAGGGACGGGCGACGGGGACACGGGGTTCTTCGGAGGCGGCTTTCTGGATTACGGACAAATTCAGGCAGGCGGGGCTTCTCCCCTTCGGAGGACATTTCGCCAGACACATTTATGCCGGGCACGGCCTTGTCGGACACAATATCATCGGTATGCTGCCGGGGTCTCTGACCAAGCCCTGCGACTCATACATAATAGTAGGGGCGCACTACGACCATCTCGGCATCCTGGGAGGGAAGATGTACCCTGGAGCCGACAACAACGCTTCCGGCGTAGCGGCCCTCCTGAGCCTGAACGATATGTTCTCGGCGATGAAGAAAGCTGGAAGGGCTTACGGAAAAAGCCTGATTTTCGTGGCTTTCGATGCCGAGGAGCTGAATATGGCCGGTTCCGGGGCATTCTGGAAAATGATAGAGGATGGCGAACTGACGGACCCGCTTTCCGGAAAACCGGTCACGAAAGATAAAATCTGCGCCATGGTGAACATCGAGCAGATAGGGAGTACGCTCTCGCCGCTGAAGTCAGGGAGGAAAGACTATCTCATAGCTCTCGGCAACAACACTCTGGAGCGCGGCAAACAGGACCTGCTGTCACGATGCAACCTTTTCTACGGTACCGTGCTCGAACTTTCGGAAACCTACTACGGAAGCGAAAAGTTCACCGAACTGTTCTACGGGATGTCGGACCAGAAAGTGTTCGCGGAAAACGGCATTCCGGCCGTGTTCTTCACCTCCGGCATCACGATGAATACCTTCAAGACGTACGATACCGTGCAGACGCTGGACCTGGAAATCCTGCGCCGGCGGATCATTCTCATCTATCACTGGATAGAAAAACTGATTGCGGACTGAGTTTGTTCCAGTTCCTTCAGTTTGCCGGCGATAATTCTGGCGGAGCAGGCCACCAGTTCCGGGCAGGGCCGTTTGCGGTAGTATTCCGGCGTGCGGTCAGACGGTTTCGGCGGCTCCAGTGCCGCCGGAACCGGGCTGCCGGAGGCAGCGGACGGCGCAGCCGTCTCCTGACCGCCCGCCGTACCGCGCACCGCATCCCCCGCCGCTGCGCCGTCCTTTCTCCCGAGCCCTAAAAGTTCACGGCATATTATGCTGCCGTTCTCCTTTCTGAATTCACCCGCCAGTTCCTGGACCAAAGCATAGTTCGCCGTGCGCTCCTCCATATTCTTAGGTCTGACGGCCGGAGATATGAAACCGGCGGCCATACCCATGGCCGAAACCGTGCCGCAGACTTCCCGCATGCGGGCCATACCGCCGCCGAAACCCGAAGCGACGGCAGCCAAAGTATTTTCATCGGCGCCGAAAACGTCGCTGAATGCCAGCATCACGGCCTGACAGCAGTTATAGCCGTCGAGGAAATTCTGGCGGGCTCTCTGCGCCCGCTCTTCTATGTCGAAATTTTCCGGAAGTTTCATAATGCTACATCCTGCTTACCTTTATGATATTCTTCTTTATGCGAATCTGAGAAATGACCTTGTCCAGTTCCAGATTGTTCGGGACCGAAAGCTTCAGCTGGATATCATAAGTCCCGCTGCGGTCATTGTCGGAGACATTGAAATTCCTGATCGACGCCTTGAAGGCATTTACGGTATCGAATATCTCGTTTATGACCGACTGCTCGTGGGCGGCGACTATCTTCAGGGTCACCTGGAAACTCGAATTGCTCGGAGAATCGCTCCACTTCACCTTCTGGATACGGTAAGGATAGAGTTCCATCAGTCTCGCCGCATTAGTACAGGACATCCTGTGTATCTTAATCCCGTCCTTTATGGACACGAAACCGAAGACATCGTCGCCGTATACCGGGTTGCAGCATTTGGCCATCTTATAGTCCAGCGACCTCAGGTTCCTGGCATCGATGACCAGAATATCGTCCGTAGGGCCTGTCTGTTTCCGGGGAGCCGGAGTCTGATGCTTTTCGGACCTGTCCGCATCTTCCGCCGGCCTGTTCTCTTCTTTGCGGTCCAGAAAACTTTTTATTTCCGCTATGTCCACCGAACCTTCGCCCACAGCGGCGAAAAAAGCATTCACATTCTTGTACTGGAGCTTCTTCATCAGGGCCGCCATATCCTCGTCGCCCAGTTCCAGCTTCCAGTTTTTCAGACGCCTTTCAAGCAGCTCCTTGCCCTCGGCGGCCTTCCGGAATTCGGCTTCGCTGAGTTTCTGCCTGATTTTGGTCCTGGCCTTGCTCGTAACCACGAAATTCAGCCAGTCCGCCGACGGTTTCTGGTTCTTGCCGCTCATAATCTCGACCACGTCCCCGGTCTGGAGTTTCTCCTTTATCGGTACGGCCTTTCCGTTGACCTTGCCTCCAGTGCAGCGGATTCCGAGATTCGAATGGATATCGAAGGCGAAGTCCAGGACCGTGGCGCCTGCCGCAAGCTTTCGCAGTTCTCCCGACGGGGTGAACACGAAAATTTCCTTTGAAGGCGGCTCCGGCAGATCGTCCTCATAATAGCCGGAAACCTCCCCTGAAGCATCGGCAGGATGTTCGAGGATGTGGCGCACCGAAGTCAGCCATTTGTCCAGGGCAGCCTCATGCTTTATCCCCTTGTAGGACCAGTGCGAAGCCAGTCCGTTTTCAGCTATCTCGTCCATTCTTTTGGTACGTATCTGTACCTCCAGATATACGTTGTCCCTGTTCTTCACGGTGATATGCAGGGACTCGTATCCGTTCGGCTTCGGATTCGAAATCCAGTCCCTCAGACGGTTGGTATCAGACTCGTATTCCTCCGTGACCCGGGAAAACACTTTCCAGCAGAGGGCGTGCTCCTTCTCCCTGTCGGGTTCGCAGTCTATGATGAAACGTATCGCGAAAACATCGTAGACCCCTTCGAATGGCACTTTCTGCTTCTGCATCTTCCTCCAGATGGAATAGGCGGTCTTGGTGCGGATTTTCAGCTTGTACTTGATTCCCTCTTCCGAGAGCTTGTTTTTCAGAGGTTCGATAAACTGTGTCATCAGTTTCTGCCTGTCCTGCTCGGTACTTTTCAGCTTGTTCGTGATGGCCCGGTACTGCTCCGGTTCGGCATATCTGAAATAAATGTCTTCAAGTTCGCTTTTCATGTTGTACAGCCCGAGCTGGTGCGCCAGAGGGATGTACAGCATCAGGGTTTCAAGCACTTTTCTCTCCCTCGAAGCTTTAGGGAAGATATCCAGCGAACGCATAACCTCCAGACGGTCAGCCAGTTTCAGCACCGTCACACGAGGGTCTTTCGAATACGAGACGATGAGCCGCTTGTAATTCTCCGCCTCCAGTCTCGTATCTTTCGGCTTGATGGTGGAAATCTTGTTCAGCCCGTCGACCAAAGTCAGGACGTCTTTCCCGAAGACTTTCCCCTCCGGGGCAATGCCGGTGTCTCCGCCGAATCTCTGCGCCTCGTGCAGGAATACCGCGGCAATACATTCGGCCGGCAGCCCGATTTCATCGGCTGCAATTTTAGCGACATTCACCGGATGCTCTATAAAAGGCCTGCCGTTGCCCCTCACCTGTCCGGCCAGAGATGCCTCCGCTATGGCGCAGGCCTTGCCTATAAGCCCCCGCCCCTTTTCATCATAGTTCGGAAACAATTCGTCAATGCTGATCATAATCCAATGTCTTTCCGCCGGATTTGACATATCCTGAAAATCCGTCCGACCTCAAATTTAGAAAATTTTCCGCAATATTCAGAATGGCAACTCCTCTCCATACCCGGCTTGTTCCTCTTCAAGGACACGTACTTCCTTGTCTTGGTACAATTCGGATTGCTTGTTGAGTTTTAGGAGGATTTCTTCTCTTTTGACCGGATCCTCTATTTCGTTTTTGCGCTTGATGCTTAAATCAAGGAAATCCTGACACA
>CALVBH010000024.1 GCA_944325765.1 uncultured Bacteroidales bacterium
CAGGCTTCAAAAAAGTCTTGTCTACTACAAAGTCAGAAAAAATCGAAAGTCCCTAAATCGCAATCTCAGCGGTCTAGGGACTTATATTATCCTATGTTTGACAAAATCAAAGTGTCAAAGACAGGAATGTAAGGATTATTTTGCAATGACAGCACTTTGCGGGATTGTTTCTCTCACAAAATTTCCGAAATACAGGATTTTTTCGTAAAATTGTAGTTTGCGGTTAAACTGAATCCCTTTCAGACCACCCGAAAACGAACTTAATACAAGCCCAACTTTTATGAGAGTTTTGAAATTCGGAGGAACTTCCGTAGGCTCCGCCACCGGCCTCCTCCACGCCAAACAGGTAATCGAATCGTGTTCCGATGACATCATAGTCGTGGTTTCTGCCCTCGGGGGCATTACGGACCAGCTGATAAAGACATCCCAGACCGCCGCATCGGGAAATCCGGCCTACGAAGAACAACTGAAGGCCATCACTGAAAGACACTTCAGACAGGCCGAGGAAACAGTCGTGCCGGACAAGCTTCCGGAAGTCAAAGCCAGGCTGGAAACGATGCTCGGGGAATTGTCCAACATATTCAAGGGAGTCTACCTTATCAAGGACCTGTCCGCCAAGACATCAGATGCCATAGTCAGCTACGGGGAACGGCTGTCTTCAGTCATAGTCAGCGGGACCATAAACGGCTCCGTCCTCAATGATTCACGTGAATTCATCAAGACACGGCCGTATTTCCACAAACACGTAGTCGACTTCGCCGAAACCGAAAAGTTCATCCTGCAGAAATTCGCGAGTCTTCCGCACATAGCGATAGTCCCGGGCTTCATCAGTTCGGATGCCGTAAACGGAGACGTAACGAATCTCGGCCGCGGCGGCTCCGACTACACTGCTTCTGTCCTGGCATCCGTCCTCAACGCGGATACCCTCGAAATCTGGACCGATGTGGACGGATTCATGACCGCCGATCCGAAAATCATCAGCAACGCCTATACTATCGGACACCTGACGTTCGTGGAAGCCATGGAGCTCTGCAACTTCGGAGCGAAAGTGATTTATCCTCCGACCATTTTCCCGGCTTACCATAAGAACATACCGATAAAAATAAAGAATACCTTCAATCCGTCGGCTCCGGGAACCTATATTTCGAGAAATCCCGAAGAGGGCGACCACAGCAGGGCCATCAAAGGCATTTCTTCCATCAACGACACCTGTCTGATTACCATACAGGGACTCGGAATGGTGGGAGTCATCGGTGTGAACTACCGTATTTTCAAGACTTTGGCCAAATCAGGAATCAGCGTCTTCCTCGTATCTCAGGCCGCTTCGGAAAATACCACCTCCATCGGTGTGAGAAATGCTGATGCAGACCTCGCCGTAGAAGTCCTGACGGAAGAATTCTCCCAGGAAATCAGGATGGGCGAGATAAACCGCATCAAGCAGGAAAGGAACCTCGCCACCGTAGCCATAGTGGGAGAAAATATGAAACACACTCCAGGCATTGCCGGAAAACTGTTCGGCACCCTCGGCAGGAACGGTATAAACGTCATCGCCTGCGCCCAGGGAGCATCAGAAACGAACATCTCGTTCGTGGTATCCATGGACAGCCTGAAAAAGGCGATGAATGTCATCCATGACTCGTTCTTCCTCTCGGACTACCAGGTCCTGAACCTTTTCCTGGCCGGGAACGGGCTCGTAGGGAGCAATCTTCTCGACCAGATCAGGCTCCAGCAGCAGAAACTGATGAAAGAGAAATCCCTTCAGATAAAGGTTATCGGAATCACGAATTCGAAACATTTCATCATAGACAGGGAGGGTCTGGATCTGGAGACCTGCGCCGAAAAACTTAAAAACGCCGCTACGGTATCTTCTCCTGAAACATTCAGGGACGAAATCCTCTCCATGAATATGTTCAATTCGGTATTCGTGGACTGCACGGCCAGCGCCGAAGTGGCAGGAATCTACAAAAGCCTGCTGGAGCACAATGTTTCCGTCGTCGCAGCCAACAAAATCGCCGCATCCTCCGAATACGAAAAATACCGCGAACTGAAGGAAACAGCCCGCAAGAGAGGTGTAAAATATCTCTTCGAGACCAATGTCGGGGCCGGGCTGCCGATTATCAACACCATCAGCGACCTTATCAACAGCGGGGACAAAATCCTCAAGATCGAAGCCGTAGTGTCGGGGACACTGAACTTCATTTTCAACGAGATGAATGAAAACATCCCTTTCAGCAAGGCTATCATGATGGCCAAGGAAGCCGGATACGCAGAACCGGATCCGCGCATCGACCTGAGCGGCACGGACGTGATACGGAAATTAGTCATCCTCTCCCGTGAGGCCGGCTACGTAGTGGAACAGAGCGACGTGAAGAAAAACCTGTTCATACCCGAAAAATATTTCAAGGGCACACTCGAAGAATTCTGGGCCACGATTCCTGAAATGGACGAGGAATTCGAGAAAAGGCGGAAAGTTCTGGCTTCACAGGGCAAATGCTGGCGTTTCATCGCCACTATGGACAACGGAGAGACGGAAGTCGGACTGAAGGAAGTGGACAGAGACAGTCCGTTCTACCGGCTCGCCGGCAGCAACAATGTCATCCTCATCACTACGGAGCGTTACAAGGAATATCCGATGCAGATCAAGGGTTACGGGGCAGGCGCGAGCGTAACCGCCGCAGGAGTCTTCGCCGACATCATCAGCATCGCCAACATCAGGTAATTATGAAATACATAATAATATTAGGCGACGGAATGGCTGACGAACCCATTCCGGAATTGGGAGGCAGGACTCCTCTGCAGGCCGCGGAAAAACCTGAAATGGACTGGCTGGCGGCCCATGGCCGCAACGGACTTCTCGATACCATTCCGCAAGGATTCGCTCCGGGGAGCGAGATCGCCAACCTCGCCATTCTCGGTTATGACCTTCCGAAAGTATTCGAAGGCAGAGGCTCATTGGAAGCCGCCAGTATGGGTGTTCCCATCGAAGACGGGGAAATGGCCATGCGCTGCAACCTCATCACCATCGAAGACGGGAAAATCAAGAACCACTCCGGAGGCCAGATAAGCACCGAAGAAGCCGCGCAGCTCATCCGCTGCCTTCAGGAAGAACTGGGCGGAGGAGACGCCAACTTCTTCCCGGGAGTATCATACAGACATCTGCTGAAACTGAAAGGCGGGAACAAGCACATAATCACCACGCCTCCGCACGATGTCATAGGCGGAAACTTCGAAGAATATCTGACAAGACCGGAAAACGAAGAAAGCCGGGCCACTGCAGACAGACTGAACGAACTGATACTGAAATCGATGGAAATCCTTCCGAAACACCCTGTAAATATCGCCCGTGCGCGTGAAGGGAAAGACATTGCCAACAGCATCTGGCTCTGGTCACCGGGGTACAGGCCGAAGATGGAAACCCTTTCAGAGCAGTTCCCTGTGATAAAAAGCGGCTCCGTAATCTCGGCAGTAGACCTGATAAAGGGCATAGGAGTATATGCAGGGCTCAAATCCATCGATGTGGAAGGAGCCACGGGACTTTACGACACGAACTATGAAGGCAAGGCCAGGGCTGCGATTGAAGCCCTGAGAAACGAAGATTTCGTCTTCCTGCATTTGGAGGCCAGCGATGAAGCCGGACACGACGGAGACCCTCAGCTCAAAGTGCTGACTATCCGCTATCTGAACGACAGAATCGTACGCCCGATACTGGAAGAGGTGAAAACCTGGAAAGAGGATGTGTCCATAGCCATCCTGCCGGACCATCCGACTCCATGCGCCATCCGCACGCACACTGCGAAACCGATTCCGTTCACCATATACAGGACGAACGGCAGCAGCGACGGAGTCATGAAATTCGATGAAGATTCGGCAAAGGCTGGAAGTTACGGACTTATAGCAGGCCGGCAGTTCATAGAGCTTTTTCTGGGCGACGCCTGACACCACCTGAATCATTCGAATGTATCCCGAGCGTAGCCGAGGGGTCCGACAGATAAAAAAAGATAAAACGAACGAAACATGCAATACTACAGCACCAACCATATTGCACCGCCGGCGACATTGGCGGAGGCGGTGAAAAAAGGGCTTGCACCGGACAAGGGTCTCTATATGCCGGAGCGGATAGACCGGCTTCCGGACGAATTTTTCGAAAACATCGGGAATCTGAGTTTCCACGACATTGCGACGAAAGTCGCGACAGCCTTTTTCGGAGAGGATATTCCTGCGGGCGACCTGAAAAAAATCGTATGCGATACCCTGAGTTTCGATACGCCTGTGGTCAACGTCCACGATAACATATACTCGCTGGAGCTTTTCCACGGGCCGACACTCGCATTCAAGGATGTAGGCGGCCGCTTTATGGCCCGGATGCTGTCATGGTTCATAAACAGGGACAGTGACGGGAAAAAAGTGACTGTAATCGTAGCCACGTCCGGAGACACCGGCAGCGCGGTAGCAAACGGCTTCCTCGGCGTGGACGGCATAGACGTGATAGTCCTCTATCCCGAGGGCAAGGTCAGCGAAATACAGGAAAAACAGTTCACGACTCTCGGACAGAATATTACAGCACTGGAAGTGGCCGGGAATTTCGACGACTGCCAGAGGCTCGTGAAATCGGCCTTTATGGATGCCGGCCTGAACAGGATGCTGACCCTGACTTCGGCCAACTCGATAAACGTGGCCAGATTCCTGCCGCAGTCGTTCTATTATTTCCACGCGTATGCCCAGCTGAAAAGGGCAGGGAAAGCGGAAAACGTGGTCTTCTGTGTGCCGAGCGGAAACTTCGGCAATATCACGGCCGGACTCATCGCAGCACGTATGGGTCTGCCCGTCAAACGTTTCATCGCAGCAAACAACCGGAACGACATATTCCTGAAATATCTTATATCCGGCGTTTACACGCCAATGCCGTCGGTCCGCACCATCGCCAACGCCATGGATGTGGGTGATCCGAGCAATTTCGCCAGGGTAATGGATCTCTACGGGAATTCTGTGGAAAATGTCAGAAAAGACATCAGCGGCTGCAGCTACACCGACGAAGATATCAGAAAGACCATCGCCACTGTCTATGACAGATACGGATATGTCCTCGACCCTCACGGAGCCTGCGGCTACCGGGGGCTTTCAGACAATCTCGGCTCCGATGAAACCGGCATTTTCCTCGAAACCGCACATCCGGCCAAATTCAAGGAAACCGTGGAAGACATACTCGGCAAGGAAATGGAAATTCCGGCCAGGCTGCAGGAGTTTATGAAGCGGGAGAAAAAGTCCATAAAAATCTCCGCCGATTTCGACGACTTCAAAAATTATCTGGAGTCACGGGCGTAGTGTCATCCAGGGCGAAGACATCCTGGCAGTGTCATCCTTAACAAAGCCGAAGGGTCTGTTCATTAACAATGGTATCATGAAAAAAATCTGTATCATAGGCGCCGGGAACATGGGCGGAGCGATAGCCGCCGGCATTGCCGGGAATCCGGGATTCCCGGCTGAAAACCTCACGGTCACGGCCAGGACGCAACCGACATTGGACCGGATAAGGGCCGTCTGTCCGGGCATCAGAACTACATTGGACAACAAAACGGCTGTCGAAGGGGCGGATCTTGTCATCATTGCGGTGAAACCGTGGCAGATTGCCGCCGTGGCGGAAGAAATCAAAGAGGGCATCGATTACGGCTCCTGTGCGATAGTTTCGGTGGTGGCGGGCATCAGTTTCGCGGAATTGACGGAAATGTTCAGGAAAAGGGACGAAATTCCGGCGCTGCTCAGGGTTATTCCCAACACGGCGATTGCCCTTAGGAAAAGCACGACATTCATAGCTTCTTGCAGGGTTTCCGACGATACGGTCTCCGAAGTGTGCGGACTTTTCCGGCAGATGGGCGAAGTGGCGGAAGTTCCTGAAGAAATGATGGCGGCCGGTACTGCACTGGCATCCTGCGGCATAGCATACGCCCTGAAATACCTGGATGCGTCCATACAGGGCGGGATACGGACAGGTTTCGGTGAACAGGAGGCGCGACGCATAGTCATAAACACGATGAAGGGCGCTATCTCCCTGCTGGACGCGAACGGAACTATGCCGCAGCAGGAAATCGACAAGGTCACGACACCGGGAGGCTATACCTTCAAGGGGCTTACGGCTATGGAAGAAGCAGGATTCTCGGCCGCGGTCCTCGATGGACTGAAAAAAAGTATGTAAGATGAATTCGAGATTCAACAGGGTGGTAGTCAAGGTCGGGAGCAATGTCCTGACAAATGGCGACGGAACGGTGGATTCCGCTGTCATAGAAGAAATCGTAAGGCAGATTGCCCGGCTGATGAGCCTCGGCGTCGAGGTCATCCTGGTATCTTCCGGAGCTGTCGTATCCGGTAAAAGCCTGATGAAAAGCCACAGAAAACTGGACTCCGTATCCGCACGCCAGCTGTATTCTTCCGTGGGACAGGCCCGGCTTATAAACCGGTATTCCGAGATGTTCGCCCGCCACGGCATTATCTGCGGCCAGGTGCTTACGACCAAGGAAAGCCTGTCCACGCGCGACCACTACCTGAATCAGATGAACTGTATGACGGTAATGCTCGAAAACGGGGTGATTCCGGTAGTGAACGAGAATGATACCATATCCGTGACCGAACTTATGTTTACCGACAACGACGAACTGTCCGGTATGGTGGCTTCGATGATGAACGCACAGTGTCTGGTCATTCTGAGCAATGTGGACGGAATCTACAACGGCAGGCCGGGAGATACAGGCGCCTCCGTCATCCGTGAAGTGAGTCCTGGCGACAATCTCGCGGCATATATCGACAGCGGCAAGTCGAGTTTCGGACGGGGAGGGATGCTGACGAAATACAGGATTGCCTCGAAAGTGGCGGACGAAGGTATCGAAGTGGTGATAGCGAACGGCAAAAAAGCGGATATACTGACCGACATCATCCTTCATGAAAAGCCTGTCGCAGAATGTACCCGCTTTCTGCCTTCGGACAAACCTATTTCTCACATAAAGAAATGGATAGCCCACTCCGACGGCTTCGCCAAAGGGAATATCCACATAAACGAGGGGGCTTACAGGGCTCTGACAGGGTCCAGGGCATCGAGCCTTCTGCCTGTGGGAGTGACTGCGGTCGAAGGCGGATTCGAAAAAGGCGATATCGTGAAGATAATTTCTCCGGAAGGGCATCCGATAGGGGTCGGCAAGGTAGCCGCCGGCAGTTCCCGTGCCGCTGAAGTCATAGGACAGAAAGGCGGCCGTCCTTTGATACATTATGATTACCTTTATATCGAAGATACGAAATGAACCCGAAAACCGACTATAAATCACTGTTTTGCGCGGCACGAGCCGCCGCTGCCGACATTGCCCTGACCGATGACTCCAGAATATCTGCCATGCTGCTTGCTCTGGCAGACCGGATTATCGCGGAAACTCCGGCTCTTTTGAAGGCCAACGCCTCCGACCTTGCACGTATGGAGCCTGACAACCCTATGTACGACAGGCTGAAACTGGATGAAAAGAGACTCTTTGGCATAGCCGCCGATATGCGCAATGTCGCTGCTCTCCCCTCTCCTGTCGGCAGGATTCTCGGCGAAACTGTCCGTCCTAACGGGATGAAAATACAGAAAATCAGTGTCCCTTTCGGGGTTATAGGCATCATTTACGAGGCTCGTCCGAACGTCAGTTTCGATGTATTCTCCCTGTGCATAAAGTCCGGCAACGCCTGTGTCTTGAAAGGAGGCAGCGATGCATACGATTCAAATTCAGCCATTGTCGCCCTTATACGTGAAACACTGAGAAACTGCGGCCTCAACGAGAATGCCGTCACACTGCTCCCTGCCGGACACGAAGCCGCATCCGTACTGCTGGAAGCCGAAGGATATGTCGATGTAGTGATTCCCCGGGGCAGCAAGAGACTGATAGACTTCGTGCGGAAAAACGCGCTCGTCCCTGTCATCGAGACAGGTGCGGGAATCTGCCATACTTATTTCGACAAGGACGGCAACCTGGACAAAGGTGCTGCCATAGTGACGAACGCCAAAACGCGCCGGGTAAGTGTCTGCAATGCATTGGACTGCCTTATCGTCCATAAGGACAGGCTTTTCGACCTGCCGGGACTGTGCAGCGGCCTGAAAGACTGCAATGTGATTATCTACGCAGACGAGGCTGCCTACGCGGCTTTGGAAGAGAATTATCCTGCGGAGCTTCTGATGCACGCCGATGAAGGCAGTTTCGGGACAGAATTCCTGTCATACCGGATGGCATTGAAGACTGTAGACAGTCTGGATGAGGCATTGGCCCATATCGCCCGCTACTCGTCCAAACACAGCGAATCCATCATTTCCGAAAATCAGGAGACCATCGCACGTTTCCTGAAAACCGTCGATGCCGCCTGTGTTTATGCCAATGTTTCCACGGCTTTCACCGACGGTGCGCAGTTCGGTTTCGGCGCTGAAATCGGCATCAGCACTCAGAAACTTCATGCCCGCGGCCCTATGGCCCTGCCGGAACTCAACACCTATAAATACGTCATCACCGGCGACGGCCAGATCCGGCCGAGGTGACAGTGATGTGCGACAGAAGTATGGATTCCCTGATTACAGATCTTCTATCTGTAATCCTGTCATTTCCGACACAATCTTTCTATCAATACCAGCGGCTATCATTTTTTTGGCAATGTCCATTATCCCTTCGGTACGACCTTCCTCCCGGCCCAATTTCCGGGCATAGTCAATAGCGTTCTTTCGATCGTTTTCCGTCATCATATCATTTGTGTATTCGTCCAGTTCCTCCCGTGTGAACGCCGCTATCCGTGCCGCTTCGAACACTTTCCGGAAAATCCTTTCCTGCAGTTCCGCCGGTCTCTCCAGCAGCCTCGACATATTCTTCAGCGTAAACATCCATTTGTCCATCATAGACTCCAGCTTGTCTTCAGCCTTGTCGAATTTCCCGACCTCCAGGAACACGAATCCTAAGTTGTCCGTCATCCTCTCCCCGATCGTCGTCTCCAGCAGCTCATAGCGGAATACAAGCATCTCCTTCAACTTCTCGCGCATTTCATCTCTCACCTTGTGTTCCAATCCGAAATTCAGTATTCCCACCATATACACCGGAGCCAGCCTGAAATTCCAGTCACCTTTCGGAGCCTGTTTCTGCAGCGGGAAGGTAGAGTAGTACAACGCCCTG
>CALVBH010000025.1 GCA_944325765.1 uncultured Bacteroidales bacterium
TTAAAAAATTCTGGGGCGAGACCGAGAATGCCGTAAGAATCCAAATTTACACTGCCATAACCACCTATTGTATGATAGCGATTGTGCAGAAAAAGATGAGTATCGAACGGTCAATCTACGAGATGCTTCAGCTTGTAAGTATCTCACTTACAGAAACTATCTGCCTAAAAGACCTCTTTGCAAAACCTAACTGCAATATTGTCAATGAACTCAATGATTCAAGTGAACCTGCATTGTTTTAATTGTTAAACTTTATAACTATCGTCCACAATTTTAGTGGACACAAGTGATTAAAATTACAAGTTTAAATGGCTTCTCTGGCGTCCGTCCGGGCAAGAATGTCAGGTATGGAATCGTTGATGAACCTGTCATAGCCCTTGGCGCCTGAATCCACGGAATCCAGATGGCCGAATGAGCAGATGTTAGGATGGATGCGCTTTTCACTTTCCTTGAATTCAATCTTCTTTTTCGCAAAGGCATCTTTCGCCGCGCGGATTTCAGCTTGGTCACCGGAAGCGGCAGCACGTTCGATTGCCGAATGCAGACGGATGAAGATACGGTCTTCTTCCTCGTTGCACGGCATATAGCCGAACAGGAGCTGCTGCATATTCCAGCGGTTGTGTTCGCATTGCGCCAGCATATCGCCATATGCTGACAGCTGTCTGCGGAGAATCCTTTCCGCATCTTCACGGCCTGTCAGGGCGCAAAGCTTGTCATATCCGGTGACAAGAATGTGCGGAGACGTCATTATACCCCTGATTTTCGAGTAAATGGAGTCGGCATAGGACAGATTCGCGAATTTCTTGTCAATCAGAAGCTTCATCCACGATTCTCTCATCCGCCCGAAAGTATCCCTGTCGGACAAGTCTATATTCTGCGAAGCCAGGTCATATGCGGCGTTCACCAGCAGGGCCTTGCTGAACAGCGAGCCGTCGCTCATATATTCTCCGAAGTCCATCCCGAACGGCCGGAGCTTCTTGTAGCGCAGGTCTCTCTGCGGAGTCCCGTTCAGGTTGTTGATGATATCTGCTGAATCGCTTTGGCAGACCCATATCTGCTGAGCCTTGTCGTACACCTCAAGTGGCATATACAGGCTTGCCGCCACGGCCGTATGTGTCTGCGGCAGGCAGACGGCTACCGTCAGGATAGAGTCCTTGTCGGCCGCTATGCGTCTCAGGTATGACCTGACGCCATCCGATTCCACGTCCCCTTTGATGAACTCGATTTCCGTGTCTATGAAATTCCCGCTGCCGTCGCACAGGTGTCCCCATTTGCCGCCGTTACCGGCAAGCGGGTCAAGCATATCGGAATCCCAGTCCGCATCAGTGCTGCCAGCGTCTATGAAACGGTGCCGGACCAGCTCGAAAAGACCTTCGTACCTGCCCTTGAAGAACGCCATCTCACGGTCGGCCTCACGGTCGATGAATGAGATGCGGGTCCGTCTCTTCCGGAAGTTCAGATAATGTGCCTGCTGCAGTGCTTCCACACCCATTGCGACCCCCATCTTGGACATACCTATGATGACGAAATGTACGAACCTCTCAGAGTCCTCGCCAATGCCATATCCGTCAAGGGGGATGTAGTCGATGACAGTATCATCGGAAGGGTCGGCTTTCGCCCTGCAATCCACGATGACTTTCCTCGCCCAGGATTCGTACCGGTTGAACGGGAAGAAAATCAGGTTCCTTCTTACATTTTCGGGAAAATCCGAGAACTGGAAGATGGAATAGGTTGTCTGATATTCGAACAGTACCTTGCAGATCTTTTGCCCGCGGCCTTCGAGTAGCCCGGCAATCAGATTCACGCATTTCATATTCAGGGCATCGTGGCCCGGTTCCCCGCCGTCGCGTGTGGTGGATTCCCCCAGGACATAGATTTCCGCCGCGAATTCCAGATGGAGCTTTTCCAGTTCGGCCCTGGAGTCCCTGGACGCCCTGTAAATGATCACTTTCGCCATCTCTTCGTCGGAAAGATGCGATTCAAGCCCGTCGCGTACGGTCTGCACATCACGGTTGGTCTGGAGGATGATGTATCTGCTTCCCGTTTCACGCCTGACATCGGAATCCCCGGATGACAGCAGGCCTTTGATGATGGAGGCGGCGATTTCGTTCGCACCTATGATGACCGTATAGCGCTTCTTTCGCAGGAACCGTACCTGATATCTTGCCTGGCCGTTCTGCATACACTCTTTACGGCGGTCCGTGAATCCGATGATTGAAGATACAAGAAGTCCGTTGAGCAGGAAAATGCCGAGGATCCCGGCTACCCCGGCGATACCGCGTCCTGTCACGGTAGGACTCATATTCTGGTTCCCTGGATCGACGAAAAGAAAATAAATGGTCCAGAACAGGTTCGGTTCTGCATTCTTGCCCTCCAAGACTTTTTCACCGCTCCAGTTCCCGTCCGATGTCAGTTCTTCAGGAGATGATATCAGCGGGCTGACCGCCAAAGCCAGGGTGAATGGGATAAGCACTACCAGGCAGATGACTTTCCTGAGAAAATGCCCGTTCAGCAGTTTCCGGTCGAACTCTATTCTTTGGAACAGGTACAGGACAAGTGCATAGATTATGTACCCCGCCCCCATAATGCCCGCTACTATGCAGAACCAGTCAACGGCACTCTCGGCAAACGGCCTGAACAGGATGCAGTACAGGGAAAATACGCCGACAGCCAGTGCCGTGGCATCTATGCAGTCTTTCAGTATGCGGACGTGTCTTTTCATAAGTATTCTTATTTCAGGATGCCTGCCACCGCCTTGTTTGACTTGCGGTCTATGAAGGCTGCAGTAGAAGCCGGAGCCTCAAGCATCTTTACGAACTTGCCTTCTTTCACGCAGTTCAGGCTCTCAAGGAAAGCGGTATCTATGGCCTTTTCATTCAGGACCGTATCAACGGTAAGATAACCGATGCCGAGTGATGTGATGTTCTGGAAGAAGTGTGTGCCCTGGCTCGGCTCTATCCTGAAACCGGGGATGGCGCATTCCACTATGAGCTTTGCTTCGGATATGTTGCTCCACAGCACAGGTATGCCCAGCCAGGGATCCGAAGATCCCCATCTTCCCGGCCCTATGAGGATATAGGAAGCATTCTGCTCTTTAAGCTCACTGTTCATCTGAGATATTTCGGACGCTATGTCTTTGGTCCTGGCACTGTCGAACAGTGCAGGATCCACGTAAAGGATATGTGTGAACCCGGAAATTTCCCCTGAACCCAAGGCGTTTTCCGAACGGATGAATATCTCGGACATACTTTCCTCCACCTGTTCGATATGGATTTCCTGCGCTTCGGCATAATCCACTACAGGTCTGACCTGCAGAAGCTTGATTACGCATTCCTGCGACGGACTCTCAGGGATGACATCCATAGCGAATTCCATCTCGATATCGCACATCATCTCTTTCTTGCATATCTGCAGGAGATCGGCAAGGATCTGGGCAAGCGGGTATCTTCCGTATTTGAGTATGTAGTCGAAGGTGATGATGCGCGGTCCCTGTGAATTGATTCCGGGAAGCATCCTGTTGTCTGCGGTACTGAATGTAGAGGCCACCAGTTCCGGATGATTATATCCTTTCAGCGCTTCCGAGACAGGCATTTTCACCAGATTGACTGCATCGTCGCGCGAAATCATAAAGGCTCCCGGCCTCAGATCGAGGGCATACATAGTCTTCTGGGTATCGTTCAGGGCTATCTTCATATCCGAAAGCTGCAATATGCGTTTCGGGTATTTCGGGATAAACCTCAGAGTGTTCCCTCCGTCCACCACCGTCTTTCCGAGCCCGAAGGCCAGGTTCACGACCCCGTCTTCCGGCTTCTCCTTGCCGATAGGGTAGAAGTTCACGGAGCGGGCGACACCGGAGAGCATCGGGTAGTAGAATTCGCCGTGACGGCTTCCGCATATGCTCTGGATGATGACAGCCATCTTCTCCTCGCTCAGGAGATTGCCCGTGGTGTGGATGTATGTCCTGCTGCCGTTGAAGAAAGCAGATGCATACACGCTCTTGATAGCCTTGCGCAGCATCCTCAGCATCTGGTCCTTGTTTTCCGTCAATGGAATCATATAGGTCGAGTAGACCCCCGCGAAAGGCTGGTAGTTGCTGTCTTCGAGCTTGGAGCTGGACCTTACGGCAAGAGGGGTGTCCACAGTCTTCAGGAATACCTTCAGCTCGTCGACAAGCTCTTCAGGAAGTCTTGAGGATACGAACTCGGACAGTATCTCCTCATCAGAAACGTCCCCGTCTATGACATACTGGAGGTCGTTGTCGAGAATGAACTTGTCGAAATGGTCCGTGGCGACCACAAGGGTCCTCGGAGTGGAAATCTTGATGCCTTCATAGCGGTTCGTAAGACGGTATTTCGCTATCAGCGTATTCAGGAATGCCAGCCCGCGCGCCTTTCCGCCGAGAGATCCCTCGCCGGTTCTGGAGAACCAGATGTATTTCCCGTATGTATCCTTGTCGAAATGTGCTATGATACCGCGCCCGTTCAGCGCGTGATAGTCGTGTATCTGCTGTGACACATAGTCCCTCAGCTCGGCAGTCGAAGCAAAATGGTTTTCGTGCACGTCCTTGAACTGGTTCGCGAGGGTGAAAAGTCCTCTTGCGAAGAACCACTTGGACAACATATTCCTGGACGTATTGTAGATGAGTATGTCATCCGGAATATTGCGGATGCACTCCTGGAGCTGGCTCAGGTTGGCGGCTCTGCCGAATTCCTGACGGTTCGCATCCCGGAAGACGAAATCGCCGAACTCGAACTCTTCTCGGATATATTCGGAAAGCTGTATTATCAGGGTCTTGGAGTACTTTTTCAGAAATCCGACCCCCAGATTTTCAGCCACTTTCGCCATATCTCCCTGGGATGACTGGAGAATTATGGGCATATAAGGGTCATCTTCCCTGACCAGCCTCACCAGGTCGATACCGGCATCGGGTTTCTCGCTTTCCTGGGGATCATTCTTATGCAGGACGAACCCGACATCGGAAATGATGCCGAGCATATTGTTCCTGTATTTCTTATAGGTGTTGACGGCGTCTTCATAATTTGTCGCCAGCAGGATTTTCGGTCTGGAACGCTTTCTCAGCTTCCTCTGCTTTTCATTCAGTGTCTCTTTCAGGAATTCTGAACTCTGCTTGAGGACGAGCTTGTAGAGTTCGGGAAGATAAGTGGAGTAGTACCGGACAGAGTCTTCCACGAGGAGTATGGCCTGGACTCCGACTTTCAGTATGTCGTTGTCTGCGTTTATCAGATCCTCGAACAGCTTCACGATAGCCACTATCAGTTCCGCATTTCCGTTCCAGCTGAATATGTAGTCCACGTATGAACGGTCCTGTTTTTCGAGCCTGCGGTGTATCTCCTTCGAGAAATGTGTCAGGAGCACGAAAGGTATTCTTCGCCCCGACAGGTCCTCGGATGTCTTCAGGTTCTCGGCGAACTGGAATATCCCCTTGTCCTTGTCATTGTACATACACATCACCATATCTATCCTGGCGTCTTCGTCCATAACTTTCCGGGCTTCGGCCGACGAGGTCACCCAGACGAACTGCGGAGGGTTACTCAGGTTCAGTTCTATATATTCCTTGTATATCTGGGACTCGATCTGTCCGTCCTCTTCGAGGATGAATGCGTCGTAGTTGCTGCAAATCATCAGGATTTTGCGTACCCTGAAATGCATAAGAGCCCTGAAGTCCGTGACTATCAGCTCTTTCAGACTTACCGGTTCTATGGTGTTCATATTGATGACGGCATAGGGTGATTATTGTCAGTCCTGTCCCAGGGAATGGAGCGCGGCATCGTAGTCCGGCTCCTCGGTTATCTCCGGCACAAGCTGCTCGTATATGATTTTCCCTTGTTCGTTGACTATTATCACAGCCCTCGCGAGAAGTCCCTTGAGAGGGCCGTCAGTCATAGTCAGACCGTATCTTTCATCGAAGTGGCGGCATCTGAACACAGAGAGCGGCACCACATTGGCGATACCCTCGGTGGTGCAGAATCTCGACTGGGCGAACGGAAGATCCTTGGAAACGCACAGAACCACGACATCACCGAGCGACGCCGCTTCCTTGTTGAACC
>CALVBH010000026.1 GCA_944325765.1 uncultured Bacteroidales bacterium
AAAAGATACGGAGATGTGCCATGGGTAGACCGGCCACTGAGTTCCGATGACCAGCAGCTTTACAAAGGACGGGATTCCAGAGAACTGGTTATGGGAAAAGTCATGGAAGACATCGATTTTGCCATCGCCAACCTTCCGGAAGAACAGTCCGTCTATCGCGTCACCCGCTGGACCGCCAGAGCGCTGAAATCCAGAATCGCCCTTTTCGAAGGGACTTACAGGAAATATCACGGTCTTGACGGATATGAAGGATTCCTTAATGCCTGTGTTTCCGCGTCCGAGCCGTTTCTGACGGGTCCGTACTCCATATATACAAGCGGCAGTACACCTTATCAGGACCTGTTTACTTCGCAGGATGCCATAGGAAGTGAAATAATATTGGCCAGGGCGTATACTTCCTCCATAAGCGGGATGACGCACGATGTCAACGGACATCTCACCGGTTCGACTATGGGGCGCCCGGGGATGACCAGAAATGTGGTCAATATGTATCTGATGCGCAACGGCGAGCGCTATACCGAACAGGACGGATATGCGACCAAATCTTTCGTGGACGAATGCAAGAACAGGGACTTGAGGATGGCGCAGACCATACGTACTCCAGGTTACAAAAGAATAGGCGGTTCTCAGGAACTGGCTCCGAACCTGTCCCGCTCTATGACCGGATACCAGCTCATAAAATATCTGACGGAAGAAAAATATGACGCCAACAAGGCCTCTACGAACGATATGCCGCTGTTCCGTCTGGCAGAAGTCCTTCTGAACTATGCCGAAGCCAAGGCGGAACTGGGGACATTGACGCAGACGGATTTGGACAAGACCATCCAGCCGCTGCGGGCAAGAGCCGGACTGCCGGACCTGAATCTGGAAGAGGCTAACACGAACTCCGACCCGTACCTTTCCTCCGCCGATACAGGCTATCCCAACGTAACCGGTAAAAACAAGGGGGTAATTCTGGAAATCCGCAGGGAACGGACACTCGAGACCCCGATGGAAGGACTGCGTTATTGGGACATTATGCGCTGGAAAGAAGGCAAACGCTTCGAAAAGCCGATAGAAGGTCTGTATTTTTCCGGCATCGGAAATTTCGACCTTGACGGCAACGGTTCCACGGATGTGTGCATATATGACACCGACAAAGCTCCCGGCAATGACGAAAATGTACTGTATCTGAAACTCGGAACCGATATTGTCCTGAGCGAAGGAACCAAAGGCAACGTACTGGTACACAGCACTGAACCACGCGTCTGGAATGAAGAACGCGACTATCTCTACCCTATCCCGACCGATGACCGGGTATTGACACAGGGAGCGATTTCCCAGAACCCGGGATGGGATGACGGACTGCCATTCTGACTTTAAAGACAATCGACAATGAACACTGTATTGAAAATATCGGTTTTGCTTGCCGGAATCATCGCCGGAAGCACAGCCTGCCATAAACTCGACGGAGACAATTCCGATTTCGACCTCGGCTTCGGGCAAGGAGACGGTGCGGAAAACCCGTATGTAAACGGCTACGACCGTCTCGAAAACTCGCTCAGGATAGCCACCTACAACCTTCACCGCTGCGAAGGTCCTGTCACTCAGGATCCTTCCATAGACCAGTCTCACTATGACCAGACGGCCAAAGTCATAAGCCTGGTAAATCCGGACATCATAGCTCTGCAGGAACTGGATGAAAATACTTCCTGGCATCCCGTTTCGCAGATTCAGGAACTTGCATCCCGCACGGGGCTTCACGCCACTTTCGGAAGGGCGATAGACCAGCGGGGCGGCCAGTACGGCAACGGCATTCTTTCGAAAGAAGAACCGCTGAAAACCGAAGTTGTGCCGCTGCCCAATCCCGACAATACCGAAAGCCGGATAGCCTTAGTCGCCGAATTCGAAAATTATGTCTTTGTCGCGACTCATTTCTGCCACAAGTCGGAAAACAACCGCACAGAGCAGGCAAAAGCCATAAACGAATATGTCGGATCCCATTACAGCACTTCCCCGAAGAGAGTTTTTCTCGGAGGCGACCTCAACACGAACAAGACATCGGCCGCACCTGTCGTGGAACTGCTGAAAAACTGGAGCATAATATCTTCGAACGACTTCACCATGTCCACCGGGAACACCAGGATAGACTATGTGATGATTTACACCGGAAACAGTCCCGACTACAATGTACTGGGAGCGGCTGTCCCCACTTTCGGGGAAGTGGATGTTTATACGGTCTCGGACCATCTCCCGGTATTTGCGGATGTCAATGAATAAATCCATAAAATCATGAAAAAATTATTTTACATTTTACTTTCAGGCTTGCTGACAATAGAATGCACCGACAAGGATGTTGCCTTGCCGAAGGCAATGGTACAAACGGACAGGACGGAAATAACCGCTCCGGCCATGGAGTCGGAATTCCCCGTCAAAGTGACTTCGAACTGCGAATGGAGCGTATCCGTCGACAAAAGCGCCTCGGAATGGCTCGGAGTCTCGCCCGAATCCGGAATAGGGAATGCCGATATGGTTTTCTCCTTCAGCACCAATCCTTCAGAGGAACGGACCACTACGGTCACTATCGTCTCCACATCAGATGCCTCCGTCTTTGCGTCCGTTGAGATAACCCAGAAAGCGGCAGGGGCATCGTTTCCTGTCTCCTCGCTGAGAGCCATGGCGGAAGAAAATCTGAAAGCACCCGATGCAGAATATGTCATACAGGAAGACACGTATATCTGCGCTGTCGTGAATACCGCATCCATAGGAGCCAATCTTCCATCCGGAGTATTCGGTGTACAGGATGCCAGAACTGCCGGTTCCGGTATCTTAGTGGCGCCGGACGGACAAAACTGGTATGACCGCGGTACAGAACTAAATATACCCCTGAAAGGCGCCACCCTCAAATACGATGAAAACGGGCTCCTGCTTCTTGAACCGGCTGACGGCGCTGAGATAAAGGAAACCGACGCTTCTTCTGCCCTGACGGAACCTGTCGTCATTTCCTATGATGACTATCAGGACGGCGCATACGAATCCATGTATGTGGCCGTGGCCAATGTACAAGTCATTACAGAAGCTCTTTCAGGGACGATGGATGGCGCGGTAGAACTTCAGGATGAAGACGACAACCGCTATACCGTATATACCTGGTCGGGTGCCGCCTTTGTCGGAACCCAAGTACCTTCCGGCAGCGGAAAACTTTCAGGCATAGCTTCTCGCGTGGAAAACGACCCTGTGATTCTGCCTGTTTCAGAAGACGATTTCGCATTGAACGGGGCCAGATTCGGCATATCTGCCGGCATCCGCCTGCCGTACGTCTTCTCGTTCAGGGCAAAAGGGACAGATGATTCCGAAGGTATGTACTACAATACTATGAGAATGTCCGACGGATCAGCCTGGACAAATCATCTCTCGTCTCCTCCGGCAAAACAGATTGTAGAGCCTAATGACGGCTCCGGTGTCCAAATGACGTTCTGGCGCAGCAAGGCATCTTCTACAAGCAATGAAAACAATGGCGTACGGTTCCGGATAAACGCAGACAATCTGGACAACATTTTCTCTATGCAGCTCTGGGATACAGGCTCGCCTTACCCTTACGCTCAGATTACCTATCCGATTAACGAAACAGTGACAGGAGATATCTGGCTCAGCTGTAGCGTTACAGGCACCAACTATGCTCCGAGGAATTACACCGTCCTAAGTTCTACCGACAACAATATCTGGAAAAACTGCGGAGACCTTCTGATTCCTGAAAAGAAACGGAATGTCCCTCATTTCTTCAGTGTCCCGGTTGATGAAATGCTGATAAAGGGAGGCTTTCTCTATATCAGAATAATCCAGAAAGAGGACATCCGCATCGGAGGTGACAGCAAAGCTACCGAAGGCGGTGAAGGAAGACTTCACGCTGCCATTGTTCTGGATGTCAGGAAACAGTCCCGAACGGATTTCCCTGCCGACGCTGTCTGGTCAGAGGACTTCGACCACATCTACGGTGGTGTGGATTATCTGCTGGGAACCGACAAATTAGTCAATATGGCCGTATTCTCGGGCGATGACATTTCCGTTTGGGACGAAACGGAAAAAGGAGGACTGACAGGGGAGAATGTGAGTGCCCGTCCGGGCTATGTCCAGATCGGTCTGGCCCCGTTCCAGGCGACTCTGCCGAAAGACCTTTCCTGCAATGTCGGCCAGCTGACCACTCCTGCCCTCTCGGCATTGAGCGAAGCCACGGATATCAAAGTGTCCCTGAAAGCGATGGCCTATAAAACAGGGTCGATGATGGACGATGCCGCAGACAAGACTGGCGACATCACCGAGTTCAAGGTCGAAGTAATAGGTGGCGGCACAATCGACGGAAAGACGTCAAAGATAATATCAGGTATGAATTACCAGAATTTCTCGGATTTCAGCTTTACCGTAAACGGAGCGACCTCCGCCACGCAGCTGAAATTCACGAGCGAGGCTGAAGAAGGCGAATTCAGCCGCTGGTTCCTCGATGATATCTGTATCGTAAAGCATTAGTATGAAAGGTATTCTGCTTTCACTTTTTCTGATCGTAACTATGACAGGCTGTTGTCCGAAGGACTGTGTTCTTCGGACAATGACCTATAACACTTACAGCGGACGCAATGCCGGAATAGAAGCTATTGCCGAAGTTATCCGCCGCAACGATCCTGATTTGGTGGCTTTGCAGGAAGTGGAACGTTTTACGGAACTCAATCCCGGAGACACACCGGCCATACTGGCCGCGATGACGGGGTTGAAATATCATACCTTCATTCATGCTCTCGATATCCGCTCGGGTGGCGATTACGGGAACGCCATTCTTTCAAAATATCCGATTATGGAAGAGCGCAGTTTCAGAATAGGAACACCAGGCCGGGATTATATGCGATCATTCGGATACGTCCGGATTCGCAAAAAGGGACATGAGGTATGTTTTGCCACGACGCATCTCGACCATCGGAAGGATGATTCTCTGAGAATCGCACAAGTTCGGGAAATCCTGCGGCTGACGGAGAATATCGATATTCCGGTTATTCTTGGAGGGGATATGAACGCCCGGCCGGAGGAGGCCCCTGTCAGACTGTTGGCCACCAAATTCAATGTCGGCGACTCTCCCGCAGAGCCGACGACGGACGATGACGGAGGGAAAACCATAGATTATCTGATGTATGCTCCCGGGACGGCCCTTGAAGTGATTTCAAGTATGGTCGACTATGTCGCCGGGCAAGCTTCGGACCATTATCCCGTTCTGGTAACTTTCAAACTGACCGGCCCTGCTTCACCGGCGTTACCGGAATAGTATTCAAAATCCTTGTCTTTCCGACACGAGCCGGCAGAGATTTTTTGTATATTGGCCCGGAAATTTAAAATTGTCAGGAAATGTCCATCACTGCCACAGCCCTTGCGCCCTGCAGCAAATGCGGGGAAAAATCGGAAATCACCGTTTACAGGAGCATCAATATCGCCGAAAATCCGGAATTGAAAGAGAAGCTCCGGAACGGGTCTCTCTTCGTCTGGGAGTGTCCGCATTGCCGTCAGGCGAACCTGGCCAAATACGAATGCCTTTATCACGACCCTCAGGGGAAACTTATGATATGGCTGATGCCGTCTGGAGAGCTGTCCCCGACGCAGGCGCAGGCTATTTCGAATCATACCAAGGCTATGGGCGGGTACAGGCTGAGGCTGGTAAAGGATGTGGGCGAGATGATGGAGAAGGTTCTGATTTTCGACGCGGGGCTGGACGACATGGCGATAGAGATGTGCAAATACGTCACGAAAATGGAACTGGCGTCAAAGAAAAGTGCCGGTTCGGAAAACCTCGCCGGCACTGCATTCCATTTCCACCGGCTCGAAGAGAGCGACGGCATGAAATTCCTCGTATTCATTTATCCCGCCTCCGGTCAGATGATGAGTATCAATATCGGATACAACGTCTACGAGGATTCGCTCGGCATCCTGCAGCGGAATCCGGACATCATCCCCGGAGACGCATTCCTTAAAATCGACCAGGACTGGATATATTCCTTTATGAAATAACAAGCCTTGATTATTCGAGTTTTCGGGCACCGTCGCTGATGACCACATCGTAGACCTTCGGCGCGTGTCCGAATTTCTCCGTAAACGATGCCGTGGCCTTGGCGATGAACGGCTCGTAGAGTTCGTCTTTCACCAGATTGATGGTACAGCCGCCGAAACCGCCGCCCATGACACGGGAACCGGCCACTCCGCATTCCCTGGCCACGTCATTCAGGAAATCGAGCTCCTCGCAGCTGACTTCATAGAGTTTGCTCATCCCATGGTGTGTCTCGTACATCTTCTGCCCGACAGTCTCGTAATCATCCCTTTCGAGAGCGTCGCAGACATCCAGCACCCTTTGCACTTCCTCTATGACATACTCTGCCCGCATATAGTCTTCAGCCGAAATCACGGATTTCACCTCGTCGAGCCATTCTTTCTTCGCATCTCTCAGGAATTCCACTTCGGGATGATTCTTTCTGATGGCTGCGGCAGCGTTTTCGCAGGATTCGCGCCTCTTGTTATAGGCCGAAGAAGCCAGTTCATGCTTTACGACAGAATCGAGAAGCACAAGCCTGTATCCTTTCGGGTGGAACGGATAATATTTGTATTCCATCGTCTTGCAGTCCAGCCGGATAAGACTTCCAGCCTTTCCGAATACGGAAGCGAACTGGTCCATGATGCCGCATTTCACTCCGCAGTAGTTGTGCTCCGTAGACTGTCCAATGCGTGCAAGTTCGAACTTGTCGATACCGAGATTGAACAGATAATTCAGGGCGAACGCGAAAGTGCTTTCGAGCGCAGCTGAGGATGACATACCAGCGCCGAGAGGTACGTCGCCTGCAAAAACTGTATTGAAGCCGGAAATCTTCCCGCCTCTCTTTATGATTTCACGGCAGACTCCGAAAACGTATCTTGCCCAGCTCTGTGCAGGCGCGTCTTCTTCATTGAGGCCGAACTCCACATACTCGTCGAGGTCCAGAGCGAACACGCAGACCTTATCCGTCCCGTTAAGTCTGATTTCCGCCATGATACCCTTGTCCACCGCTCCCGGGAAAACATATCCGCCGTTATAGTCTGTATGTTCGCCTATAAGGTTTATCCTGCCGGCCGATGTGAAGAACTCGCCGTCCGTGCCGAAAAGCGTCTTGAATTTCTCTGCGATTTTTGCTTTCATTGTCACTTATTGATTATAGTAATAGTTTATATTCCCGGAACTGTCCGGAACGTCAAATGTAGGAAATTATTTTAAGAAGTCGTTTAAACATCTTCGAAATCTACGGTACATTATCGCCATACCCTACGTACAGGACTATGGGAAGATGGTCGCTGATACCTCCGGAATACCGCGGTCCGGTATATGTTCTGAGCGGCTTCAACCCGGAATGCGCATTGTCCTCCGTCAACAGGAAATCAGGAAAGGCTATTTCCATCTCCGCCTTCGGCGCAACATCTTCACTGACTAAAAACATATCTATCAGATCCCATTTCCCGGCATATTTTATCGTCCCCAAGCCTTTGTCAGCCAGCGGGACGGCCATGTTGACCAGGGATTCTTCAGCAACGGCAAATGCAGGACCGTCCGGAGT
Organism: uncultured Bacteroidales bacterium; assembly: GCA_944325765.1. Classification (GTDB taxonomy): domain Bacteria; phylum Bacteroidota; class Bacteroidia; order Bacteroidales; family UBA932; genus Cryptobacteroides. Next base: position 7,593 of record CALVBH010000026.1, read on the forward strand.
ATCGTTGAAATCGCCCATACAGATGATATTCCGCTCCCCTGCTGCCGCCAGAGAGTCGCAGAACGAGACCATTTTCCGCATGGCCGCCATCCTTCTGCCTTCGGAGACCTGTTCCCCGCCGTATTTGGACGGGTGATGGTTCACGAAAAAATGGTATTTCACCCCTGCGTCCACAGTTTCCAGACACACGTAGAGGATATCCCTCGTCGTCATAGGATTACCGTCGACATCCATGTTAACGGCGATGGCCTTCTCTCCGGTTTTCCTGAAAATTCCGGTCCTGTAGACCAATGCCACGTCTATGCCGCGAGTATCCGGAGAATCGTGATGTACGCACGCATAGTCGAATTTCCTCAGAAGAGTCCCGTTTATGACCGTCCGCACTACGGCGCGGTTTTCCACTTCAGCCACACCGGCCACATCTGGCAGCCTGCCGCATTCTTCCGCAATCCACAGAAAGGTCTTGGCGATGCCATAGCATTTTTTCCAGTAACGGCTTTTGGTCCAGTGCCGGCTGCCTGTCCCGCTGAATTCAGCATCCGAATCTCCAGCGCCGCTGTCGGTATAGTCGAAAAAGTTTTCCAGGTTCCAGAATACAGCCAGCATGCCGGCATCGTTTTTTCCGGAATCCGGGGATTCTGAAAAAACGCCTGAAACCAGAAGGATATTTATGAGAAAGACTAACATAATACGTCATCATTGGTGAAATCGATGAATACCGTATCTGCAAATTTGGGATATGAAATCGTAAAATTCTGTAAGAAAAAGAAAAATTTCATACGGAAAAAGAAAAAAGAAGAAACGCACGGACCGGAAAGAGCCGTAAAAGAATTTTTGGAAAAATTCAAAACTGCTTCTAAATTTGCCGCTCGTTTTAATATTGAAAGCCATGTCATTGAAATGCGGCATCGTCGGACTTCCGAATGTAGGTAAATCGACTCTTTTCAACTGTATAAGTTCCGGGAAAGCGCAGAGCGCGAATTTTCCGTTCTGCACCATTGAACCGAATATCGGCTCCACGATAGTTCCGGACAGACGCCTGGAAGAACTCGAAAAGATATGCAAGCCCAAAAGGGTGGTGCCTGCGACCGTGGAAATCGTGGATATTGCCGGGCTGGTCAAGGGGGCGAGCAAAGGCGAAGGTCTTGGGAACCAGTTTCTGGCGAATATCAGGGAAACCGATGCGATTCTGCATGTACTCAGGTGTTTCGATGACCCGAACATAGTTCATGTCGACGGCAGTGTCGACCCCGTCAGGGACAAGGAGGTCATAGACCTGGAACTGCAGCTGAAAGACCTCGAAACGGTCGAAAACCGGCTGGCCAAAGTGCAGAAACAGGCTCAGGCAGGAGGGGACAAGAGTGCGAAAAGACTGTGTGAAATCCTGCTCAGGTACAGGGAAGTGCTGCTCGAAGGGAAAAGTTGCCGTACAGTCACTTTCGACAACCCTGAAGACCGGCAGTTGGCCAAAGAACTGTATCTGCTTACCAACAAGCCGATAATGTATGTCTGCAACGTGGACGAGGCTTCCGCGGCGACAGGAAACGCATACGTGGAAAAGGTCCGTGAGGCCGTAAAGGACGAGAATGCGGAAATTCTCGTCATAGCCGCCAAGATCGAGTCGGACATCGCGGAACTGGAAAGCTACGAAGAGCGTCAGATGTTCATAGAGGAGATGGGACTGAAAGAATCCGGGGTAGTCAGGCTGATACAGAGTGCCTATTCCCTGCTCAACCTCCAGACATTCTTCACGGCAGGAGCGGATGAATGCCGCGCCTGGACTATCTGCAAGGGAGACAAGGCTCCGAAGGCAGCTGGGGTCATCCATACGGATTTCGAGAAAGGCTTTATTCGCGCAGAAGTGATTAAATACGAAGACTTCATAGAGCTGAAATCCGAAGCCGCCTGCCGTGCAGCCGGGAAACTCGGAGTCGAAGGCAAAGACTACGTCGTACAGGACGGCGATATAATGCATTTCCTGTTTAATGTATAGAAGCCCCTGACGGTTTCCATACAGGAATTTTCCTTACGGAATTGCCGGATACCGTTCGTGATGGTATCGGCAGCTATGTCCTCGGGAACGACAGGCACACTTCTGTCACATAATTGTGGCGGTTATTTCTGTAGGAGAGATGTTCAAGACCGAGCGGTATCCTGCCATGAGGCTGAAATTCATCTCCTGATCCAACACGAACAGCCTGTTTCCGTTTTCGTCGTAAGCAACCATATTGACTGAACGCACTGTCTGGGGATGTACCAGGAAAGAAACCCGGTTATTATGGTTTACGTTACGGATGACCGCTTTACCTGACCTGCCTGCGTATTCCGGTGCCGGAACCGTATAGGACGGATCATATTGGGACTGTTCCGGATAGAGACATTCAGTCACTTCGCCGGACAGGAAGCCAGAGTCTCCTAAATCGATTTCAAGCCTGTCAAAAGCTGTCGATGCCGGAAAAACTTCAGGCTCGAATTCGATACAAAGCAACGTACACGCAGTCCGCAACGCTACCGCCGCCGGATTCGGCACATCCATCGACCCGAACCCTTTCAGAGCCGCATAGCACGGGATACTCCGCCAGTCCGCCCCTTCACCATCCTCCTTGAATTCATCAACTTCGGACTTATATGTAAAAGTAGCGCACAGTACATCCCCGTTCTTACCCGTCACGACAGTTTCCGGCACATTGGAAATGCCGTAGCCGTTTTCGGATTTCGGCACATCCACATAAAGCAGCATCGGCATCAGGACATCAGACTTCAGAGGATAATTTTTCCCGTTGACATTTATCAAATCCCCTTCGGCCAAGCCTCCTGTCTCTGTTTTGGTATTGCCTGACGGCAGCCTGACATATAACCGCTGGCCGTTTCCCGCCTGATTCGTGGTATTCGTATAAAGTATCTCCCCGCTCTCCGACTTGACATACAGATGCCCAGTACGCCCCTCTATATCAAGATTAGGGGCAATATCGATTTTAAGACAATACAAATTCGAACAGAGTTCATCAACTTCGGCAGTAATCCAGTCTACATCGCTTTCAATCACGAAATTTTCGTATGAAACCGCATAATACTCCTTTGTCCTGCCCTCAATACCTGTATCAGGAGGCATCTCTACTGTCTGAATATCTACAATATGGAATCCGGAAGCATATTTCTCATCGAGCAATACGTAAAACGGGGGTATTTCAAAATCTCCGATCCCTTTATTCCGGTAAAAATCCACCAGATTCCTGACAACGGTCGGGATGGAAATATCCTGTGCCCTGCAGTAGATTTCATTCTCAAGCCCGGAGGACAAAGTGCCGTCAGCTTCAAAATCGGACGAAATATCGGATATCAGTTTCTGGATTTCTCCGGCACTGCGTCCCTGCTGAATCAGGCAGGATGCCGCCAGAAGCAGGGCATTGGAGTCTCCGTCTTCTGAAATGTTCATTTTCTCGAATCCGGATACAGTATTTTCCTGTTTAACCGGGAAGAGTTTCAGCATCTCTTCTTCAGCCTGTCTCTTCGCCGAACTGAATGACTTGCCCTCATTCACAAGTTTTCTGATACGCCCTCCGGTTATGGTCGTGAAAAGATTGATATTTACGTCACGGACAGAAGAAGCAGCCAATGCGCTCAGGTATATCGGAGCACCGGATATTTCTCCGGTATTCTCCACAAAATAATAGCCCTCCGCCCTCAGTTCAAGATACGGAGCCGACACTTCGGAAGAAATCCAGAACGAACCCAAATCGTCCTTTATCGTGGCCGGGAAACTCTCTCCAGTCGCCGCGAGTTTTTCGTTCAGCGCGTATGCGGTAATATTGGAACCTTTTATGAACTGGCCTTTCTGTGCGTACCCGCTAATCGTAAAATCTGAAATATTCTCATTACCCTTGGTACAGGATATCAAAAGCGCGAGAGCTGTAAGCACCTGAATGATTCCAAAATGTTTCATCGTTATGCTTCCTTATATAATTGCATGTGAAGTATAGGGAATGGGTTGCCCTGCTCATCGGTCTCGTCTCTGCGAAACGTACGGAAACCCATGTGCCGGTAAAAGCCTTCCGCCTTTCATTCTGCTCGTTCACATCCACATAAACAGCGTCATACTCGTTTATGGCAATATTTATCAGTTCTTTCCCTATCCCCTTGCCAATGCAGGAGGAAGAAAGAAAGAGCATCTCTATCTTTTGTTCCTGTATCCCCATAAAGCCCTCCGGAGCATCTCCGTCCCAGACGACAATCAGGTGTTCTATCCCTTGCAATGCCGCTTTCACCTGAGGTCTCAGTCCGGTTATATCTTCTTCCGTCAGGAAATGATGGCTGGTGCGCACCGAAACATCCCATACATCAGCCAGCCTGTCTATGAGCCCGGCATCCCTTTCTCCGCAAAATTCCTTTATGCTGATTTGACCCATTCCCACATTTTTCCGCAAATATATCGCTTTTACCGTCTTATGCCAAAATATTCAGT
>CALVBH010000027.1 GCA_944325765.1 uncultured Bacteroidales bacterium
CCACGTGACATCCGGAACCATGTCTCCCTCGCTTAGCATCCCCATCGGTATGGGTTATGTCAACACACCTTACAGCAAGGTGGACACCGAGATATACATCAAGGTCCGCAACAGGCTGCTCAAGGCCAAGGTAGTGAAGATTCCTTTCTACAAGGCCAAGTAAAGTGAAGCGGGCTGCCTCCATTGCCGCTCTTCTGACGCTTTCCATAATGGCCTGCGCGCAGTATGCGGAGACACCGGAAGTGGAGAAGAGTCTTGAAGACCACGTAAGATACTTGTCATCCGTCTCATTGGAGGGCCGCAGAGCCGGCTCTCCGGGCGAGACGGCAGCCGCGGAGTATATGTACGACTGCCTGAGCGGGGCCGGTGTCACGATGCTGACACCCAGGTCGGGTCAGGATTTCTACATAGTAGCGTCCGAGGGAGATACGGTCTATTCCCGCAACGTTGTCGGTATAGTGGAGGGCTATGACTCTCTGCTGAGGAACCAATACATAGTGGTGGGTGCCAATCTGGACCACATCGGCATCAATACTCTTACCGTGAACGGCAAGCCTGTAACGCAGATATTCCCGGGAGCAAACGACAATGCTTCCGGGATTGCTTCTGTAATAGAAGTGGCCAAAAGAGTTGCCTCTTCTTCGTTTTTCTTCCGGCGTTCCGTGATCTTTGCAGGTTTCGGAGCGAAGGAGGAGGGTACGGCAGGATCGTGGTATTTTGCCAACAGGGCCTTTCCTGAAATCGACAGCGTGTCGATGATGGTGGACCTGCGGACGCTGGGCAAGTCGGGCCCGGCGAACCCTTTTACCTATTATACCGGAGTCCCCAATCCCGAAATCAACCGTCTGGTCTACGGTCTTTCGGAGGTGGGAGCTTTCTATGTCCCCCATGCGGGGGAGGGCGTGATGCCTTCCGGGGACTATCTGCCTTTCTATGAGAAACAGATACCCGTGATGCTGCTTACGACCGGGCCGGACCGGAATATCCGGACAGTCCGGGACGAGGCGGATTTGCTGGATTATGAGACAATGGATTATATTTGCGACTTCGTTTACCACCTCATCCGGGAGGCGGCCAATACGGACCTCATGATAGAGAGGCCGTTGGCCGTGGATGAGAAGGGGGAAGCCGGAGCGTATGAGCAAGGTGGGGAGAGGGTCTATTCGCCCTATGAGGTGGATGAGGCGCCGCAGTTCTTCAAGGGGGATGCGTCCACCTTCCTCAATGAGTGGGTGTACACCTACCTGCGCTATCCTGATATACCGCTCAGTCAAGGTATTCAGGGCACTGTGACCGTGGAGTTCGTGGTGGAGAAGGACGGCCGTGTGACCAATGTAAGGGCTGTCACTGGAGATGACCAGTATCTCGAGGACGAGGCTGTCCGGGTGGTTTCCGCCTCGCCCAAATGGAAACCCGGAGTGCTCGGGGGACAGAAAGTACGGGTAAAGTATTCTGTGCCGGTCGAGTTTAGATTGAGAATGAGGAAATAACTGAAAAGCAAGATATGTCGACAGATTACAATTTTTCGGAAATAGAGAGGAAATGGCAGGAGTTCTGGGCTGAGAACCGGACGTTCCAGGTCCGGGAGGATGAGAGCAGACCCAAGTTCTACGTGCTGGACATGTTTCCCTATCCGTCCGGAGCGGGGCTGCATGTAGGGCATCCACTGGGTTATATAGCAAGTGACATCTACAGCCGCTACAAGCGTCTCTGCGGGTACAATGTCCTGCATCCCATGGGATTCGACGCCTTCGGCCTGCCGGCGGAGCAGTATGCCATACAGACCGGCATGCATCCGGCGGTAACTACCGCGAAGAACATAGCCCGCTACCGGGAGCAGCTCGACAGAATCGGTTTCTCCTTCGACTGGAGCAGGGAGGTCAGGACCTGCGATCCTGCATATTACAAATGGACCCAGTGGGCATTCCTGAAAATGTTCGGCTCCTATTACGACAACGCCCGCCAGTCCGCCAGACCGATTGCCGAGCTCGAAGCGGCTTTCGAAAAGAACGGTACGGAGGGCGTGGATGCCGCCTGCGGTGAAGAAATGCACTTTACCGCGGAAGACTGGAAAGCCATGACGGAAAAGGAAAAATCCGATGTCCTGATGAACTATCGTATAGCATATCAAGGTGTTACTTCCGTCAACTGGTGTCCCCGGCTCGGAACTGTCCTCGCCAATGACGAGGTAAAGGAGGGGTATTCAGTCCGCGGCGGCTATCCGGTGGAACAGAAAAAAATGACCCAGTGGCAGCTCCGTGTATCGGCATACGCCGGAAGGCTTCTCGACGATCTCGAGGAACTGGAATGGACGGACTCCCTGAAAGACATGCAGAGAAACTGGATAGGCCGTTCATACGGGGCAGAAATCATCTTCAAGGCTTTCAACGGGGACAGAGAATACGATATTACCATATTTACGACCCGGGCCGATACTGTTTTCGGCGTGACCTTCATGGTTCTGGCTCCGGAAAGCGAATGGGTGGAGAAGCTTACCTCTCCGGGGCAGAAAGCCGCAGTGGAAGAATATCTGGCCATGGTTAAGAAAAAGACGGAAAGGGAAAGAATCGCGGAGACGCGAAAAGTGACAGGAGTGTTTTCCGGCTCGTATGCCGTAAATCCGCTTACCGGAGAGAAGGTTCCTGTCTGGATTTCCGAATACGTGCTTGCCGGATACGGGACAGGAGCCATTATGGCCGTGCCTGCCCATGACAGCAGGGACTATGCCTTTGCCAGGACGTTCGATCTCCCGATTATCCCTCTTATCGAAGGCTGTGACGTGAGCGAGAGCAGTTTCGATGCGAAAGACGGTATCATGTGCAATTCCGGTTTCCTGAACGGGATGACGGTAAAGGAAGCCATTCCGGCTGCCATCGAATACGTGGAAAAGACCGGAATCGGACACCGTAAAGTGAATTACAGGCTCAGGGACGCCATCTTCTCTCGTCAGAGATATTGGGGCGAACCGTTCCCGGTTTATTTCCGGGACGGTATCGCCACCCCTATGCCGGAGGACAGGCTTCCGCTCGAACTGCCTGAAATAGACAGATATCTGCCGACGGAAACCGGTGAACCTCCTCTCGGCCGGGCTGAAAACTGGACATACGACGGCTATCCCATAGAGAAAAGCACCATGCCGGGATTTGCCGGAAGCAGCGCATATTATCTCAGGTATATGGACCCTCACAACGACCGGGCCCTGGTCAGCGAAAAGGCGGACAGATACTGGAGGAACGTGGACCTGTACGTGGGAGGCACCGAGCATGCCACCGGACACCTCATCTATTCCCGCTTCTGGAACAAGTTCCTGTACGATTTGGGCTATGTATGCGAGAAGGAGCCGTTCAGGAAACTGATAAACCAGGGTATGATCCAGGGCCGTTCGAATTTCGTGTACAGAATCGTAAATACGAACACATTCGTTTCCTGCGGACTCAAGGACAGCTACGAAACCACTGAAATCCACGTGGACGTGAATATCGTGCACAACGACAGACTGGATATCGAGGCATTCAGGAAATGGATGCCTGACTATGCCGATGCCGAATTCATCCTCGAAGACGGAGAATATATATGCGGCTATGCCGTCGAGAAGATGAGCAAGTCCATGTTCAATGTCGTGAATCCGGACATGATATGCGATACCTACGGCGCTGATACCCTGAGACTTTACGAGATGTTCCTCGGACCTGTAGAGCAGTCCAAACCGTGGGATACGAAAGGCATCGACGGGGTCAACAGATTCCTTAAAAGGGTGTGGCGCCTGTTCTACGACAGGGACGGATTCATCGTTACGGATGAAAAGGCTTCTCCGGAGGAACTGAAGACCCTGCACAAACTCATAGGGAAGGAGAAAGCCGATATCGAAGCCTTCTCTTTCAATACAACGGTCAGTGCATTCATGATAGCCGTAAACGAACTGTATGAGCAGAAATGCAACAAGCGGGAGATTCTGGAGCCTCTGATTATTCTGCTTTCGCCGTTCGCCCCTCATATCTGCGAAGAACTCTGGGAGGCTCTCGGACACAAGGAAAGCATTTCCGTCGCATCCTTCCCGGAGTATGTCGAAGCGTTTACGGTGGAAAACACCTGCACATACGCGGTTTCGTTCAACGGCAAGACCCGATTTACCGTCGATCTTCCGAAGACTATGTCCAAAGAGGAGGTCGAGGCCAATGTCAGGGCGCATGCACTGACTCCTAAGTATGTAGGGGACGGCACTATCGTGAAAGTGATAGTCGTGCCGGGAAAAATCGTGAACATCGTGGTTAAATGACATTATAACTCCGGCCATGACATTCAAACGTGTTTTTTCCGTTATCTGGGACTATTTCCTCGTAACGGTAGGGACTGTCCTCTATTGTCTCGGATGGACTTCGTTTCTGATTCCTAACGGAATAGCCAGCGGAGGCGGTACCGGTCTGTGTACGATAATCTATTTTGCGACGGGGATACCTGTTTCCTATTCATTCTTCGCCCTAAACGCCCTTTTGCTGATAATCGGTGTGCTGGCCCTCGGAAAGGGATTCGGATTCAAGACCATATATGCCATAGTGCTGTCCACGATTCTGTTCGAAGTCTTCCCGCGGTATGAATGCCTGGTGGCGCATTTCGATGAAAGACTGGTAGTGGCGGTGGTCGGAGGCATCGTGGAAGCCGTCGGTATAGGCATCATATTGCTCCGTGGCGGAAGCACCGGAGGTACCGACATAGCCGCGATGATTATAAACAAGTACTGGCCGGTGTCGCCCGGAAAGGTGTACCTTTATTCCGACCTGTTCATCATAGCGTCCGTCCTTCTGATTCCCGGCAAGACTGTCGAGGATATGATTTACGGTTACGCCACGATGGTTACATTCTCCTTTATGATAGACGCCATGCTCCTCGGACAGAAGTCTTCAGTCCAGATTCTGGTCTTCTCCTCCCGGTATTCCGAGGTGGCCGACTATATCATAAACCGTATGGACCGCGGTGTGACGGCTATTTATGCCCAGGGCTGGTATTCAAAGGAGGATAACAAGGTCCTGCTGATTGTCGCCAGAAAGACGCAGCTTCATCAGATCGTAGGAGCCATAAAGAGCATCGACAGCAAGGCCTTCGTATCGGTGTCCACTGCTACGAGCGTTTACGGTGAAGGCTTCGAGGAAATCAAGACAGGCTTGAAAATCAAGAATAAAAAACAGGGAGACAAATGATAGAGTTGAAAAAAACGGTCTGGACCGTCCTGAAGGAATATGCCCTGATTTCCATCGGGCTTTTCTGCTATGTCTGCGGCTGGGCCGTGTTCCTGATTCCGAACAATCTCATCGCCGGAGGCGTGTCGGGTATCAGCGCCATAATCTACTATGCCAGCGGTCTGCCGATGGGATATATGTATTTCGCCATAAACCTGATCCTTCTGCTTGTGGCCTTCAAGGTTATGGGGACGGGATTCGGAGGCAAGACCATATATGCCATAGTCTTTACTTCCGTAATGCTGAATATCCTGCCGGGCCTCATACCCGAGACGATCGCCAGAGAACTGGCTGTCTCGAACGGCAAGATGCTCAGTACGATTATCGGCGGCGTGATGACAGGGGTCGGCATCGGCATGTCGATTTCTCAGGGAGGAAGTTCGGGCGGAACGGACATCATCGCCCTTATGGTGGCGAAGTACCGCAATGTTTCTCCCGGAAGGCTGATTCTGCTGATGGATGTGGTCATCATCCTGTCATCCCTGATTTTTCCGTCATATTATGTGGGTACAGGGGATGTCATACCTTTCCCTGAAAAGCTCGCGACATCCATATACGGCCTGATTCTCATAACAGTGAACGGCTATACCATCGATATTTTCCTTTCAGGCACCAAGCAGTCGGTGCAGGTGTTCATCTTTTCGAAGCAGTATGCAGAAATCGCGGATATCGTGACCATGAAACTGCACAGGGGCGTCACACGAATCAAAGGAGAAGGGTGGTACACCAAATCGGAAAGCGACATACTGATGATTCTTGCCCGCAAGACCGATTTGAACCTTCTGCTGAAATATGTGAAAGCCATCGATCCCAAAGCCTTTATCTCAGTGTCGAATGTAATGGGCGTGTACGGTCTGGGTTTCGACACCTTGAAGGGTGGCAGCAGAAAATCTGCCAAAACTGTCGGGAATCCAGACAACGGACAGAAAAAACTGTAAGAAAAAGAAAAAATTCTTTAAGAAAAATAAAAATTTTGTTGCAGCCTTTCTTCGGAGCATTTCTGAAGAAAGGTTATTTTATAATTTTGCCGGCGCAAAAAATTATCCGAAATCACCTAAATTGACTTGAACTATGGAATGGTATTTTATTCTGACTATTGTGGTATTCATCGCGGTTTCCGGTATATGGGCACTCTATGGCCGTGGCAGGGCAAGTCTGTCCGTCCGGAAGAAACCCGTACTGAAACGCAGATTCCGGACAAGGGCATGCCGGACCTGCGCGGCGCGTATCGAATACGAACTGAATCAGACGGCGATAAGAAAAGTATATGAAAGGCTCGAACGATATTTCGATACTTCCAGACCGTATCTCGAAGGCCGCAAGCTGACGGTGGAGGAAGTCTCTAAAATCCTCTATACGAACAAGGCGTATCTGGCGAAAGCCATAAGGCTGTATTCCGGACTGAATTTCTGCCAGTATGTGAACCGGCACAAGATAGACTATGCCGTCGAGGCTTTCAAGAAAAATCCTCAGATGAGAATTACCGAGCTGGCGCAGATGTCGGGTTTCAATTCGGTGACATCTTTCAACATCTCCTTCCGGGCATTCAAGAATATGTCTCCGGGCGACTGGTGCCGCCAGTGCCGGAATGAACTTATGTTCCGGAAGACTGAAACCGCGGACTGATATTCCCGAATTTTTCGTATGTTTGCCGGACCGACATACTTACAGCATTTTATTATGGACGAAAAAATCATTTTCTCGATGAACGGAGTGGGGAAGACTCTTCCTCATAACAACAAAGTCATTCTGAAGGATATATATCTCTCTTTCTTCTACGGGGCGAAGATCGGCATTATCGGTCTGAACGGCTCGGGAAAGTCCACGCTGATGAAAATCATCGCAGGGGTGGAAAAATCATATCAGGGAGAAGTGGTATGGTCTCCCGGATATTCCGTCGGGTATCTCGAGCAGGAACCGCAGATGGACCCCGGGAAGACTGTGCTCGAAGTGGTCCAGGAGGGTGTGCAGGAAGTCATGGACCTTCTTGGGGAATACGAACAGGTAAATATGAAATTTGCCGAGCCCATGTCGGATGACGAGATGAATGCGCTGATAGAGAGACAGGGTGAACTTACTGAAAAGATAGAACACTGTGACGGGTGGGAGATAGATGCGAAGCTGGAAAGGGCCATGGATGCCCTGCAGTGCCCTCCTCCAGACGCCCTTATAGCGAATCTCAGCGGAGGAGAGCGCAGGCGTGTAGCCCTGTGCCGTCTTCTGCTGAAACAGCCTGACGTGCTGCTTCTCGACGAGCCGACGAACCATCTCGATACTGAAAGTATCCAGTGGCTTGAAGCCCACCTGCATCAGTACAAGGGAACGGTGATAGCGGTTACTCACGACAGGTATTTCCTGGACAATGTCGCAGGCTGGATTCTGGAACTCGACCGCGGGGAGGGTATTCCGTGGAAGGGCAACTATTCTTCCTGGCTGGAACAGAAGGCCCGCCGTCTGGAAATGGAACAGAAGCAGGAAAGCAAGCGCCGTAAGACCCTCGAGCGGGAGCTGGAATGGGTGAGAATGGCTCCGAAGGCGCGGCAGGCGAAGTCGAAGGCCAGGCTGGGAGCATACGAAAAACTTGCCGGACAGGATGCCCGCGAGAAAGAGGCTTCACTGGAGATTTTTATTCCGAACGGGCCGCGACTCGGAAACAAGGTCATTTCATTCCACGATGTATCGAAAAGCTATGGAGACAAACTCCTGTTCGAGCATCTGGATTTCGTACTTCCTCCGGCTGGAATAGTCGGTGTCATCGGACCTAACGGTGCAGGCAAGACCACTCTTTTCCGGCTGATAATGGGCTATGAGACTCCGGACAGCGGTTCGATAGAGATAGGCGAGACCGTAAAACTGGCATACGTGGACCAGCAGCACAAGAGTATAGACCCGGACAAGACAGTCTATCAGACTATCGCAGGAGACTCGGATTTCGTGAAACTGGGCAAACGTGAAGTGAATGCGCGGGCATACGTGTCGCGTTTCAATTTCTCCGGAGCCGACCAGGAAAAACTGTGCGGCATTCTTTCGGGAGGTGAAAGGAACCGGCTCCATCTGGCTCTGACCCTGAAGGATGAAGGCAATGTGCTCCTGCTCGACGAGCCTACCAATGACGTGGATGTAAATACCATAAGGGCGCTGGAAGAGGGCCTGGAGAATTTTGCGGGCTGTGCAGTGGTGATTTCGCACGACAGATGGTTCCTGGACAGGATTGCCACCCATATCCTGGCGTTCGAAGGGGATTCGCAGGTCTATTTCTTCGAAGGCTCTTATTCGGAATATGAAGAGAACCGCAAGCTCCGCCTCGGCAGCGACACACCTCATCGCTTCAAATACAAGAAGTTAGTGGAATAGGGACGAAACTGACAAAGCCGGAGAGTAGCGATCTGCCCTCCGGCTTTGTTGAATGTTTGGAAAGAACTCCTTCGACTGCGTTCAGGATTATATTGAGCGGAATGTAAATCCCGATCTTCCTCAGAAGTCGAAGTAACGTGCGGCGTTGTTGTAGGATATGTCCTTTATCATCTGGTGGATGAAGCCCATTTCGCTGCGTGGCAGTTTCCCTTTTTCGATATCTTCTCCGACCACGCTGCACAGGATACGCCTGAAATATTCGTGGCGAGGGTATGAAAGGAAACTTCTCGAATCGGTAAGCATTCCTACGAAACGGCTGAGAAGCCCCAGTGCGGAAAGGGCGTTAAGCTGCTTGCGCATGCCGTCCTCCTGATCGAGGAACCACCAGCCGGAACCGAGCTGCATCTTTCCTGCGACAGTGCCGTCGTTGAATGTATAGGCCATGGTCGCCAGCACTTCATTGTCCTTGGGATTGAGATTATAGAGGATGGTCTTGGTGAGTTTGTCCTCCATGGCCAGCCTGTTCAGGAACTTGTGTCCTGCAGCCGCGCATGAAACATCGTGGATGGCATCGTAGCCGGTATCCGGACCGAGGATGTTGAACATGCGGGTGTTGTTGTCTCTTATGGCTCCGATGTGGAACTGCTGTACCCAGCCTTTCTCCCAGTCCATACGCGCGAAATCCAGAAGAATGGCGCTGCGGAATTTCAGGATTTCCTCTTCATCCGGCATCTTCCCGTCGAGAGTGTTTTTGAATATCTTTTCGATTTCCTTTTCCGTGAAATCGGCTGCATAGAAATTCTCCAGACCGTGGTCTGAAAGGCGGCAGCCCATGGAGGCGAAGAAGTCATGCCTCTTTCTCAATGCATCCAGAAGGTCGGCATACGTGCGGATTTCCACTCCCGAAACTTCGGACAGACGGGAAATGTAGGCCCTGTACTGCTCCGGCTTTTCTATGACCATGGCCTTGTCCGGTCTCCAGGCCGGCAGAACCTTTACTCCGAACGGATGCTCGGAGATGTATTTGTGGTATTCGAGCGAATCCACAGGGTCGTCGGTAGTACATACTACCTTGACGTTGAACATTTTCATCAGAGCCTGCCCTCTGTACTCCTCCGTCTGGAGCTTCTCAGAACAGGTGTCGTATATTTTTCGCGCAGTCTGCGGGTTGAGGATATCGTACACACCGAATACACGGGCCAGTTCGAGATGAGTCCAGTGGTAAAGAGGATTCCTCATGGTATAGGGCACGGTTTCGGCCCACTTTTCGAACTTTTCATAGCTGCTGCGGTTCCCGGTGATGAATTCTTCCGGCACGCCGTTGCCCCTCATTGCCCTCCATTTGTAGTGATCCCCTCCGAGCCATACTTCCGTCAGGTCCCTGAACTGATAGTTGTCAGCAATCATTTTCGGAACGAGGTGGCAGTGGTAGTCGATAATCGGCATTTTTTCTGCGCTTTCGTGATACAGTTCCCTGGCGAAATCGTTGGTCAGCATGAAATCATCGTTGATGAATTTCCTGTCCAGCAGGCTGGTGATGTCTTCCTTTACTTTCGTGAAAATCTTGTTGTCCATTTTATCCTGTTTTGAAGTTTATTCCTATTATTATATATGCAAATATCGTCCGAATCATTCGCGGCGGTTATCAAAAATAATCAAAAATCAGTCATAAATTGACAAAACCGACGTCGGAAAGTTCCATTCCCGTGAACGGACACGGAAAAATGCTACTTTTGCGGTAAAAATAATACTACATTTGCGTAAAATCAATGCAATTATGGAACGTTTGAACAGAAATACGGCAGAAGCCGCCAAGTATCCCGAAAAAATCATTCAGTTCGGGGAAGGAAACTTCCTCAGGGCTTTCGTAGACTGGATAGTCTGGAAAACGAACCGGGCCACCGGTTTCAATGCCGGAGTCGTGGTCGTCCAGCCTATTGACAGGGGGATGGTGGACGTCCTGAACGAGCAGGACGGACTCTATCACCTGAATCTCCAGGGCATAGACAAGGGGAAGGCAGTCGATTCCCTCGATATGATAGACGTGATTACCAGAGGAATAAATCCGTACAGGGATTTCGATGACTATATGGCCCTGGCGGAAAATCCCGAAATACGTTTCGTGATTTCCAATACTACCGAGGCAGGTATCGCTTTCGATCCGGCATGCCGTCTGGAGGACAGGCCGGCTTCATCCTATCCGGGAAAACTGACGCAGCTTCTGTATCACAGGTTCGAATATTTCCACGGTGCGGCCGACAAGGGCCTGATCATTTTCCCTTGCGAACTTATCTTCCTGAACGGCAAGGAACTGAAGAAATGCATCTATCAGTACATAGACCTGTGGAATCTCGGTGAGGATTTCAAGTCTTGGTTCGAGACCGCCTGCGGAGTCTACTGCACCCTCGTGGACAGAATCGTTCCCGGTTATCCGAAAGACAACATCGCGGAACTTCTCGACCGTGCGGGCTTCGAGGACAGACTGGTGGTAAAGGCTGAGATTTTCCATCTCTGGGTCATCGAGGCTCCGGAATCCGTGGCTAAGGAATTCCCTGCAGACAAGGCGGGACTGAACGTCCTTTTCGTGCCGAGCGAGGCCCCTTACCACGAGAGAAAGGTGACCCTTCTGAACGGGCCGCATACGGTTCTTTCCCCTGTAGGCTATCTCTCCGGTCTGGATACGGTTAAAGAATGCGTCGAAGATCCCCTGATAGGCAAGTTCGTAAGAAAGGTTATGTACGGCGAACTGATAGAGACCCTCGATTTGCCTGAAGAAGAACTGAAAAACTTTGCCGATGCAGTGATTGAGCGTTTCGTGAATCCATACGTGAAACATTTCGTGACCAGCATCATGCTGAACTCTTTCCCGAAATACAGGACGAGAGACCTTCCTGGCCTGAAGACATATCTTCAGAGAAAAGGCGAGCTCCCGCAGGGATTGGTGCTCGGCCTGGCCGGTATCATCACATATTACAAGGGAGGCAAGAGAGGTGAAACTGAAATAGTCCCTGCCGATGATGCGGCCATCGTTTCCCTGCTGAAAGAACTCTGGGCGAATAACGACGTGAAAGAGGTCGCCCGAGGTGTTCTGGGAGCCGAATTCATCTGGGGCGAAAACCTGAACGAAATACCCGGACTTACGGACCTGCTTTCGGAAAAACTGGCCCTGATACAGTCCTGTGGTATGAGAAAGGCCGTGGAATCCGTAGTATGCTGAAAATATGTCATCTGTCATAAAAATCAATTCTTCTGACAATGTCGCCGTAGCCGTCTCCAATGTGGCGGCCGGCGACATCTGCTATGCCGACGGCCGCCGGATAACGGCTGCCGCCGATATCCCTGCCGGCCACAAGATGGCCCTGAAAGCCCTTGGGAAAGGGGACAATGTCATAAAGTACGGATATCCCATAGGGCATCTGCTCGAAGACGTGCCGGAAGGCGGACTTATCGATCACAGGATTCTGAAAACCAATCTGGAAGGCATACTTGAATACAGGTACGAGCCGATACGGACATCCGTGGAGAAGACGGCAGCCAAAGCCACATTCAAGGGCTATCGCCGTGCCGACGGCAGGGCAGGCGTGAGGAACGAACTGTGGGTAGTCCCGACGGTGGGCTGCGTGAACGGAGTGGCTCAGTCCATTGCCGGTGAATTCAGCCGGAAACTTTCCGACTGGCCATCCATCGAAAAAGTCGTGGCCTTCCCTCACAATTACGGCTGCTCGCAGCTCGGGGACGACCATGAGAATACCAGAAGGATATTGGCGGACATAGTCCGTCACCCCAACGCCGCGGGAGTGCTGGTCGTGGCTCTCGGCTGCGAAAACAACCAGCTTTCCGCCTTCAGGGAATTCCTCGGTCCGGTAGACGAAGACAGGATAAAGTTCCTCGAATGCCAGAAGGTCGAAGGAAACGAAATCCCCGTAGGACTCGGGCTTCTGGAAGAGATAGCCGAAGCGTGTGCCGGCGACAGACGCGAGGAGATTCCGGCTTCCGAACTGAAAGTGGGGCTCAAGTGCGGAGGTTCCGACGGCTTTTCGGGCATAACGGCGAATCCTCTGCTCGGCCGTTTCTCGGACTGGATTGTATCGCAGGGTGGCACGACGGTCCTGACGGAAGTGCCGGAAATGTTCGGAGCCGAGACCATTCTGATGTCGCGCTGTATCGATGAAACCGTTTTCGACAAGACCGTGCATCTGATAAACGATTTCAAGGAATATTTCATATCGAACAGACAGCCCGTGTACGAGAATCCTTCCCCGGGGAACAAGGCCGGAGGTATTTCGACATTGGAAGAAAAATCATTGGGATGTACGCAGAAATCAGGGAAATCGGCAGTGACGGACGTGCTCAGATACGGGGACCGGCTCAAGACTCCGGGACTGAATCTTCTGAGTGCTCCGGGCAATGACCTGGTGGCCGCAACGGCTCTGGCTGCCTCAGGCTGCCAGATAGTGCTGTTTACTACGGGCCGCGGTACTCCGTTCGGCACATTCGTGCCTACGGCGAAAATTTCGACCAACAGCCGTCTCGCCGCTTCCAAGCCCGGCTGGATAGACTTCAATGCCGGCATAATCCTCGACGGGAAGCCTGCTGCGGCCGTAGATGACGAATTCATCGATTTCGTCCTGTCGGCGGCTTCCGGAGAAAGGACCTGCAACGAAAAGTCCGGCTATTCCGAAATCGCCATATTCAAGACCGGAGTCACTCTGTAGGGCGGGCTGTCGTCCTGACGGACCGTGCCGGTCCGGTCGTTTTCGTGAACGGGAACGGAAATTTCGTTTTTCTGTTTGTCATTACGATTAAATTTACTATTTTTGACTGATTTATCGGAAAACGGTCAGAAACGGTAAATTTTTTCGTGTTGTATATCGAATTGATTGTAAACGACTTAAAGGATATAATTATGAAAATCAACAGTGAAGTAAGGTATGCGGCGCATCCGCGCGATGTCAAACACTACGATACCGCACAACTCAGGGAAAACTATCTCATTGAAAAAGTTTTCTCCGCAGATGAAATCAACCTCGTGTACACGATGCATGACAGAATGATTGCCGGAGGCGCCATGCCGGTAAAGGAAGCGTTGGAACTTACTCCTATCGACATTCTCCGTTCGTCCTGGTTCCTCGAAAGAAGGGAGATGGGCATATTCAATGTCGGAGGCAAAGGTACGGTCAGGGCCGGGGACAAGACCTACACTCTCGAATACAAGGAAGCCCTTTATCTCGGAAGGGGAGAGCGCAACGTGGTCTTCGAAAGCGCCGATCCGGCACAGCCTGCCAAATTCTATTTCTGTTCATCTACTGCCCATACGGCCTGTCCGGATCATCTGACCACCCGTGCGGATGCCGTCAAGATGGAACTCGGCACGCTCGAGGAGAGCAATCATCGCGTGATAAACAGAATGCTCGTGAAAGAGGTCGTGCCTACCTGCCAGCTCCAGATGGGTATGACGGAACTGAAACCGGGTAGCACCTGGAATACCATGCCGGCTCATACGCACAATCGCCGTATGGAGGTGTATTTCTATTTCGAGATACCGGAAGACCAGGCCGTATGCCATTTTATGGGTGAACCTGACGAGACCCGCCACATCTGGATGAAGGCCGAACAGGCTGTGATCTCCCCTGAATGGAGCATCCACTCCGCCTGCGCCACGAAGAACTATACGTTCATCTGGGCCATGTGCGGAGAGAATCTCGACTATGGTGACATGGACGGCTGCGCAACTACGGACTTGAAATAATGCGACGTAAATAAATCCAAATACTTAATAAAACTGAAATTATGGTAAATTTTTCACTCGAAGGTAAGGTAGCCCTTGTAACAGGCGCTTCTTACGGAATCGGATTCGCTCTCGCTACCGCATTCGCCGAGGCCGGAGCCAAAATCGCATTCAACGACATCAAGCAGGAACTTGTGGACAAGGGGCTTGCTTCCTATAAAGAAAAAGGTATCGATGCCAAAGGCTATGTTTGCGACGTCACCAAGGAAGATCAGGTACAGGAGCTCGTGGCCAAGATAGAGAAGGATCTCGGACCTATCAACATTCTGGTGAACAACGCAGGTATCATCAAGCGTATCCCTATGATTGAAATGAAGGCCGAGGAATTCCGCCAGGTCATCGACATCGACCTGAACGGTCCGTTCATCGTGTCCAAGGCTGTCATTCCGTCCATGATAAAGAACGGCGGCGGAAAGATCATAAACATCTGCTCCATGATGTCAGAACTCGGCCGCGAGACGGTTTCCGCATACGCTGCCGCCAAAGGCGGTCTGAAGATGCTGACCAGAAACATAGCGTCGGAATACGGCGAATACAATATCCAGTGCAACGGCATAGGCCCGGGATATATCGCCACCCCTCAGACAGCACCTCTGCGCGAGCGTCAGGCTGACGGTTCACGCCATCCGTTCGATGCATTCATCGTAGCCAAGACTCCTGCAGCCCGCTGGGGCAACGCAGAAGACCTCCAGGGACCTGCGGTCTTCCTGGCATCTTCCGCTTCCGACTTCGTGAACGGACATATACTTTATGTCGACGGCGGTATCCTCGCCTACATCGGTAAACAGCCTCAGTAATGGTTATGAAACGCATATTGGAAATTGCAGCTGCCGTTTTGGCGGCTGCTCTTGCGGTTTCCTGCGGACAGAAAGATATTAGGGTTTCCGTGGAAAACGCATCGGAACTCGACCGCACGGCCGAGACAGTGGAACTGGATTTCGGCAGTCTGGTAGCTTCCCATCCTGAAATCACCGCTGAAAACGTGGTGGTGACGGATGCTTCGGGTGCCCAGGTGCCTTCCCAGATATATACTGAAGACTACGGAATGGTGAGACTCATTTTCCAGGCCGATGTCCCTGCCGGCAAGACAGCCGTTTATACGGTGAAGGCCGGGGAACGCGAGGCTTACGACACCCTCGTCTTCAGCCGTTATGTCCCTGAAAGGCTCGATGACTATGCATACGAGAACAACAGGATAGCAGGCCGCGTATACGGCCCTGCGCTGGAATTCCCACGCACCCTCGGCCCGGATATCTGGACCAAGAGCGTCGAGACACTCGTCGTGGACAAGAGATTCGAACTGAACGACTATCATCACGATCACGGTGACGGGATGGACTGCTACAAGGTGGACAACACCCTCGGCGGCGGCGCCCTCGCTCCGTTTGCTGACGGCAAGATTGTCCTCGGGGACAATTACGAGACCTATAACCGCATCTGCAACGGTCCGATCCGTACCAAAGTCCTCTTTACCTACAAGCCGTTCGAAGTCGACGGCGTCCAGGTTACGCTCAAGAGGGAGCTTACCATCGATGCCAATACCAATTTCATTAAAATTTCGAACTGGTTCGATACTCCTGCCGACGAGTTCCCGGTAGTGCTCGGGGCCGTAATGCATGATGTCATCGACAGAGTGGACGGCGACCATTACATCGCTTTCACCGAAAAGGCATCCGACAGTGCGGATCCCGAAGCTGACGGAAATATTTCCGTCGGACTGGTGGTGGATGCCGCAGAGGAAAACGTGGAAACCGATACCGTGAACGGTCATGCAGTCCTGAAATATACGGTAACGCCTGGAAAACGCGCAGATGTCTGGACCGGGTCCGGCTGGAGCAAGGGAGGCATAGAGTCTCCTGAAGCCTGGGCCGGAATCGTGAAGGATTTCGCATACGCACAGGCCAATCCGCTGAAAGTGACGGTGAAATAAACCGTTTTTGCAACTATAACCTTTATCATATTTCATGAGGGCGAAGCCGTGAGGTTCGCCCTCTGTTTTTTTCGGAACATCCTTTGTCGAATATTTAAAACAATATGATAAAAAATCCAGCGGGAAACCTTCCAGGCTTTATATTTTTGCTGAAACCAAAACCTCACAGACATGAATGCCGGTGTCATAAAATCCCTGACAGGTATCTTTCAGATACTGTTTCTGACAGTCGTTTTCCAGAATTGCGCTTCGACGGAATTCGACTATCTGTATAAGAATCTCCCGTTCGGAATGGAGAAGGTTTCACGTCCGGATATTCCGGAACGCGAAATTCTGCTGACCGATTTCGGCGGGATAGGGGACGGAATCGCCATGAATACCGAAGCATTCGCTTCTGCCATAGACTATCTTTCGTCTCAGGGCGGCGGCCGTCTGACAGTGCCGGGAGGCATCTGGCTTACGGGACCGATTACCCTGAAAGACAATATCGACCTGCATGTCACGCCCAATGCCGTCATCCTGTTTTCTGCGGACAGGGAACTCTACCCCATTATCGAAACTGTGTTCGAGGGACTCGATACCAAACGCTGTCTGCCTCCTATCAACGCTGACGGAGCCAGAAACATCGCCATTACCGGGGGCGGGACGATAGACGGCAGCGGCGACTCCTGGAGACAGGTGAAACGTTCTAAAATGACCGATTCCCAGTGGAAGAAGCTGCTGGCTTCCGGCGGATTCACAGATGCGAAAGGTTCCGTATGGTATCCTGACTCCACTTCGTACAGGGGTTCGCTTGTCAGCGATGCCTTCAACGTCCCTCAGGGGATGCAGACGGACGAAGACTGGGAATCCGTGAAGACTTATCTGCGCCCCGTACTCATAGGCCTGAAGAACTGCGAGAACGTCCTGCTCGAAGATGTGCTTTTCCAGAATTCGCCTTGCTGGAATATCCATCCGCTTATGTGCAGGAATGTGATTATAGACAATATTACCGTCAGGAATCCGGCATATTCCCAGAACGGCGACGGAATCGACATCGATTCCTGCGAGGACGTACTCCTGATAAACTCGTCGTTCGATGTGGGGGATGATGCCATCTGCATAAAATCCGGAAAGGATGAGGACGGCCGCCGGCGCGCAAGACCGTGCAGGAATCTCATAGTGGACAACTGTACCGTATTCCGCGGCCACGGCGGCTTTGTGGTCGGCAGCGAAATGTCCGGAGGCGTGGAGAATATCTCCGTGACGAACTGCAGGTTCCTCGGCACGGACGTAGGATTGAGGTTCAAAAGCTGTCGTGGACGCGGCGGAGTAGTCCGGAACATCTATGTAGAGAACATAGTGATGACCGACATCCCTGCTGAACCTCTGCTTTTCGACCTGCATTACGGCGGGAAATCGGCTCTGGAAGCTGCCGAGGCAGGAGAGAAGGCCGAATATGACATCGCCTATGTCCCGGCTGACGAGACTACTCCGGAATTCCGTGAAATCCATATCAGGGGCATCGTCTGCAACGGCGCCGGCAGGGCTATGTATTTCAACGGAATACCGGAAAAGAACATACATGGCATAAAGGTTTCCGACTGCCATATAGTCTCCGAAAAAGGCGCCGATATCCGCTATTCCGACGGAGTGGAACTGACGAACGTCAATATCCGCCAGTCCGAGGGTTGCGGTTATGTTTTCGCAAACAGCCGCAATGTCACCGTCGAGGACTGCACAGACAGTTCCGGCAGGAATCCGGAAATTTTCCAGTACAACAACGAAAACATAACACTGAAATGACATACCGTTACTTTGCGTTTTTTGTGTCTGTCTTTTTGTTCCTGTGCCTTCCCGGTGCAGGGCAGGAGGGCAGCGGTACGATTACACTGCGGCTGATGGGCGATTCCACGATGGCCGACAAGGACTTGTCAGGAGAGAATCCGGAGCGCGGCTGGGGGCAGAGGCTTCCCGCACATCTCGATACGCTGGTAAAGGTCTTCAATTACGCACAGAACGGAAGAAGTACGAAAAGCTTCATAGACAGGGGGCTGTGGGATAAGGTCAAGTCCGATCTCGGCCCCGGCGATTTCCTTTTCATCCAGTTCGGGCACAACGATGCGAAGGCCGATGACCCCCAGCGTTATGCCCCGGCTTTCGGAGCCTACAGGGAAAATCTGAGGATGTTCATTTCATACGCATTGGAAACCGGAGCCAGACCTGTGCTCTTTACCCCTGTTTCGCGGAGATGGTTCGACAGCGACGGAAAACTCGACAGGGACTGCCATGGAGACTATCCTGCGGCAGTATTCTCTGTAGCGGAAGAATTCGGCGTCCCGGTGATCGACGCGAACAGGATTACGCAGGAATGGCTTGAATCCCTCGGAGACGAAGCTTCGCGGAAATATTACATGTGGGTGGAACCGGGAACCTGCCCGAGACATCCCGAAGGATTGAAAGACAACACGCATACCAATGTGGCCGGCGCACGTAAAATCGTGGAACTGCTGCTCCCTGCCATAACCGGTGTCATACCCGAACTTTCCGCACATGTCACGGATTACGATTTCGTGGTGGCCAAGGACGGCAGCGGGGACTTTTTCACCGTCCGGGAAGCAGTGAATGCGGCTCCGGACTACTGCAAGCAGGACGAGACCAAAATCCGTATCCGGAAGGGTGTCTATGCCGAAAAGCTCACCATTCCCGCGAACAAGGAAAAGCTGCACCTCGTGGGCGAGGATGCCGCCTCCACCGTCATTACATGGAACGACTATGCCTTGAAGAAAGGCTCTACCGGGTATGAGATGGGCACTTCCGCCACTTCTACCGTCTTCCTTCATGCAAACGATTTCCTCGCCGAGAACCTGACGTTCGAGAATTCAGCCGGAGATTCGAAGGAAATAGCGCAGGCCTGCGCCATCACGGTGAACGGGGACAGGGTGGCATTCATAAACTGCCGTTTCATAGCCAACCAGGATACGATATACACTTTCGGTCCGGGACAGAGACAGTATTTCAGAGGCTGCCATATAGAAGGGACCACCGATTTCATTTTCGGATTTTCCATCGCCTGGTTCGATGGCTGCACGGTGCTGAGCAAGAAAAACAGTTACGTGACGGCGGCTTCCACTCCGGAGGGCCAGGAATTCGGATATGTCTTCAGAAACTGCACCCTGACCCATAATGAAAAGGCGTCGAGGGTATATCTCGGACGGCCGTGGAGACCGTATGCGCGGACGGTTTTCATAGACTGTGAACTCGGGGACCACATACTGCCGGAAGGCTGGCACAACTGGAACAAACCGGATGCAGAGAAAACGTCCTTTTATGCGGAGTACGGGAATTACGGGCCGGGAGCGGCCTCTCCGGAACAGAGGGTGAAATGGTCCCATACCCTCGGCCGGAAGGACCTCGGGAAATATACACCGGACAATGTCCTCGGCCCGTCGGACGACTGGTATTTCAAAGTTTTTTGAGTATATTTAGAAACTCGCCGGACTGACACTTGATATGAAACCGAAACAGGTCATAACCATATTGTTGACAGTGACATTGGCGCTGCGGACTGCCGCGGCGCCTTTGGACTGTCTTTTCGAGCACTATTCGTCGGATGACGGACTGTCCCACAACTATATCAGCCAGATTCTCCAGGACCGCAACGGATATATCTGGATTTCCACGTGGTACGGGCTCAACAGGTTCGATGGCAACCGTTTCATCAACTATACTGTCCAGCCTGGCGACTATTCCAATGTTTCCCATAACCGTATCCTCTCTATGAAGGAGGATGCGTGCGGCTATCTGTGGATTACCACATACGACCGGTCCATTTTCCGTTTCGACCCGGCATCCGAGACGTTTCTGGCCATTCCCGGCGACATTACCCCGAGCCTGTCCAAGGCGCGGGTGGAGAAATATCATTGCGACAGCAGGGGGAACGTATGGCTGGCATTGTCCGGAATCGGACTGTATAAGCTGGGACCGGACCTGAGTCCCCAGATTTTCTACAGCGTTTCCGACAGTGTGGTGGGCAAGGAAATCGAGGAGATTTTCGAGGATTCGGACGGTACGGTGTATGTGGTTTCGGAGACGGGAATAGCATCCGTGAAGGACGGGGAGGCTTCGGTCATTGCCAGAAACTCATCCTGCCGTGGATTCGCGGAAATCGGAGACAAACTGCTTTTTTCATCGCCTGAGGAGCTTTTGGTAGTGGACAGGAATACCGGGAAATGGCTGCACAAGACTTTCGATGTTTCCTCTACCGGTCCCTTAGTCTCCATGTCAGTGACCGGAAGCGGGGAAAAACGCAGTCTTTATTTCGGATTCAGCAAGGGGACGATAGCTTCAGTGGATACTTCCGACTTCTCCATGCGTTTCCACAGGGGGAATCTCGGGCGTGTCAGGTATCTCTGTCCGGATTCCGAAGGACTCCTGTGGATAGTCACCGACCGTACGGGAATTTCAGCCTGGCATCCAGGGAAGCAGGCATTCCGCCATTATGAGCATGAAAGGAATGTAATGTCCTACTATACGGATACTCTGGCACGGGTCCTGGAATACGGAGACAGGCTGTGGATAAAGATGAACGACTACGGATTCGGCTACTATGACAGGGAAGAGGACGAGATTGTCCCTCTGAGCAACGTCAGGGAACAGCCGGGATGCCGCTTCATGAACGGAGTCGCCTGTTATACGGTGGACAGTTCTGGGGTTCTATGGTTCTCTACCGTGCAGAGGGGCCTCGAAAGGGCTACTGTCATCACCCCGAAGGTCGAAGTCATAGTGCCTCCGTCCAGTTCGGAGGATCAGGTCTCCGCATCGGAAGTAAGGGCGGTCCTTACCGACAGCCGCGGCCAGGTATGGGTGGCGACGAAGAGCCGCGAACTGTACGTGTATTCTCCGGATATGTCTTCCTGCCGTAAAATACGCGGCTGCGAGACTTTCGGGGTCATTTACTGCATATTCGAGGATGCTTCCGGGGATATCTGGATAGGTACGAAAGGCAGCGGAATGATCCGGTTATCCTCTGGGGGGGGTACCGGATAGAGCGCCTGTTCAGACATTCGGATACGGATCCGCGTTCCATCAGTTCCGATGACATATATTCCATTTCGCAGGACAAGGACGGCCGTCTGTGGGTAGGTACTTACGGCGGAGGGCTTTCCATGCTTCCTCATCCGGACAGCACCGGATTCTTCACCGTCTACCGCGATTTCCCGGACTATCCTCTCGAAATGGGGGAGAAGGTCCGCTACGTACACTGCATGCCGGACGGAAGGATGCTGGCGGGCACTGTAAGCGGCCTGATATGGTTCTACCCTGCGGCGAATCCTGAACTTACGGAATTCCATATCGTCCAGAAAATCCCTGGAGACATACATTCGCTCGGGAACAACGACATCATCTATATCTTCACGGACAGAAGCGGAGAAACCTGGCTCTGCACTTTCGGCGGAGGTCTCGACCGGATACGCTTCGACGGGGAGGAAAGACCGTATTTCGACATCGTCAGCCGGGAAGACGGACTGAGCAGCAATATCGTGCTTTCCGCCGTGGACGACCTCGAAGGGAATATATGGCTGAGCACCGAAACGGGAATAGCGAAGATTTCGGGGGAGGGCAAATCCGTGGCCAACTATTCGAAATATGACGGAGTGGTCTCCACGACTTTCAGCGAAGCTACGTGTGCGCGACTCGAAGACGGGACTATCATTTTCGGAACACATGACCATGTCTATCATATCGACCCGGAAAAGTTCAGCTATGAACCGGAAGACAAGCATCTGGTCATTTCAGGAATCACGGTGGACGGCCGAAGGCAGCCGGCCGGGTCATCCCTGGTCATTCCTCACGATTATTCGTTCTTCACATTCGATTTCGCTTCCCTGAATTACAGGATTCAGGGCAATGTCAAATACACCTACAGGCTGAAAGGCTATGACAAGTCCTGGGTTTCCGCCAACGGGAATACATCCGTCTCCTATTCGAGGATTCCGGCGGGAAAATATGTATTCATGGTCTCGGCATCCACCGATGACGGCTATTCCGACCCTCAGACCATATCTATGAATGTGAGGGTCCGGCCTCATCCATGGGCTTCCTGGTGGGCGGTTTCTGTCTACTGCGCCATCATTCTCTCGCTGATATTCGTCTTTGTCAGGATGTTCCTCACATCGGTCCGTCTGAAGAACGATGCGGCCCTGCAGGAAAGCCTGAATGAAATAAAGGGCCGCTTCTTCACGAATATCTCGCATGAACTGCGTACTCCTCTCACGCTGATACTCGGAGGCATAGAAGATATCAGGCAGAAGATGAAGACCGGGAAACCGGATGACTACAGTGTCGACCTCGTGTACAAGAATTCCAGGAGGATGATGACCCTCGTAAACCAGCTTCTCGATATCAGACGCATTGTCCGTGGAAAAATACAGCTGAATATCAGCCAGATAGATATTGTCCGTCTCGTCAGGCAGGTGTATGACGACTTCAAGGACATGTCCATCGAGAGACATATCGAGATGAGACTGACGCATTCCGAAGATTCCCTGGCGATATGGGCCGATTCGGTGAGGATAGAGGCATTGGTCTACAATCTCATATCCAATGCATTCAAATATACTGCCGACGGAGGGGAGATAGAGGTGGCCGTATATCACAGGGAAGGCGGGCAGGAAGTCACCCTTATGGTAAAGGACAACGGCATAGGTGTGCCGAAAGACAGGCAGACGGCTATTTTCGAACCTTTCATCTCGACTTCGGAAAGTTCGTTCAACGGGGTGGCCAGCAGCGGAATAGGACTTTCTTTCTGCAAGGAAATAGCGGAGGTTCACGGCGGCAGAATCTGGGTTGAAAGCGGGAAGGGCCGCGGGTCCGAGTTTTTCGTAGTCCTTCCGCTCGGCAAAGAGCATTTCAGCGGCGAAAATGTCAGAATCGTTTCTTCCGAAGAACCAGCGGCCGACAAGAACGAATCATACGGCCTGAGCAAATACAAGGTCAAGCCGACGCATCCGGACAACGCCGCGAAAGTGATGGTGGTGGAGGATAATGCAGAGTTGAAAATCTATATGTACAACTCCCTGATAAACAAGTACGAAGTGCGCGACGCCTCGAACGGAGTGGAAGCCCTGTCGCTTATCGACCAGGGCTGGATGCCGGATGTCATAGTCACTGACCTGATGATGCCTCGGATGGACGGTATCGAACTTATCAACCGGATACGGAAAGATTTCAATACCAGCCACATACCGGTTATTATGATTACTGCCAGACACGAGGCGGATACGCATTTGAAAGCTATGAAGTACGGGGCCGACGGCTATATTTCCAAACCGTTCACGATGGAACTTCTGGGTGCGCGGATAGACAATCTTCTGGAAAGGCGCAAGACGCTGACCGAGATGTTCGCCAGGAATGCCGCTGCTGACGGAAAGGCCGGAAGCGGTGCGAAACTGGAAATCCGTCCCGAAGATATCGTCTACACGGACAGGGACGAGGAACTCCTTAAAAAGGTGATGACCTGGCTTGAAGAAAACGTGGCGGATGCGGATGTGACGGTAGACCAGCTGGCCGTGTATGTCGGGATGGGCCGGACATCCATGTACAACAAGATAAAAGGCCTTACCGGCAAGTCTCCGGTGGAGCTTATCCAGGATTTCAGGCTCGAAAAAGCCACATATTACCTCAAGACCGGGCAGTTTTCCGTGTCCGAAACCTGTTACAAGGTCGGATTTTCCGATCCGGGCTATTTCAGCCGCTCGTTCAAGAAGCACTTCGGCATTTCCCCGGTAGAATATATAAGGACAAACAAACAGAAATCATGAAATACAGGACTTTTACGGTCGCTGCAGCCCTGACCGTGCTGTGCGCGACAATGTCTCCGGCGAAAGCCGCCGCTTCCGCGGTGTCGGAACCTGTTCAGGCTGAACCTGCAGCATGTATTCCGTATTCGGTCAGGATGATGAATTCCGAGATGCTCCGGAATCCAGACGCCGCCTGGCTCGACGGCAGACAGGGCAAGCTCAAGTGGAACTATACCACAGGCCTGGAACTCCTTTCCTTCCTCGACGTGGCTGACCGCTACGGACTTCCGTATGCCGGGGACTATGTCCGCGAATGGGCGGACATCATGGCTGACGAAGAGGGGAATGTCGTGACCTATAAGAAAGAGAACTACAACGTCGACCACATCTGTCCCGGCAGGCTCTATTACCGCCTCTACTATCGGACCGGAGACCAGAAGTACCGCCGCGTCCTGAGAAAACTCCGCGAACAGCTCGACGAACAGCCGAGGACGTCCGAAGGCGCTTTCTGGCACAAGAAGATTTATCCTCACCAGGTCTGGCTCGACGGTCTGTATATGGCCCAGCCTTTCTATGCGGAATATACCAGGAAATATTCACCTAAAGCGCAGCGCGATTCACTTTACTCGGATATCTGCCGCCATTTCGACGTGGCTTTCAGGCACACTCTCGATCCTGAGACCGGACTCCTGAGGCATGCCTGGGACGAATCCCGCGGAATGTTCTGGGCGGATTCCCTTACCGGCCAGTCGGCACATGCCTGGGGCAGGGCCTGCGGATGGTACGTAATGGCCATTCTCGAAGTCCTCGACTATCTGCCGGAGGATAATCCCGGCAGGGAAGACCTGACAGGGAAATTCCGCTATCTGATGGAACTGCTGCCGAAGTATGCCGATCCGCAGACCGGCATGTGGTATCAGGTGCTGGATTCTCCGGGACGAGAAGGAAACTACCTCGAATCCACCGCTTCAGCCATGTTCGTCTATTCGTATCTGAAAGGCGTGCGTCAGGGCTATCTTTCCGCGGAGTGGAGGGACTTTTCCCGCGAACTCTACCGGAAATTCATCGATACATTCGTCAGGACAGACCCCGACGGCACCATTTCCATCACTTCCTGCTGTTCCGTAGCCGGCCTTGGCGGAAAGGAGATGAGAAGCGGCACTTTCGACTACTATATCAGCGAACCTGTCATAGAGAACGACTGCAAGGGTGTCGGTCCGTTCATCTGGGCATCCCTTGAATATGAGGCTGCGAACAACATCGAGTACGTTTATGACGGTACAGCCATCCGCGGCGGGAAGAAAACCGTGGAGCCTTTGGACAGGCAGCCGGCATTCGAGGGAGCTGACGGCGGCGGAAAATATACCAAAGGCGGACGCGGAGGCCGGGTCTTCACGGTGACCTCCCTGGAGGATTCCGACGAGGAAGGCACTCTCAGGTATGCTGTCGAGGCCGAAGGCCCGAGAATAGTGGAATTCGCGGTCGAGGGCGACATCCATCTGAAATCCATGCTGAAAATCGAAGACCCGTATATCACCATTTCAGGGGAAACGGCTCCCGGAAAGGGCATCACTCTCCGTGACCACGGGCTGTATATCGGAGCGGATGAGGTGATTGTCAGATATATGCGTTTCCGTATGGGTTCCGCATCCAAGGACGAGAACGACGCTCTCGGGGCACGCAGGGTGAAAAACGTCATCATCGACCACTGCTCCATGAGTTGGGCGACCGATGAAAACGCCTCTTTCTACTCCATCAGCGATGCATCCATCCAGTGGTGCATCATAGCCGAGGCTTTGAACAGTTCCATTCACAGGAAAGGGGAGCACGGCTACGGAGGCATCTGGGGCGGACGGAACGTTTCGTTCCATCACAACATCCTGGCCGACAACAACAGCCGCAATCCGCGCTTCGATCATCCAGCCATCTATTCCGGCTCCGACCTTATCTTCTACCGCGGCACTGTCGAGTTCGTGAACAACATCGTCTTCAACTGGGGCATGAAAGCCATATACGGCGGTGAAGAAGGCTGGTTCAACGTCGTCGGAAACACCTTCATCCCGGGACCGGCCACGAAAAACCTCGACGGTCGCTATCTCGAAGTCTACACCTCCGAATCCACTTCGATGATTCCCGGCTCCTTTTATATAAAGGACAATGTCTATGATATCTCATACGTGAAGAAAGGGAACTGGCAGGGCAAGTTGCCGGATATGGAGAAAATCGCCTCCCGGGAGGCGCAATATGACGATATCTCCGCACCGGAACCGTTTCTGATGAAAAATCCTGCCGTTGTCCGGCCGGCCGGAGAAGCCTTCAGGGCAATATTGAAGTCCGCCGGGGCTTCCATCAGCCGTGACGGGACAGATGCGCGGGTAGTAAGACAGATAAAGACAGGCAAGGTCGGCGTCTGCGGCTCGGTGACCGGGCTTCCGGGCATCATCGACTCCGAAAATGACGTACTGTAGCGCCTCTTCTATCCGGGGCATAGCAGAGTGATTTAACCAATGTAAAATATTAAACCTGTAAAAATGCATAAAACTCTCATCCTGATAACCTCAGCCCTCCTGCTCCTCATGGCGGGAAGCTGTCAGAAAGACGAAGAAATCACGGAACCGGTAACCGTCGCTCCTCCGACGGAAGTACGCGTCCTGTCTTCGGACGAAACCTCCCTTACATTCAGTTGGAAACCGGTTGAGGGAGTCGAATACTATACCGTCCGACTCGAAT
The DNA here is from genome assembly GCA_944325765.1 of uncultured Bacteroidales bacterium. Taxonomy (GTDB): domain Bacteria; phylum Bacteroidota; class Bacteroidia; order Bacteroidales; family UBA932; genus Cryptobacteroides. The sequence continues at coordinate 26,818 of CALVBH010000027.1, forward strand.
ACGCCGACGGGACCTATGTGAACCAGTTCCAGACCGAGGACAATTCCGCCAGGTTCTCCGACCTCGAGACAGGTACCGAATACCGTTTCAAGGTCCGTGTGAAGACTGCCGACGGCAGCTCCGACTATGCCGCTCCGATAAGTGCCATACCGGGGAAAGGCGAAGTGGAACCGGATCCGGAAGACCCTGACGAAGGCGATGAAGAAGACCCTGACGAAGGCGATGAAGAAGACCCTGCCGTCCTGTACGGGAAGTTCCTGATACCGGAATATGAAAGCACTGCCGAGCCTCTCGCATTTCCGGGTGCCGAAGGCGGCGGAATGTATGTCACCGGCGGTCGCGGCGGCCGTGTTATCCACGTCACCAATCTGAACGACAGCGGCACTGGTTCGCTTCGTGCAGCGGTGGAGGCTTCAGGTGCGCGGACAGTCGTCTTCGACGTGGCGGGCATCATCGAACTTCAGTCGAAACTCAGGATTAAGAACGGGAATATCACCATTGCCGGCCAGACTGCGCCGGGAGACGGAATCTGCATAAAGAATTATGCCACTGTAGTGGAGGCAGACAATGTAATAATCCGTTTCATCCGGTTCAGGCTCGGTGACGAAGGGGCGAACGTGGACGATGGGGAGGACGCTATCTGGGGACGTCGCCAGTCGGATATCATAGTGGACCACTGCTCTATGTCGTGGTCCATAGACGAGTGCGCCTCTTTCTACGGGAACGAAAACTTTACATTGCAGTGGAGCCTGGCGACAGAAAGCCTTAGGATTTCCAAGCACGACAAAGGCGAGCACGGCTATGGAGGCATATGGGGAGGCAAAAACGCTTCTTTCCACCACAATATGCTGGCCAATCACGACAGCAGGAATCCGCGCTTTGACCATCCTCATATCTATGAAAATCCCGGGAATCCGGACAAGCGCGGGCACGTGGACTACAGAAACAATGTAGTATATAACTGGGGTATGAACAGTACGTATGGAGGAGAAGGAGCCTGGTTCAACATAGTAAACAATTACTACAAGCAGGGTCCGGCTTCCAAAGACAAGAAATACATCTATGATGTGAACGGTATCTATACCTCCAATGGCACGGACTACGGCTATCCTGAACTTTATGTCTCCGGGAATGTCTACTATGACTATCCGGGCATCACTAAAGACAATCTGACAGGACTTTACTGGCACGACGAGTCGAATCACTATAATGTTCCGTCGGATGCGATGATACACGATGCTCCTATGGACATAACCGGTCCCGCAGGTGAGACAGTCTATACCAGCACGCATTCTGCCGACGAAGCTTTCAGCCAGGTATGTGCCTATGCCGGAGCATCCTTGGCCAGGGATAAAGTGGACGAAAGGGCTGCACACGATGCCAAATCCGGTACCGCGACATACGAAACCGGCGGACTCGGAAGTACGGGAGGCCTTATTGACACTCCTTCCGCAGCAGGCGGCTGGCCTGACTATGAAGCAACGGCTGAGGAAATCGCAGCAGTCGCCGATACCGACGGCGACGGTATGCCCGATGCTTTCGAGACGGAATTCGGTCTCGACCCGGATGACGCTTCGGACGGCAATGCCCGGACTCTCGACAAGTACGGACGGTACACGAATCTCGAAATGTATCTCCACTGGCTGGTCCGCGACATCGTTGCCGCCCAGAACCACGGCGCCGACTACACTGCATTATATTGATCCTCATTTCCGGGGTGCTCCGAGGCGGCGCCCTGTGTCATCCCGAGCGTAGTCGAGGGATCTGCCGCATTCTACACGTCAAATTTCTCGACTCCGCCTGCGGCTCCGCTCGAAATGACACCCTGCAGTCGGGGGGGGGATTTGCCCGAACCCCTGTAAAAAACGTCATCCGGCAAAAAATACATTCAATACGAAAAAAAATGCCTGCCATACGGCAGCGCATTGGGTATTTTCGCACATTCAATTAACACTAACCACTAAGTTTTATGAACAATCTGACTTCTAAAATCTATCTCCTGATCGTGGGACTGACCGTTACCCTGACGGCTTCAGCCCAGCAGGTCACAGGTATTGTCAAGGATACCGGAGGTCAACCTCTTGCCGGGGTTTCCGTGTTCGTGGACGGCACGACTACCGGCACATCTACCGATGCAGACGGCAAATATGTCCTGGATCTTGACGGTGCGGAGGGGAAAACCCTGGTCTTCTCGTTTATCGGTATGAGGACCCAGGAAGTGCGTATAGGAAACAGCCGGGTCTATGACGTGGTCCTCGAAGACGATTCGAACTTCCTGGAAGAAACTGTCGTCATCGGATATGCTACTGTCAAAAGGAAAGATCTGATAGGCTCGGTGTCTTCGGTGGACAGCAAGACACTGGCAGCTATGCCGGTGACATCCGTCAGTGAAGCCCTTACCGGACGTATGGCCGGAGTCCAGGTCACTACTACCGAGGGTGATCCTGACGCCGACATAAAGATCCGTGTCCGTGGTACAGGTTCCATCACACAGGACAGCTCACCTCTGTATATAGTGGACGGTTTCCCTGTAGAAAGCATCTCGGACATACCTGCTTCGGATATCCAGAGCATCGATGTCCTGAAAGATGCCTTCTCTACAGCCATCTACGGATCCCGTGGTGCGAACGGCGTAGTCCTCGTGACCACCAAGAGCGGGGCAAGCGGAAAATTCTCTGTCAGCTACAACGCTTACTGGGGCCAGAAATGGATGGCGAACAAGGATGCCATACAGGTAGAGGATCCATACAAGTTCGTCAAGGACCAGTATGAGCTTTCCCTCATCAGGGATCAGTACGAGGATAAGTATGTCCCGGCTTTCGGACTCTATGAAGACATAGGGCTTTATGAAAATATCCAGGGCAACGACTGGATTTCGCAGGTGTTCGGCAACACCGGCCGCGTCTTCAGCCATAACCTTTCGGTTTCCGGAAGTACGGACAAGGTAAGATGGACCGCCAGCTATTCCCACCTCGGTGACAACGCCATAATGACCGGTTCCACCTACCGCAGGGACAACCTGAATTTCAAGACCACATACAAGCCTATAAAGGAACTGACATTCGACATAAACGCCAGATATTCCAATACCCGGATTCTCGGCTCCGGTGCCAATTCCATAAACGACTCCGGTTCCACTTCCGGCAACGGCCGTCTGAAACACGCCGTGCAGTACACCCCGATACCGCTTGACGGTGCCATCGAAGGTGCCGACCTCGAAGAGGAGTACGGAGACAATGCACCGCCTCTCCAGTCCGTGGCCGACAATGACAACAAGCGTATCCGCCGGAACTGGACTGTAAACGGAGCCGTGACCTGGCACATCATAAAGAACCTTAACCTGAAAGTGGAAGGTGGTCTGGACAGCTATACCCAGGAAAACAACCGTTTTTACGGACTTACGACCTACTATGTAGGCAACAATGCCCAGTACAAGAACAAGCCTGCGGCCCAGTATACCGACTACTTCAGGCAGCGCATCCGCAATACGAACACCCTGAGCTACAACTTCTCGGAAGTGTTCACCGACGAAAGGCACAAACTGGATCTCCTCGCTGGTCAGGAATACATAGTGACCAAGTCCAATACCGTCACTTCGATGGTGGAGAACTTCCCTGACTTCTTCGATGCGGATATGGCCTGGAACTTTATGTCCACAGGTACAGCCATATCGACGAACAATTTCTACGATCCTAACGACGTCCTGCTTTCATTCTTCGGACGTGTGAACTATTCGTTCGATGACAGGTATTCCGTATCGGCCACGATGCGTGCCGACGGTTCCTCCAAGTTCTCGAAAGGGCACCAGTGGGGCTACTTCCCGTCAGCTGCCGCATCCTGGACCATATCCAATGAGCCGTGGATGCAGGGCGCTTCCGGCTGGCTTGACAACCTCAAGCTCCGCTACAGTTTCGGTACGGCAGGAAACAACAATATCCCGTCCAATATGACCGCGCTGAATTTCGCTTCGAACAACACTTCCTGGATTTCTATGAGCAACACCTACTGGTCAACAGTGACCGACGGAGGTGACACCATTATGGCCAATGACGAGCTTACCTGGGAGAAGACCCTTTCGCACAACATCGGTCTCGACTTCTCATTCTTCAAGGGCAGGCTGAACGGTTCCGTTGAAGCATACCACAACACGACCGAAGACCTTCTCGTACAGTTCACCACTGCAGGTTCCGGATACGAGTTCCAGTATCAGAACGTCGGCTCGATCAGGAATCAGGGTCTGGAAGTCTCGTTGAATGCCGTACTCGTGGAAAGAGACAACTTCGGCCTTACTCTCGGAGCCAACATAAGCCTGAACAAGAATGAAGTCCTCGATATCGGCAAACTTCCGTACATAGAGTCGGAATCACGCTGGGCTTCATCCGAAGTCGGTGTGGACTATAGAGTAGAGAAGGGTCAGCCTCTCGGTAATATGTTCGGCTACATCTCCGACGGATTCTATACGGTCGAAGACTTTATAGGCTATGACGCCGCCAAGGGTTCCTGGACTCTGGCTGACAATGTGGCCGATGCTTCCGAAATAATCGGTGAAGAGTATCTGAGGCCGGGCGCTATGAAGCTCAAGGATATGAACGGTGACCACAAGATCACTACTGCCGACAAACGCGTCATAGGAAATGCCCTCCCTATCGGAACAGGCGGTATTTCCCTTTCGGGCTACCTCTACGGCATCGATTTCTCCGCCAACTTCAACTATGTCTTCGGAAACGACATATACAACGCGAACAAGATAGAGTTCACTTCGTCCCGCAAATATCAGAGAAGGAACCTGATGAAGACAGACCAGCAGCGCTGGACAAATGTGGACTGGTCTACGGGAGAACTCGTGAACGATCCTGACAGGCTTGCCGAGATGAATGCCGGAGCCGAACTGTGGTCACCTGCCGTAGGCAACGCGGTATTCTCGGACTGGGCGGTCGAAGACGGCTCTTTCCTCCGCCTGTCATCCGCGACCATCGGTTACACCCTTCCTTCGCACATCACGATGAAGGCCAAGATATCGCGGCTCCGTTTCTATGTGACGGGAACCAATCTCTTCTGTCTGACCCGCTACTCCGGATATGATCCGGAAGTGGATACCAGGCGTTCGACGCCTCTTACTCCTGGCGTTTTCTATTCCGCTTATCCTAAGAGTATCGGATATGTGGTCGGTGTGAACCTAACTTTCTAATTCCCAATACGACACAGAATTATGAATATCATAAGAAAAATTTTCATTGGAGCAGGCATCGCGGCCGGTCTATCTCTGGCTTCCTGCGACCTCACCACGGAGTCCCAGTCCACATTCGATGCGCCGACTGTGTTCGCTGACCCGACTCTTACGGAATACCAGCTGTTCTCAATCTACGAGGTATTCGGGCATACCAACTCCCATCGTGCCCGTTATCTTCCCTGGTACGGCTACAATACCGATATCGAATGGTATATCTCGAACACTCAGGATGCCAAGTCCCAGATAGCGCAGTATGACATCACGGTAAACAACTCGCAGCTGAACCTGCAGGATGGTCCGTACAATGAACTTTTCGCCGGTATCGAGAGGGCCAATCTCGCTATCGAGGGTATAAGACAATACGGAAATCCTGAAGACCGTCCGGAAATGGCAGCCATCCTCGGAGAGGCCCTGACTATGAGGGCAGTCCTCTACACTGAGCTTCTGAAGGCATTCGGAGAAGTCCCTGCCCGGTTCGAACCGGTATCCCCGGAGACCATATATCTGAACAAGTCCGACAGGGATGAAATCTACAAGCAGCTTCTGAAAGATCTCGAAGAAGCCATCCCTTATATGGCTATGCCGGGACAGAGTGCAGCTACTATGAATACGGACCGTGCGAGCAAGGCTTTGGCCGAGGGCCTTTACGCCCGTCTTGCCCTGATGGCGTCAGGTTCAGCTATGCGCCCTGACAAGGGAGCCGTCGGCACAGGAAATCTTGGGAACATCAGATATTCCGATGATCCGGAACTTCAGAAACAGGTGCTTTATCCGAAGGCTCTTGCATATCTGGAAGATGTCATCACCAACGGCGGTCTCGAACTGATGGACTACGAGGAACTGTGGAGGAGCGTGAACAATATGGACCTTACAGCCGGAAAGGAAATCATCTGGGTGATTCCGTTCAGCGACTCCCGCGGAAGGTGGAACTATACATTCGCAGTGCGCAACATCGGAAGGACCGAGTACAATCCACAGGATTCTAACAGGGGCGGTCAGGCCGGTCCCGTACCTACCCTTTACTGGGACTACGGTGAGAATGATGTCCGCAGGGACATAAGCTGCGTGAACTTCGAATGGGAGGATGCTGACGGTGATGGCACCGCCACTCCGCAGCCTGCCGGTCTGGAAAACTGGTATTTCGGAAAATACCGTTTCGAATGGATGGAAACCGCTCCGTATACCGGAGGAAACGATGACGGTGTGAAGCCTGTATGGATGAGATATTCCGACATCCTGCTGATGGCAGCCGAGATCGCGGCCGATCCGGATGTGACGTTCGACAGCGGTGACAGGTTCGATGATGCCAAAGGCTGGCTTCTCAAGGTGCGCGAACGTGCATACAAGGGGCACGAGAGTGAAGCCCAGGCCTATGTGAACGCCATTTCCGACAAGGAGTCGTTCTTCGATGCCATAGTGGACGAGCGTGCCCTTGAATTCGTCGGGGAATTCCTCCGCAAGGGTGATCTTATCCGCTGGGGGCTTCTGGATGAAAAACTTCAGGCTGCCGAGACCGACCTGACTGCCCTTAAGAACCGTACCGGCGAATATGCGCAGTATGATGGCAGATACCTCTGGTACAGATACGGTACCGACAGCCACGGCATACCTACCATCGAGATGTACGGGCTTGATCCTGAAGATATCGATGCACTTTCGGATTCCCAGGGACCGGCAGGAGCCGGCTGGCAGGTTTATACCAACTCCGAAGGCGAGTCTTCCCAGTATTTCTCGGACAATCTTTTCAAGAACAAGAAAGTCCTGCTTGTCGCCGAAGATGCCAACAAGGTGAACGGAAAAGTTGTCCAGTGGTGGCCTATCTTCGAGACATCCATAGCCAGCAGCCAGAATACACTGAAAAATGATTATGGATTCTGAACAGCATCCGAACAATAAAAATTTAGTCATATGAAGAAAATATACCCAATACTGATATTCTGCCTCTCGGCTTTCACTCTGCCGCTGCTTAACGGCTGCGTGGAAGAGGTGGAGCTTGTCGAGGAGCTTAATCTTCCGGCCTGCCTGACCCCGAGCAGCACTTCTATGAGCGTGGACAGGACTACGGGAAACAAGGTTACCTACACTTGGGCGAACGCCAAGGGTGCCACCCAGTATGTGGTCGAGATTTATGAAGGAGCGGAAGAAGATGTTCCTGAGACAGTGTTCGAGTCCGATCCTGTGCATACGGATATTATCCCTGCCTCAGGCAGCGGCTCCACTACTTCCAGGACTTACGATCTGTCTGCCGACAAATTCTATTTCGCCCGCGTAAAGGCGCAGGGGATGGAAGCCGACGGAGTCACCAAAGCCATAGAGGATTCCCATTGGGCTACTTTCCCTTATCCGGCAGCGACCTATATCGTAAAGCCTGACGTACACAATATTACAGTCACGAACAGGACAGCCACTACAGTGACGCTGACCTGGGAGATGCCTGAACGTGATACTGAAGTGAACCAGGTACGCGTATCTCCAAATCCTACCGATGACGGAAAGGATTACGGCACTTATGAGCTTGGTGAGACAGTTGTGACTGCAGGCGGTACCGTAGAGTTTACAGTGGGTACCGTGGAAGAGCCGCTCGATCCTTCTACCCAGTACACTTTCGCCGTACATTACGGCAGTGCGAACAGGGGTGAAGTCGTGGCCTGGACACGTCCTGACTGGTCCCAGGCTGTAAGCGCTCCTGATGTAGCTACCCTGAAGCAGCTGGTAGAGGAAGCCGCAGCCATCCCTGCCAACCCTGACGAGGCATCGGATCCGAAGCAGATCAGACTGACCAATCTCACTGACCCTTACAGCATAGAAACCTTGAACGTGTATGGCTCCGTAGTCATCTTCGGTGAAGAAAAGGACGGCAAGGTGCCGGTGGTGGACGGCCAGTTCAGGCTGAAACCGGCCACTGCGGACAAAGTCGGATGTACTTCATTCAGGCTCGAAGCTCTCGAACTCACGGCTCTTACTTCAAGCCTTAACTGCATAGACCTGACAGGTCCTGACGATGGTACTGCATATACTGCGGAGACTCCTGTGGAGATAGAAGTAGTGAACTGCAACATCACCAATTACAACAAGTGCGCCATCTATGCTTCCAATGCGCCGGTATGGTTCAGCTCCATACTTTTCGACGGCTGTACTTTCGATGGCTGCAGGACGAATCATATCTTCGATTTCAGGAACAATGCTAAAAACTGCAATATAGAGAAGTTCACTATCAGAAATTCGACTTTCTCGAATCTTCCGGACAGGGGTCTGGTCAGATATGACAAGATGGATGAAACGGGTGCTATAGGTGAACTCACTTTCGAGCACAATACTCTTTACAAGGTGGGAGGCGTGGAGCCTTCTGACGGCAACGCCGGAGTCTTCCATATCCAGGGCAAAGTCGGAAGATTCAGCGTGACGGAGAACGTCTTTATGTCCATCGATATACCGTTGGTTTCCGGCAAATCCTCGGCTGTTCCTGCGGTTTCGAAGAACTTCTACTACAAGATAGGCGAGACTGCCTGGGCACCGGAAGGTGAAGAAGAAAACATAGTGAATGAAAAGGGTGAAGGTAAGTTGACCCAGAGCGCGGCCATTGCAGGCGGCGGAGCCGTCCTGAACTCGGACCCTTGCGAGAATGCCGAGAGGGGACTCTTCAACATCAAGCCTGAGAACGCCATCATCCTCGACGCTAAGGCAGGTGACCCGAGATGGCTCATCGAGTATGTGCCTGAAGAAGTGCCTGACCTTACGCCTGTGGCGTATGAAACCACTTGGGATCTTACCGATGTGGAGACCTTCTACGACGAGATAGATGCCAGCACCGTACGCGGAAACATCGAATTCTTCGTCGAGGACAGCCCTATAAAGGTTTCCGATGCCGGTATGGAATTCACTGCTGAGGCTACACTCCAGTCAGGTGTGCCTGTGGACTGCGGTATCGCCTTCTTAGTGAACGGTGCAGGCTCAGTGGTGATTTCTACCGAAGCCTCCCGCTCCGGCACTGACAACGACCATATTTCAGTGGCTGTCGGTGCTCCTGACAAGATCTCGGCCGAAGTTGTCGGCGCCGTCCCTGTCGGAGCGAATCCTGCCCGGGTGGCATTGCCGGACATAGAAGGTGAAACCCTGGTCTATATCTACGCCTGCGGCCCTATAGTCATGAGCGGTCTCAGCTGGACGGAAGAGATATCCGCTTCAGGTCCTACCGTTCTCGATACGCCTGCGAATGTGGCTCTTACAGCCGCAGAAGCCTCTGAAGGTATAGTAACCCTCAGCTGGGATGCCGTGGACAATGCCGCTTCCTACACCGTGACGATAACAGGTCCATCAACATCCGATGTTGCCGTTCATGACGGAATCACTGTCACTTCTTACGAACTTCCGCTTACTGAAATGACAACAGGTGTCTACACTCTGACAGTTCAGGCCATAGCTGGTGATGCTTTAAAAGAGAACTCGGAAGTCTCTGCTCCTGTCACATTCGAAAAGACCGAGTCTTGGACAACCGTTTCCTCCGCCATTCCGACCACTTGGGGCAATGCTGACTTCCAGTATCTCTATGAAACCCGTGCAGGCAGCGATAAGAATACTGAAGTGACGGCAGACTTCGTTTACAACAATCTGAACTACCTGATGGGTGGAGGAAAGTGCAAGTTCGGCGAAGATACCAATGCTTCGGATGTGAAGTCATACCGTTATCAGTTCGGTGGCACCGGAAGTGTCACAAAACAGGCTCTCCAGTTCAAGGTCGCCGGAAACGGAACTCTTGCAGTAGAGGCTGCATCCTCAAGTGCGGAAGTGAGATATGTCTGTGTTTCTGTAGGCGATAACCAGATTATCGTGAAAGGAGATAGCAAGACTGAAGACGACACTAATGATGATGATAATATCTGGGGCTGCCTCAAAGACAAGTCTGCCAAAGTGTTCACGACAGAAGTGACAGAAATTACAGGTGAAACCGTGATTTCCATCTATAGTGGCGGTAGCGGCATCAATATCTTCTCCGTCACCTGGACACCTGAAGGGTACGACAAGGATGCTGTGATAGTCGATGACGGCACTTCCGTAGGTCAGTTTATGGCTGATTTCTCCGTTGAGGCGGATTATCCGAGCGGTAAGTATGAAGAGGATAAGGTAGACAAGAACAAGGTTCACTATGTCGGAGCTACTGGAAAGGCCATAAATTATGACCCGTCCGGCAAACGAATCAAATTCAACGGTTATCCCGATTTCGACGAGAACGGTCTGCCGGAATTCAGATGTGCATACTTCAATATTTCCGGCCCGGGAACGGTTTATTTCCTCATACGTTCCGGAAGTAACGATGATACGGGAAGAAATGCGACTGTGACCTTGAAGAAGATTATAAACGGGCAGGTGGTGACCAAGGACCTGTATTCCGATTTCGCCAAGACCGCGGATCAGGATCCTATACAGATTCAGGTGACCAAGGAGGATCTTGAAGGTACTGTGGTTCCGGCTACTCTGTATTTCTACAGTAAGGACAATACCGTGAACCTGTATGACCTCGGCTTCACACCTGCCACTGAATAACCTGTCATTCCGCAGCGCCCTTGTGCCATCCAGAGCGAAGACAGGGGATCTGACTCACAGGACACCATATAAAGAACCGGCGATTCCCCGCCGGTTCTTTTTTGTTTCAGCCTCTGTGCGGCGCCAGGTCTTACCGAGGCTGCTGTCGGGGCATTATTGCGTTTTGGAAAATTATCTTACGATTTGTCAGCAGAAATATTGCTTTAAAGCAATAAAAGTTATACCTTTGTTAATATCAGAAACTTATAAACTTAAGTTATGAAAAACAGATAAGCCGCTTCGCTGCATCCAACAGGATGAAACACTATCGCTTTAGTCTATATGTTCCGGTATCAGTTATATTTTTAAACCTTACGTCAAGGCTTTGTAAAGAGTTGAATGCATAGAGTTTAGTGAAATATGGCGGCTGTCCGTGAAGCCGCGGATCCTGATACCGTTACCGATTTTCATTTATAACAGTCGTGCAGTGAAGCGCAAGAGGATGTGACAAAATGAAACCTTGTCACATCCTCTTTACTTTTTTCTGTATTTACGTTATCGGAAACGCGTTACTCCTTTTCGCGGCAGCATCCGTCTCCGTGTCCTTCACCGTGGCAGCATCCGTCTCCGTGACCCTCGCCATGGCAATGTCCGTCTCCGTGTCCTTCTCCATGGCAGCATCCGTCTCCATGCCCTTCACCGTGGCAGTGGCACTGACGTGCAGCGTGCTCCCCGTGCAGTCCGTCCTTCAGTTCCGTAGCGGTAGCCTCGCGCACGGATACGACCTCCCCGGAGAAATTGAGGGTCTTGCCCGCCATAGGGGAATTCAGGTCCATTTTCACGAATTTTTCGGCCACTTCGATGACCTTGCCGGGCACGATGCCGCCGCGGCTGTTCATCATAGGGATGGTGGCCCCGGGCACCAGCAGATCCTTGCGAATCTCGCCGTTCACCTCGAATGCTTCCAAAGGCAGGTCGATGATACGGTCCGGATCCACTTCGCCGTAGCCCTCCGCCGGGGTCAGCGTAAACTTGAATCTTCCTCCCGGCTCAAGCCCTTCAACATTCTGCTCGAATTTTTCGAGCAATGAACCTGTACCGTGGATGTAATCCAGCGGTTTTTCCTTGGTGGTCCTGTCTACGATTTCCCCGTCTACTTCGAGTTCGTAGCATAGCTCCACGACTGTGTTCTTTCCTACTTTCATATCTTTTCCGTTTTTGTTGTTACCTTGTTTTGTCGTTATGCTGTTTTGCCGTTTTGTCGTTACATTTATTTTTTTCATTCCAAGCAGATCCCTCGACTCCGGGCTTCGCCCTCCGCCCGGAATGACACCAGGGATGCCGCCTCATCCTGAGTGCAGTCAAGACGACAAAGGTATAACAAATATCCGCACGAATCAAAACCCACCCCTCAAAACTACGCTGAAACCGCGCCGAACTACCCGCTGAAATCCACCCCAGAGAACGCGACACTCGGAATCTGCCACCTCGTGCAGTCCCTGGCATCATCTCCCGCGTACAGCAGATTACCCCAAAGACCGACCATATTCCCCGTTATGACCATTTCCCGCACGGGATGGAGAATTTTCCCGTTTTCAAAGACAAAACCTTCGATTCCGTATGAAAAATCCCCGGTAACGGGATTGCAGTTCCCGCCGTTGAAGCCTGTAACATAAATTCCCGAGCCGAAGAGTCTAATCATCTCATCCGCTCCGAATCGTGCGCCATCCCCGCAGCCTCCGTGACACTCCTTCAGGCGGGCATCTTTCCCGAAAGGCAGCAGTACCGGTCTTGAAACCCCCTCGACAGTAGGCTCTATACCCATTTTGAGGGCCATGTATGTGTTCGTAAAGTATGTCCTGACTTCTCCGCAGCGGATGATGTCCATATCTTTCGTAGCCACACCTTCGCTGTCGAACAGCCTTGCTCCGGGCTTCCCGAAACTTCTTGCCCGGTCGGTGACAGTAAGTCCGTCGCTGAATATCTTCCGGCCGAGCGAGCCCGCCAGAAACGAACTTTCCTGCTGGATGGCAGACGAATTCAGGGCGGAGAACAGGGGAGAGACCAGACGGGAACTTACTGTCCGGTCCACGACCATATTGTACCGGCCGCTGCCGGTTTGGACTGGATTTATCTGCCTGCAGGCATTGGCGTAAGCCTTCTCAGAACATTTTCCTGTGGCGAGTCCGGCGAGGAAAGGCGAGGAATCCCACCAGTAGCCGGAGTATTTCTTCCCGTCAGCCGTCTCGACGGTAATCTCCGAACACAGGGCAAAGGATGTTTCCGTGTGACGTCCCCGGAATCCGGAAGAATCGGCGGTGAAGCAATCATCGACGGAGTCCGAGTATTCGCATTCTTCCGAAACGAGTCTGACGCCATCCCTGATTCCTGTGTTCCCGAAAATACATTCTTTTTCCGCGATCCCCAGTCTTTCTTCCGCCGTCAGTTTGCCGTATGTTTCATCATAAAGTCCGAGTTCCCTGCCGGTAACCGCGCCTTTTTCCGTCCTTTCCGGCTCGGGAAGCTTTCTGAACGGGTCTTCCGAGAGCATCCTTACCGACTCTACGGCCTGCTCGGTGAATTCTGCCAGTGAAACCTCGTCCAGCATATTTGTGGAAAACGTCCCGTATCTTCCGTCTGCGAAGATATAGAGCATTATGGATCTGTCTGCCGAGCGCGTGACTTTTTCCAGTTCACCGTTCAGCAAGTTGTACGAATCGAGCGTGCTTTTGTTCAGCACGACCCTGACCTGCCCGGCGCCGCATCCGAGTGCGGTATCGATGCACGTCAGGGCGAGTCGCGTCTCTTTCTCTGTGATTATTCCTGGTGTGTCCATGTCTGAAGTCAGTCCGATGAAATTTCGTTGTCCGGCATTATGTGTCTGATGATTATGGGTTATTCGCCTCCGACAGTAAGTTCACGGACCAGGACAGTAGGAATTCCGCAGGATACCGGAATACTCTGGTCCTTTCCGCAGGTCCAGGTCCCGTTGTCGATTGTCAGGTCGTTCCCTACGCCTGTTATGTCCGCCAGGGCTTTTGGCCCGTTGCCTATGATGTTGATGTCTTTTACAGGGGCGGTCAGTCTGCCGTTTTCTATCAGAAAGCCGCTCTTGACGTAGAAGGTGAAATCCCCTTCGCCGATTTTTACCTGTCCGTTCGAGAATTCATCCACGTAGATTCCTTTCCCGACAGATGAAATCAGGTCCTCTTTCGTGGCGGAGCCGTTCTCCATATAGGTGGCTCTCATACGTGGAATCGGAGGGTATCTGAATGATTCCCTCCTGCCGTTCCCTGTCGGCTCCGTACCGTACCGCCGCGCACTTATCCTGTCGTGCAGGTATGAGTTCAGTATACCGTTCCTGACCATCCAGGTTTTCTGACCTGGGACACCTTCATCATCGTAGTTGCAGGCGCCCCTGTTGTACATCAGTGTGCCGTCATCGATGATGCTGACGGAAGGGTCGCAGATTCGCTTTCCGGTCATGCCGGCGAATACCGACTGTCCCTTTCTGTTGAAATCCGCTTCGAAAGAATGCCCCATGGCCTCGTGAAGCAGGATTCCCGATGCGCCTGCGCCCATCACTACAGGCATTTTCCCTCCTTTTGGTCTTATCGCACTGAATCTGGCGTCTATGCCTGAAACCGCTTCTTCGGCCATTTCTTCGAGCAATGCGTCCGTCAGCATTTCTGTCCCCATCCGGAAGCTCCGCGAGGATGTCTTGTTTTCGTTTTTCCCGTTTTCTGAGAAAATGACGGAAACGACGATGCTGCCCATAGGTCTGGAATCGCAGACGAGTTCTCCGAAGGAGTTGAACATCATAATCTCGCTTTCGGACCATGAAAGACGGGCGATGACCTTTACTGTCCGTTTTTCTTTCCGGTATATCAGTTTTTCGAGCTTTTTCAGTATCGGGATGAATTCCGGACCTTGTGCTTCGCCCCAGCTTTTGATGACGGGATAAAAATCCGGCAGGATACCGTTATCGAGGCGGGAGGGCAGGATGCCGCCGTCTCCGGTTTCAGGACCGGAGGACCTGGCTATCTGGGCGGCGGCCGCTGCTGCGCCGAGCATATCCTGCATTTCCGTGCTTTCGGAATATGCATAGCCTGTCCTGTCTCCCTTGAGGACCCGGATTCCGACTCCGTAGTCTATGTGGAAACCTCCGGAAGTCACCTCGTTGTCGCGAAGCAGAAGATCATGGCAGACTGTATGTTCAAAATACAGATCCGAGTAGTCGCCTCCGTATTTCAGGGCCGTGCCGGCCAGTTTTTCCAGCTGAGGTACCGTGACCCGGAATCTGTCGAGAAAATATGTTTTATTCATGTGCCGATGCGGATTCCTTGATTCTGTGGAATGTTTCATAATCCTTTATGACAGTCGTCCCGTCCTTGTGCCCTTCGGCGATGACCCTGAACGGAACCTGGGAGTTATCCGCCAGAATCCACCGGTCGCACAGAGGGGCGTAGTCCCTGAAGAAATAGCTCAGTCCCATCCGGTATCTTCGTCTTACGGTCTCTTCGGGGATGTTGTGCCCGCCAGCTTCCACCCTGGCCTTGACACGGGCTACGGCCAGATCCGGAGAATTCAGCCAGAAATACATCAGAGTGACGGTATATCCTTCGGCCTGCGCCCCGGCAATCATTTTCAGAAGACTTCTGGTAGCCAGCGTGGTTTCGATGCTGAAATCTTCTTTACGTTTCAGCAGATATTTTATTCTCAACAGCATAAGCCTGCTGGCCTGGACCGCGGCCGACTCCGGGTCGAATGGCGCGAGCCCCTTCGCGAATTCGTCCGAATTCACGTACTGGCTGCATTCCAGCATTTCGGGAAGCAGCGTGTAGGAGGCCGTGGTCTTGCCGGCTCCGTTGCATCCGGAGATTATGAACAGTCGTGGCATAAGCGTTTATTTCATTTCTTTTTCGTGAAGCCCGTAGCCGAACAGGGCGAAATCCCCCTTGCAGGGGTCGTCTGGAAAGATATCCTTGAATGCGTCTGTAATCTGGCGCACTGTCGTGATGTCTTTCTGTTTCCTGTCTGTCAGTCCCAGTGCCCTGGCCATTTCGTATACATGGATATCCAATGGTATGAGCAGCAGCTTTTTGTCGCTGTTTTTCCATACCCCCAGATCTACTTTCCCGTCATCGCGCACCATCCAGCGCCGCATCATGTTGATTTTCTTGTCCGGAGCCCTGGGGTCTTCTTTCCGTCCGTAAACCAGAGTGCGTATCTGTGTGTTGGTCAGACCTTCTATGCTGTCGGTCCTGGAATAAATTTCCCTGAGAGCGCTGCATATCCGGGCGAATTCGCTCCACCTGACTGTCCTGTGCAGGCTGGCGCTTTCATCGCGGTATTCGCCGTTCATTACATACTCGTACGGCCTCCATTCCATTTCGTCCAATGCCCTGCGGCAGTCCCTCACAATCATCGACCTTCGCCCCCAGGCCAGGTGTGCTGCCAGAACGGCAGCAATCTCGACGTCCGCGAGCCGGTATCCTTTTTCTCCGGTCCTCTCGGCGAAGTATTTCGGGAAAATGACGGGGTCTTCCTGAAAATATACCGGGTCATTGTATTTCCCGGCCCATTCTGTCAGCAGATTTCTGGTTTTCTCGTTCATATTGACGTCTGTTTGACGAATTTGCTGTGTTTCGCTACAGATAATTCTCGATATCCTACAAAAATAAGAAACTGTTTCGAGATTTTTAAAATTTTCTTTTTGCCTTGCGATAATAATATTATCTTGCTTTTTCTGAACGACGGATTGGAAAATGGAAAAGCAGTGGATCGATGAAAACAGGGTAATGGCATTGTTCCCGAAGCGGGAGCGCAATGCTCACAAGGGCGATTTCGGGCATGTCCTCATAGTAGCGGGCAAGCAGGGAATGACAGGCGCAGCCTTGCTGTGCACCGGTGCGGCCCTCAGGTCGGGCTGCGGTTTGGTCACGGTGCATCTTCCCGCCTCCGAAAGGCTTGCCGTCCATATCGCACATCCGTCCGCGATAGTCAGTCCCGACTGCGGTACCTGTTTTTCCTGTCTTCCTGAAAATATGGACAGGTATTCCGCCGTCGGGGCGGGACCGGGTCTTGGACAGGCTCCTGAAACCGTGTCAGCCCTCCGCGGGCTTTTGGAAACGGGTCTGCCGGCGGTGCTGGATGCCGATGCCCTGAATATCATTGCCGGGAATCCGGCCCTGTTTTCCCTTATCCCGAAAGGTTCCGTGCTGACACCTCATATCGGTGAACTGAAAAGGCTTCTGAAATCGGCTTCAGAGGTTTCGGCGGCGGATGTCCGCTGCGATGGAGCCGGTTCAGGAGACGGCCTGGTCACGGAGGGCAACATAAGGGCGCTTGCCGTGGCGACGGGTGCAGTGATAGTGGTCAAGGGATGGCATACGGCCGTCTTTTCTCCGTCCGGCAGCGTCAGGTACAACACTACCGGGAATCCCGGTATGGCTGCAGGCGGCAGCGGAGACGTCCTGACAGGCCTTGTGGCCGGGCTCCTGGCGCGAGGCTTTTCTCCGGAGGACGCCGCCTGCGCAGGTGTGTGGCTGCACGGGAGAGCCGGTGACATGGCCGCAGCGGAGAAAGGCGAAGAATCCATGAACGCCTCCGACATCCTGTCTTGTCTGCGGATTTGAATTTGCAGGAACTTGCGGATCCGGCCGGAAAACCGGCAGCTTCTAACTGATCTGGCTGTAGTTCCGGACGCGGTATTTGTCGCGGCTGATTTCTTCGGCGAGGATGCGGTGACGTGGCTGGCTGAGTGTGGGATCGCTGTCGAGGATTGCCTGTGCGCTGGCGCGGGCATCGCTTAGAATCATCCCGTCACGGGCCAGGGAAGCTATGTTCAGGGTGACCGGCAGTCCGCTCTGCTGGGTCCCCTCCAGATCGCCGGGACCACGCATCTTCATATCTTCCTCCGCCAGTTCGAACCCGTTTTCTGTGGCGCACATCAGTTCTATCCTGCGCCTGGATTCCTTGCTGAGACGGCTGCCCGTCATCAGGATGCAGTAGGATTTTTCGGAACCCCTGCCCACGCGGCCGCGCAGCTGGTGAAGCTGGCTCAGGCCGAATCTCTCGGCACTTTCGATGACCATGACCGAAGCGTTCGGGACGTCCACGCCGACTTCTATGACCGAGGTAGCCACCAGAATATCGGCCCTTCCGGAAGCGAAGGCTTCCATGTTGAACTGCTTCTCGTCGGGGCTCTGCCGGCCGTGTACTATCGCCGTCTTGTACGGAGGGAACGGAAAAGCCTGCACTATCTGTTCGTAGCCGGTCTCCAGGTTCTTGTAATCCATCTTTTCGCTTTCGAAAATCAGCGGATATACTATGAAGACCTGCCGCCCGAGAGCTATCTGCTCCTTCAGGAACCTGAACATGAACGGACGCTTGCCTTCTGTGGCGGATATGGTCTGGACAGGTTTCCGCCCGGGCGGCAATTCGTCTATGACCGACACGTCCAGGTCCCCGTAAAGTGTCATGGCCAATGTCCTCGGGATAGGGGTCGCCGTCATTACCAGTATGTGCGGAGCCAGCCCGCAGGAGGATTTTCTCCAGAGTCTGGCCCTTTGTTCCACTCCGAAACGGTGCTGTTCGTCGATAATCGCCAGACCGAGATTCCTGAAGATGACGTTGTCTTCGAACAGGGCGTGCGTGCCCACGATGATGCCGATGGTCCCGTCTTCCAGTCCCGCATGGATTTCCCTGCGTTCAGCCGTCCTGGAACTGCCTGTGAGGAGGGCGGGTTTCACTCCAGTGCCTTCGAGATAGCGTGAAATATTCCTGAAATGCTGCTGAGCCAGGACTTCGGTGGGAGCCATGATGGAGGCCTGGAAGCCGTTTCCGACTGCTATCAGGGCGCTCAGGACGGCGACCATCGTCTTTCCGCTGCCGACATCTCCCTGCAGCAGACGGTTCATCTGGTGTCCGCTTTTCATGTC